>NZ_JBEYXW010000012.1:0-172054 GCF_040645195.1 Saccharomonospora sp. NPDC046836
TGCGCAATCCGCTCGTCAGCCCGTACACGCTCGGCATCGCGCCAGCCGCCGCATTCGGCGCGTCCGTGTCGATCATCGTCTTCGGCGCCTCGGCGACGAGCTCCGGCGTCACACTCATCGTCGGCGCCCTGGTGGCCGCGATCCTCAACACCATCGTCGTCCTCACGCTCGCGTCGGCCAAGCGGCTGGAGTCGACCACGCTGATCCTGCTCGGCATCGCCCTCACCCAGCTGTTCAGCGCGCTCACCGCCGGCCTGCAGTACTTCGCCGATGACGAGGTGCTCGCCTCGATCGTCCGCTGGACGTGGGGGTCGGTGAACGGCTCGGTCTGGTACCAGGTCTACATCCTGGCGATCCTGCTCGCGCTGACCTACCCATACCTTCAGCTGCGCAGCGGCGCCCTCAACGCCATCGCCTTCGCCGGCGACGACGCGGCGAAAACCCTCGGCGTGCCCGTCACCCGCGTGCGCCTGCAGGTGATCGCGGTTGCGGCAGTACTCACCGCCGTCACCATCAGCTTCACCGGGATCATCGGATTCGTCGGGCTCGTCGGACCGCACATCGCTCGCCTCATCATCGGCCCGAACCACCGGTTTCTCATCCCGTTCTCCGCCGTCACCGGCGCGCTGCTGCTCGTCGTTGCGGACTCGGTGGGACGGCTCGTGCTCAACCCCGCGGTGATCCCCGTCGGGATCATCGACGCCATCATCGGCGCGCCGATCTTCATCTACCTCATCCTGTCCCGGCGAAAGGCACTCGCATGAGTCTCCAGATCCGTGACCTCGAGGTCGGCTACGGCCGTCATCGCACGGTGCTGAACTCGGTCGACCTGGACGTCCGTCCCGGCGAAATCGTCGGCCTCCTCGGCCAGAACGGCTCGGGCAAGTCGACGCTCATCAAGACCGTGGCCGGCATCAACCGCCCCGCGCACGGCACCATGCGCTGGAACGAGACGACCGATCTCGGCACGCTGCCACGGCGCGAGCTGGCCAAACTCGTGGCATACGTTCCACAGGCGATCAGACTCACCTTCTCCCTCGACGTCCGTGAGGCGGTGTTGCTCGGGCGTACCCCCTACTTCGGCACGAAACCACGCGCCGAGGACTGGTACCACGTCGACCAGGCGATCGAGCTGCTCGGCCTCGGGGAGCTCACCGGCCGCACCGTCACCGAGCTGTCCGGTGGCCAGGCGCAGCGCGTGCTCATCGCACGGGCGATCGCCCAGGACCCGACCATCCTGCTGCTCGACGAGCCGACATCGGCACTGGACCTGCGCTACCAGTGGCAGACCCTCAACCTCGCCCGAGCGGTCGCGACCGGCAACGGGGTCGCCGCCGTGATCGCGATGCACGACCTGAACCAGGCGGCGCGCTTCTGCGACCGGGTCGTCTTCCTCCACCACGGAAACGTGCTCGCCGCCGGGGAGCCGTCCGAGGTCTATGACAGCGAGCTGATCGAGCGGGTCTACGGGCTCGAGGTGGAACTGTCGACTTACCGGGGCTTTGTGGAGGTCCACCCCATCGCCGATACACGACCGGCACCCCACGATCCACGGCTGCGGGAGATGGCTTCGTGACACGTCGTTTAGCACTCGGCCTGCTTTTGGGCGGCGTTCCGCGCACCTGGCGGCAACCGTGGAGCCGCGCGAAGGAGGTCGCCGATCTCGCGTTCTACGCGGACCTGGCCCGCAAGGCCGAGGCCGCGAAATTCGACACCCTCTTCCTCGCCGATACCGTAGCGACGAGCGAGCGGTCACCGCAGCCGGGACTCGAACCGGTGACGCTGCTCAGCGCGCTCGCCGCCGTGACCGACCACATCGGACTGATCGGCTCGGTCTCGACGTCGTTCACCGAGCCGTTCAACCTCGCCAGGCAGATCGCCTCCCTTGACCAGATCTCCGGCGGACGTGCGGGTTGGAACCTGGTGACCTCGGCCTGGGGCGGCGAGAACTTCGGCATCGCACTGCCGCCCCACGACGAGCGGTACGCGATCGCGACCGAGTACGTCCAGCTCGTCACGGCGCTGTGGGAGAGCTGGGACCCCGGCGCGATCGTCGCCGACCATGACCGGAACCTCTTCGTGGACCCGGCACGCGTGCACCGCGTCGACTGGAACAGCGAGCGGTTTCAGGTGCGCGGACCGCTCAACGTCCCCCGCAGCCCGCAGGGCCGCCCGATCATCGCACAGGCCGGCTCGTCCGAGGCGGGCAAGACGCTCGGCGCAGGCTACGCCGACCTCGTCTTCACCACGGGGCTCACCGAGTTGGAACCGTCGCGGGCCCTGTACGCCGACCTCAAACAGCGAGCGGTCGCGGCTGGCCGGCGGCCGGAGTCGGTCAAGATCCTGCCCGGCGTCGCCCCGGTCATCGGATCGACCGACGAGGAGGCTCACCGCATCTGGAGCGACTCGCACGAACACTTCGACTTCACGGCCAGCCGCGCGTCACTCGCGCAGCAGTTCGGCGGCGTCGACTTCGCCGGTCTCGACCCCGATGCCCCTGTACCGGTGGAACGCCTGCCCGCCGAGGAGACGGTCGAGGGCCGGCGTTCCCGCTACGGCGTGCTGCTGCACCTCATCCGCACCGGTCAGCTGCGCACAGTTCGGGACGTCGTGCTCTACCACGCGAGCGCCGCGGGCCACTGGTTCCCGATCGGGTCGGTGGAACGCATCGCCGATCTGCTTCAGGAGCGGTTCGAGGGCGGCACCGCCGACGGCTTCAACTTCCTGGGTTTCTTCCAGGACTATCCCAACGGCCTCGAAGCGCTGACCGAGCATCTCGTCCCCGAACTGCGGCGGCGCGGGCTCGTCCGGACCGACTACGAACATCCGACATTGCGCGGCAATCTCGGCCTCACCCTGTCCTGAATGGAGCAACGATGACGTCCACCGCTTCCGTCACCGCACCATCCCTGCCCGCCGTGCGCGACCGCGATGTCCGCTGGGAGCTGGCCGCTGCGCTGCGAACCTTCGAGCGACTCGGTTACGAGTTCGGCTTCAACGGCCACGTCTCGGGGCGCGCACCCGAGTTCCCCGGGCACTACTGGGTCAACCCCTTCGGGGTCTCTCTCGGCGCCGTCACCCCAGCCGATCTCGTTCTGGTCGACGGCGACGGCGAGATCGTGCCCGGCTCCTCGCCCCACGGCATCAACGGTTTCGCCGGCAACCTCGCGCTGCACCGGCAGGTACCCGCGGCCGAGGTGGTCGTGCACCTGCACACACGGCACGGCTTCGTCTGGTCCAACCTCGGTCGCCCGCTCGACGCCGTCACGACCGACAGCGCACTCGTCACCGAGCTGCAGGGCCTGACCACCCACCTGTTCGGCATCGACGGAGGTTCGCTGCCCGTCGAGCACGCGGTGGCCGGCCGCCGGGTGATCCTGCAGCAGGGACACGGATTCGTCACGCTCGGCGAATCCGTCGGGGCGGCGGCGTTCTACCTGATCGCCGCCGAACGGGCCGCGCAGGCCAATCTGGCGCTACTGGGCGTCGAGGGCCGCCCGGTGCTCGCCCCGGAGATCGTGAAGCGTTGGACACTGACACCGCAGGTCGCCCGCGCGCATTTCGAACCGTACTTCACGCTGCGCGAGGCAGAGGGTCTGTCATGAACAACCAGGCACAGCGCTATGTGGTGATCGGCGCAGGCGCGGTGGGGACTGCTCTCGCGGTCAGCCTGCACGACGCGGGCCACGAGGTCGTCCTCGTCGCGCGCGGCACGGCCTACGAGACGATCGCCGCCGGCGGCGTGCGGTTCGCCCGTCCCGCTGAACAACGCACGGTCCGCCTTCCCGTCGCCTCAGGGCCGGACGACGTGGCACCACGCGGCGGCGACGTGCTCGTCCTCGCGACCAAGGCCCAGCACGTCGTCCCCACGCTCGAGCAGTGGTTCTGGCGGCCGCTGGCTTCCGGCGGCGGTACCGTCGCCGACCTTCCCGTCGTCACCCCGCAGAACGGACTGGTGAGCGAGCAGCTCGCGAGCCGCTACCTCCGCACGGTCATCGGCGCCACGACGCTGGTGGCCGCGCGGCATCTCGTGCCCGGCGAGGTCCAGGTGACGAACGCGCCGCGCCTCGGCCAGCTCCTGCTCGGCCCCTGGCCCGCGGCCCAGGCCGGTGACGCCGCATACCGCCTCACGCACGAGCTCGCCGCCGACCTCGACGCCGCGGGGTGGCTGACTCAGGCGGTCGACGACATCGAACGCTGGAAGTCCTGGAAACTGCTGCACAACGTCACGAACGCAATCGAGGTACTCGCCGGGAACGCCGATGACCTCGCAGCGCTGGGCGCGCACCTGGTCGCCGAAGCACGCACGGTGCTCACCGGCGCCGGCTACACCTTCGCCGATCCCAGCACTGAGCGTCGCTTCGACCCGGAGTTGGCTGCCGTCGACCCCGGCAACGGCCACCGGCCGGGCCGGCAGTCGACCTGGCAGAGCTTCGTCCGAGGCACGAGCAGCGAGGTGGACTACCTCAACGGCGAGATCGTGCTGCAGGCGCGGCGCGCCGGCCTGGCCGCGCCGTTCAACGCGGCAGTGCAGCGCGTGCTCGCCCGCTCCGCCGCGGCCGGCGAGCCGCCAGGCACGCGGACCGTCGACGAGGTCGCCGCACTCGCCGCTCAGCTCGCTTCCCCCGCACCAACCCACGAAGGAGCCTCCACATGACAACCACAGACCTCGGCACCGCGATCCCGGCCACCGCATCGCCGCGGGTCGAGTTCATCAGCCAGATCCACCCGAATCCCGCGACCGAGCTCGTGCCCACCCGATCGCGCACCGTGGACGTGCCGTACTTCCGCCGGTACGTCCGGGCGCTCGAGGACGCGGGCTTCGACTACACGCTGCTGCCCTACGGATCGTCGGCTGCGGACTCGTTCATCCTGGCCGCCGCGGTCGGGCAGCTCACCGAACGGCTCAAGCCCATTGTCGCGCTGCGCCCGAACACGGTCTTCCCCCTGGTCGCCGCCCAGCAGCTGGCGACGCTGGACCAGCTCACCGAAGGACGTGCGGTGGTCCACCTCATCTCCGGCGGCAACGACGCCGAACAGGCACGGCAAGGCGACTACCTGCCGAAGGACCGGAGATACGCACGCACGGCCGAGTACCTGGACCTCCTGCGGCGTGCCTGGACCGAACGCGAGCCGTTCAGTCACCACGGCGAGTTCTACACCTTCGACGACTTCGGCCCGGGGCTTGCGACCTACACCGGCGCTCCCCTGCCGATCTCGATCGGTGGCCAGTCCGATCCGGCGTTCGAGATCGGCGGACGCCAGGCCGACATCTTCAGCTTCTGGGGCGAACCGCTGGACGCCATCACCACGCAGATCGCGCGCGTCACCCGGATCGCCGCCGACGCGGGCCGCACGAGCGTCCCCCGGTTCTGGGTGACGTTCCGCCCGATCATCGCACCGACCGACGAGCTCGCCTGGGAGAAGGCCCGCGGCTACGTCGAGCGGATCGGGATCACCTACCGGGAGGGCTCGTACTTCCGTAAGGGCCTGGCCGGTCCGGGGGAACGTCCGCAGAACGTCGGCTCCCAGCGTGCGCTGGAGTTCGCCGGACGCCAGGAGATCTATGACCGTGCACTGTGGACGCGAACGGCGAGTGCGACGAATGGGCAGGGTGCCGCGACCGCACTCGTGGGCAGCCCGGAGACCGTCGCCGCCGCGATCCTCGACTACATCGACCTGGGCGCGTCACTGGTGTCGATCCGTGGCTACGACAACCTCAACGACCTCATCGACTACGGCCGGTACGTCCTGCCGCTGGTGCGTTCCGAGCTGACACACCGTGCCAGCACCGGGCAGCGCGGTTCGCTGCAGGCCACCCACCGCGGTGCGCTCGCCTGACCACGGGGACCGGTCAGCTGGCGCCGGTGGCGCGCGGCAGGTCCTCGTGGTTGCTCCACTGCGACCACGAGCCGGGATACAGCGTGGCGTCGAAGCCGGCGATCCGAAGGGCGGCGATCTGATGTGCCGCGGTGACCCCCGAGCCGCAGTAGACGGCGACCGGAACGTCGTCGGTGACGCCCAGCTCGGCGAACCGGCGGCGGAGCACCTCGGCGGGCAGGAAACGGCCGTCCGCGGCGAGGTTCTCGCCGGTCGGGGCACTCACCGCACCGGGAATGTGCCCGGCGTGCGGATCAACCGGCTCGACCTCCCCGCGGTAGCGCTCCGCTGCCCTCGCGTCGAGCAGCACGCCCGACCGGCCCGCGGCGAGAACATCGCCGACGTCGAGCGTCGGGAGCAGGCCGGACCCGAGCGCGACGTCACCCGGCTCAGGGGTGACCTCGCCGGTCTCGAGGCCGAACCCCGCCGCCGCCCACGCGGGGAGCCCACCGTCGAGCAGCACAACGTCGGCAAGACCTGCCCAGCGCAGCAACCACCAGGCGCGCGCGGCCGCGAGCCCTCCATCGGCGTCGTAGGCGACGACGGTACCGCCGGCGCGCAGGCCCCAGCGGCGTGCGGCGGCCTGCAGCGCCTCGGGCTCGGGCAGCGGGTGCCGACCGTCTGTCGGCGCGCCGTGCGCGGCCAGTTCCGTGTCGAGGTCGACGAAGACGGCGCCGGGCAGGTGACCGGCACGGTAGTGGTCGCGGCCGTGCGGATCACCGAGCTTCCACCGGACGTCGAGCAGGACGATCTCCTCGCCACGGTCGATGCGGCGAGCCAGTTCGGTGGCCTCGATGAGAACGGTCATGTCTGCACCGTAGGCAACGGGACAACCCGCGGTCCAATCCGGATTCGTCATCGGGGAACTTCATCGCCGCCGATCACTCGGCGACCGGTGCCCGCGGCGGCGAGGAACGCCTCGCCCGCTTCGAGCGCGGTCAGTTCCACCTCCGGGTCGAGGCCCTGGCGCGCCAGCAGGTTCACCCCGGCGGTCCCCACGGCGGGGAGCTCGTCCCGCGCCACGAGCCCCGCCGGGGCGCCGCCGATGCTCGGCAGCAGCGCGACACCCAGCCCGGCCCGCACACCGGCCAGCACTCCTTCGAGCGTCGTCGACTGCCCGGCCACCGTGACGCGGTAACCCTCGGTACTCAAAGCCGCCAGCGCCCGCTCCCGCAGCGCACACGGCTCCTCGAATGCCACGAGCGGGACGCTGTCCCGCTCCGCTGGTGGTTGCCAGTCCGGGGAAGCCCACCACGACAACGGGAACCGGCCGATCTCGCGCCCGCCCTCGTTCCCGCGCGAGGCCAGGATCACGGCGAAGTCGACCACACCCTTGGCGACCGAGTCGGCCAGTTGTGTCGAGCGGCCGATCTCGAAGCGGGTCTGCGCGCCGGGAAACGCCGCATTGAGCGCCCGGATCAGCTCGGGCAACAGTTGTTCTGCGCTGTGTTCGCTCGAACCCACGACGATCGTCTGCTCGGGCCGCACCCGCAGCCGCGCGAGAGCCTCGTCGTGGACAGCAAGAATCTGCCGTGCTTCGCTGAGCACCCGCTCGCCCTCCGGCGTGAACCGCATGCCACGGCCGTCCTTGACGAACAACTTGCGCTTGAGCCCGCGTTCGAGCAGCCGCACGTGCTGGCTCAGCGCGGGCTGACTGATGTGCAATGCGGCGGCGGCCTTGCTGAACCCGCCGCACTCGGCGATCGCGACCAGTGTGCGCAGGTGGTCGAGTTCCAACGACGTAGCCATGACGAAAACCCTAGGCAGACCACGGCACGGGTTCGGCACGTCTCACGATGTGGTTCACCGACCGATCACGAACCACCATGGATTACCATCATCGATCCATGTTGGACGGTCGGCGTCGCCACCGCACATGCTGATGGCATGAGTGTTCTCACCGCCGTCACCACGCGGGACGCGTGGAACGAGCCCGACGGGATCGCCCCGCGCGGCACACTGATCGTGCTCACCGGACGTGGCGAGACGGCCGCGTCGTACGCGCGGTTCGGCCGCAGGCTCGCCGCGGACGCCTACCGTGTCCGGATCGTCGAGACGGCCGCCCGCGCTCGCGTCGAGGAGTTACTCGGCGACGACTCCCTCCCGGCGCCCCGTGTCCTCGTCGGCAGCGACTCCGGCGCCGTGCTCGCCGCGCACCTCGCCCACGAGCACGCTGGCGTGGACGCTGTGGTGCTCGCTGGTCTGCCGTCGCCCTCCGCGCACCGGATCGACTCGTGGGAGGCCGAGCTCGACGCCCGCACCGCGTGTCCGGCGCACCGCCGCGTGCTCACGGATGACGCCGGGTTCGAGCGAGGGGCGCTCGGGAACGGCACCGATCTCAGTCCGGTACGGCCGCCCGCCGTCCCGACGCTCGTGCTGCACGGCAGCGCGGATCCGCTGACCGCGAGCGAGGACGCCTTCGCCCCGTTCCACACCAGCCCGACCGCGCGTGTCGCGCTCGTCGTCGGTGCCCGGCACGACGTGCTCAACGACGTCAGCCACCGCTCGGTGGCGGCGACGATCGTGTTGTTCCTGGAGAGCCTTCGGCTCGACTCCGTCCTGCCGCCAATCGTGCGGACCGCCGACGCCCGGTGACCCGTGATCTCCCTGCCCGGGCCGTCACGGCGCCGGAGCTGCTCGCCCCGCGCCGCGCCGACCGCTCCGGAGCCACCGGCGAGCCGGACGCCATCGTCATCGCCCAGTCCACCGAGGAGGTCCAGGACGTTCTCCGGTGGGCGCACGCGCGCGGCGTGCCGGTCGTGCCTCGTGGCGCCGGTACCGGTCTTGCGGGCGGCGCGGTGCCGGTGGGCGGCATCGTGCTCGACCTCAGCGCTCTCAACGCGATCGAGCGCATCGACCCCGTCGACCAGATCGCCGAGGTGCAGGCCGGGGTCGTCACCGCCGACCTCGACCATGCGGCGGCCGCGTACGGGCTGTTGTACACCCCCGACCCCGCCAGTGCGGAGATCTCCACGATCGGCGGCAACATCGCGACGAACGCGGGCGGCATGCACTGCGTCAAGTACGGCGTGACCCGCGACGCCGTGCTCGGACTGGACGTGGTTCTCGCCGACGGACGGCGAATCCGCACCGGCCGCCGCACTGCGAAAGGTGTGGCCGGCCTGGATCTTACGTCGTTGCTGGTCGGCTCCGAGGGCACACTCGGCGTCGTGATCGGTGCGACGCTGCGGCTCCTGCCGCGGCCCGAACGGGTGGCCACGCTCGCCGCGATGTTCCCGACGGTGCGGGCCGCCGCCGACGCATGTGTCGAGCTGACGCGCCGCCGCGTGCGACCGAGCCTGCTGGAACTGTTGGACGCCGCAACCCTCGGGGTGATCGACCGCGTCCAGGGCGGCACGCTGAGTCACGACGGTGGGGCGCTGGTGATCGCCCAGGTCGATGGCCCGGGCAGCGCGGCGCAGATCGAGGCAGTCGAGGCGGCGTTCACCCCGGCGGCGGTGTGGGTGCGGACGGCCGGAGATCCGGCGACGGCCGAATCCCTGCTCGCGGCACGGCGCCTCGCGCTGCCGTCGATCGAGGCCGAGGGGAAGGCCGTCATCGAGGACATCTGCGTACCGCGGTCGCGACTGGCCGACGCCGTGGTGCGGATTGAAGGGATCGCACAGGACCACGGCGTCGGCATCTACACCTTCGCGCATGCCGGCGACGGCAACCTCCACCCGATCATCACCTACGACCGCGAATCGGCCGAACCACCGGCATCGGTGACCGCGGCGGCGGAGGAGATCTTCGCGCTGGCTCTCGAGCTCGGCGGGACGGTCACCGGCGAGCACGGCGTCGGTCTCCTCAAACGTGAGTGGCTTGCGCGCGAGGTGGGTGCGGATGTCCTCGAGTTGTACCGAGCGGTCAAGCAGGCATTCGATCCGCGCGCGATTCTCAACCCGGGAAAGGGTTTCTGAGCCGCGAGGTGGGCCCCTTGTCGAGTCGATAAACCCGCGTCCGCAAGGCGGTCCGAACAGGACTCGTCATCTTGAAACCTCCGCCGCAGCTGTCGCCACTTGTCGAACACATGTTCGAGTCTTGTGGTAGGCTGTGTTTGTGCGTGAGAGCGTGATCTCCCCGATGTCGTTGGGGGATAAGGAACTTCTGGACGGCCTGCGGGGGTTGGAGCAGGGCCGTCGGGAGTCCTATGCCCGGGAGTTGGCGTTCATCGCGGAGATCGAGGCGCGTGGGCTGCCTGCCGAACTGAACTGTTCCGGTGTCGGGGCGTTGATACGGGAGATGTTCAACCTCAACCCGATTGATGCGCGGCGCATGGTTGCCCACGCCCGCGCGTTGCTGCCCTCGGTCACACCGTCAGGTGCGCCGGTGGCGGCGGACTTGCCTGTCGTCGCAGACACCTTGCAGAGCGGCAAGATCGGACCTGAGCACGTGGAAGCGATCCACAAGGCGATCTACCAGCTACCTCTTGACACTACCGACGACGACCGGGCCGCAGCGGAGAAGATTCTCTGCGAGGCGGCCACGGTAAGCGAACCCCGGATCATCGCCAGGCTGGGTCGGGAGATCCGGGAACGCCTGGACCCTGATGGCGCCGAGCCCAAAGATGACACCCTGATACGGCCGAAACGGTGGCTGGACTTCCGGGAAACCGCCAACGGCGTCACCGGAACATTCGGGCTGGACAAAGAAACCGGCGCGCTGCTGGCCAACCTCCTGTCCCCGTTAACCGCTCCCCGGTCCAGCGATGATGGACCGGACCTCCGCAGCCGGGACGAACGCTACGGCGACGCCTTCGCCGACATCCTCGCCCTCGCCGCCCGATGCCCCGACACCCCCACCGAAGCGGGAGAACCGGTCACCCTGCTGGTGTCGGCCACACTGGACCAGCTCACCACCGGGATCGGCCAGGGCCTCGTGGACGGTCACCTCGCGCTGTCGGCCGGGCAGATCCGGCGGATGGCCTGCGACGCGAAAGCCGCTCCCATGGTGTTCGGTACCGCCAGCGAGGTCCTGGATGTCGGGCGGACGACCCGCACAGTTCCCCGGAGTCTCCGCCGGGCACTGATCCACCGGGACAAGGGCTGTAGTTTTCCGGGCTGTGATCGTAAGGCCAAGTGGTCGCAGGCCCACCACATCGTCCACTGGAGTAACGGTGGACCGACCACTTTGGACAATCTCACCCTGGTCTGCCAGCATCACCACCGGGTGGTGCACCACAGCAACTGGGAAATCCGCATGATCAACGGAATCCCCTGGTACATCCCACCACCACACATCGACCCCGAACAAGAACCCCGCCGCAACACTTTCCACGCCTGGCCGGAACCGGAGCACGCCACCTCGCGAGATCCCGTGGCGCTTGCGTCATAACAGACCGGCTGTCGGCAGCAGTCTCGGTGTTGTGGGTGGTGATGTCGTTGACGGCTGGCGAGCCTGAATGTGGGCACGGTCTTTCGGCGATCGTCGTGCGGATCGAGCAGTCACGCCAGGCCCAGGTGAACGACGAGCAACGCTTCCAACTGCAGCTGCTGGCATACTGCGGCATCGTGGTCGCCGGCGGGCCCCTGCTCGCTTGACCGCCGCGATCCTGCCCAGCTGAACGTGACCGGAGGAAGGCCATGATCCGAACCATCGACGGCTCCACCCCCGACGTGCATCACACGGCGTGGATCGCGCCGGACGCGGTGCTCGCCGGCGCAGTCACCATCCACGCCGAAGCCAGCGTCTGGTACACCGCCGTACTCCGCGCCGACGTCGACAGCATCACCGTCGGGTCCGGCAGCAACATCCAGGACGGCACGATCGTCCACGCCGATCCCGGCTTCCCGGTCACCATCGGTGAGGGCGTCAGCGTTGGCCACCGCGCGGTACTGCACGGCTGCACCGTCGAGGACGACGCCCTCATCGGCATGGGCGCCATCGTGCTCAACGGTGCTGTCATCGGCCGCGGCTCACTCGTCGCGGCCGGCGCCGTCATCCTGGAGGGCACGAAGATCCCGCCGGGATCGCTCGTCGCCGGGGTCCCCGCGAAGGTCCGCCGCGAGCTCACCAGCGACGAGCAGGCCAGCACCCGCCGCAACGCCGCCGATTACCGCGCTCTGCACCCTCGCCACGCGCGCTGACCCTCGCGGCCGATCCAGCGCCTCTACGCCACGGACTGCCAGGTCCGATCGTCAGAGCCGGCCGTATCCGCCGCCGCCGGGAGTGTCGATCTCCAGGATGTCGCCGGGGTGCAGCTCCGCGGAGTCGGAGCCGGCGAGCTCGGTGGTGCTGCCATCGGGATGGTGGATGCGGTTGTGGCCGAGGGCTCCAGGTGCGCCGCCGGCGAGACCATAGGGCGGGACGCGCCGGTGCCCGGACAGCGTGCTCGCGGTCATGGGCTCCCGGAACCGGATGCGGCGCCTGGCGCCGTCGCCGCCGCGCCACCGGCCGGTTCCGCCGCTGCCGTGCCGGATGCCGAACTCCTCGACCAGCACAGGGAAACGCCATTCGAGCACTTCGGGATCGGTGAGCCTGGAGTTGGTCATATGGGTCTGCACAACGGAAACGCCGTCGAACCCGTTCCCAGCCCCTGAGCCGGAGCCGAGGGTCTCGTAGTACTGGTGGCGGTCGTTGCCGAAGGTGACGTTGTTCATCGTGCCGCTCCCCTCCGCCTGGACACCGAGGGCGGCGAACAGGGTGCCGACGATGGCCTGTGAGGTCTCGACATTGCCCGCGACCACGGCGGCCGGATACACGGGCGCGAGCATGCTGCCCTCCGGGATGACGACGGCCAACGGGCGCAGGCAACCGTCGTTGAGCGGGATGTCGTCGGCGACCAGGGTCCGGAACACGTAGAGCACCGCGGCGGTGGCGACCGACGATGGCGCGTTGAAGTTGGTGTCCAGCTGGGGCGAGGTGCCGGTGAAGTCGATGGTCGCGCGGCGGGCGAGGTGGTCGACGGTGATCGCGACGTTGATGATCGCGCCGGAGTCCATCTCGTAGCGGCAGGCACCATCGGTGAGGGTGCCGATGACGCGGCGGACGGCTTCCTCTGCGTTGTCCTGCACATGCCGCATGTAGGCCTGGACGACGTCGAGTCCGAAGTGGTCGATCATCCTGGTGACCTCGTCGACGCCTTTGGCGTTGGCCGCGACCTGCGCGCGCAGGTCTGCGAGGTTGGTGTCGGGGTTGCGGGAGGGGTAACGCGCCTCGGTGAGCAGGCGCCGGGTCTCGTGCTCGCGGAACCGGCTGTCCTCGACGAGCAGCCAGTTGTCGAACAGCACGCCCTCCTCGTGGATCTCCCGGCTGGTGGCCGGCATCGAGCCGGGCGTGATGCCGCCGATCTCGGCGTGGTGGCCGCGGGAGGCCACATAGAACAGGATGTCGCTGCCCGCCTGGTCGAACACCGGCGTGACGACGGTGATGTCGGGAAGGTGCGTGCCCCCGTGGTAGGGATCGTTGACGGCGTAGACATCGCCGCGCTCCATCCGGCCCACGCGGCGGCGGATGACCTCCTTGACGCTCCTGCCCATCGAGCCGAGATGCACGGGAATGTGTGGTGCGTTGGCGACCAGGTTGCCATCCGGGTCGAACAGCGCGCACGAGAAGTCCAGTCGCTCCCGGATGTTCACCGACTGCGACGTCGCTTCCAGCCGGGTGCCCATCTGCTCGGCAATCGACATGAACAGGTTGTTGAAGATCTCCAGCAGCACCGGGTCGGCCGCCGTACCGGCGTCGCCCTCGCCGGGAGCGACGACACGCTCGGCGAGCAGATGCCCGTCCCGTGTCAGCATGGCCCGCCACCCGCTGTCCACGACTGTGGTGGCGTTGGCCTCGGCGATGATCGCCGGGCCTGCCACGGTGTCCCCGGGCCGCATGCGTTCCCGCTGGTGCAGGGGCGCCATGCGCCACGACCCTCCGGTGTAGAGGCGCACGTGGTCGACCGGTTCGGCGCCGGTGGTGGCCGGCTCGGCGAGCCGGGACAGGTCCGGCTGCGCGGTGAGCCCCGTGGCCTCGACCGTGACGGCCTCGACGATCAACGGCCGGTCCATGAGAAACGAGTACGTCGTGCGGTAGCCGGCTTCGAAATCGGCCACCATGTCCTCGAACGCTGCCAGCTGCACGCCGACGACGGTGTCCGTTCCGTCGTAACGCAGCTGCGCGCGCCGGGTGACGCGAATCCGGTCCGCCGGGATGCCTTCGTCGAGCAGCTCGGCCCGGGCCGCATCGTCGAGGGCCTCGGCCACCTCGGCCAACCGTTCCATGCTCGCCGGTTCGAGCGTGGTCACCACCGACTGCGCCCGCATCGCGGTGGTGTCGGCCAGCCCGATACCCAATGCGGAGAGCACCCCGGCCAGCGGGGGGACGAGCACCGTGCGGATGCCGAGGGAGTCGGCGACCGCGCATGCGTGCTGTCCCCCGGCTCCACCGAAGGTGGTGAGCACGTACCCGGTGACGTCATGTCCCTTTTGGACGGATATCTTCTTGACCGCGTTGGCCATGTTCGCCACCGCGATCCGCAGATAGCCTTCGGCGACCTGCTCGGGTGCGCGATCGTCCCCGGTGCGCACACGGATGTCCTCGGCCAGTTCCGTGAACCGTCGCCGCACCAGCTCCCGATCCAGCGGCTGGTCCCCGCCCACACCGAACACCGACGGAAAGTGGGCAGGCTGGATGCGCCCCAGCATCACGTTGGCGTCGGTGACGGTCAACGGGCCGCCGCCCCGATAGCAGGCCGGACCCGGCACCGCACCTGCCGAGTCCGGGCCGACCCGGTACCGGCTGCCGTCGAAGTGCAGGATGGACCCGCCCCCGGCCGCGACCGTGTGGATGTCGAGCATCGGCGCCCGCAGGCGCACACCGGCCACGGCCGTGGTGAACACCCGCTCGAACTCGCCCGCGTAGTGCGACACGTCGGTGGACGTACCGCCCATATCGAATCCGATCACGTGGTCGAAGCCCGCCAGCGCCGACATGCGCACCATGCCGACGATTCCTCCTGCCGGGCCGGACAGGATCGCGTCCTTACCGCGGAAGTGGCGCGCCTCGGCGAGCCCGCCGTTGGACTGCATGAACATCAGCCGCACGCCGGACATCTGCTCGGCGACCTGTTCGACGTAGCGACGTAGCACGGGCGAGAGGTAGGCGTCGACGACGGTGGTGTCCCCGCGCGGGACCAGCTTCATCAGCGGGCTGACCTCGGCCGACAGTGAGATCTGCGGGAAACCGAGCTGCTCGGCCAGCTTTCCGATCTCGAGCTCGTGGGCGGGATGGAGGTGACTGTGCAGGCACACCACCGCCACGGCGCGGATACCGTCGTCGTACGCCAGCCGCAACTCGGTCGCCAGATGCTCCAGATCGGGTTGGCGCAGCACGGTTCCTTCGGCGGTGATCCGCTCGTCGACCTCGATCACGCGCTCGTACAGCATCTCCGGCAGCACGATGTGCCGATCGAAGATGCGCGGGCGGTTCTGGTAGGCGATCCGCAGCGCGTCACCGAAGCCTTTCGTGATGATCAGAACGGTGCGCTCGCCGTTACGTTCGAGCAGGGCGTTGGTCGCCACCGTCGTGCCCATCCGGACGGCGTCGACGCGATCGGCAGGGATCGGTTCGTCCTGCGCGATGCCGAGCAGTCTGCGCATGCCCGCCACGGCGGCGTCGCGGTACCGGGCGGGGTTCTCGGACAGCAGTTTGTGCGTCACGAGTTCCCCGTCGGGACGCCGCGCGACGATGTCGGTGAACGTGCCACCACGGTCGACCCAGAACTGCCAGGTGCCCACCACGCGAGGCTCCCTCCTGCCCCCACGAAGTATCCCGGAGTCGGCGGCGCACAGCGAGTGTCCAGCTCGCGGGCCTTTCGGCTCTATTCGCCGGACTTCGCCCCGCGACACGCTCGAGAACCCCAGAGCACACGGGGAGCGGTGTGGACACGCAGGTGACCCTCAGGTTCGACCTGGCAAGCGGCGCGGTGCTGTGGCTGTTCGCCGCGTTCGTCGTCACGTTCGGGGTGACCAGGGCGATCGTGCGGCTGATCCGTTCCGGAAAGGGACCGTTCCGCGACACCTCGGTCGGTGGCGTGCATGTGCACCACCACGTGTACGGCATCTTTCTCCTGCTCGGTGCGGGTCTTGTCGAGTTCGTCTACCGGCCGGGAACACCGTGGCTGCAGGTGCTCGCGGCGGCGTTCGGCGCGGGCGCGGCGCTGACGCTGGACGAGTTCGCGCTGTGGCTGCACCTGGATGACGTCTACTGGACCGAGGAGGGCCGCAAGTCCGTCGACGCCGTGCTGATCGCCTCACTGCTCGGCTTGCTGCTGGTGCTGGGCGCCCGCCCGTTCGACGACACGGCGGGGGAAGGCCGGGTCGCGTTCGCGGCGACCGTCGCCCTGAACCTGGGCTTCTCGCTGGTGGCGATCCTCAAGGGCAAGATCAGCTCGGGGGTGATCGGGCTCGTGGTGTCCTTCGTCGCCATGATCGCCGCAGTACGCCTCGCGAAACCACGCTCGGCCTGGGCACGACGGCGCTACCCGCCCGGTTCCCGGAAGCTCGAACGGGCGCGGGCGCGTTTCCCTGCGGACCGGCGCGGCCGCTGGCAGCAGGCGATGGACCGGGTGGCAGGGGCTCCCACGAGGCAGAAGTCGTGACCTCAGTGCGTGAACCGTTCGGTACCGGTGACGCGCAGCAGGTCGAGCGCCGAGGCCGCGGACCGGCCCCGGATCGTGACGGTCTCCGGCGGGATGGGATCGTTCGCGACTATGAGTAACTTCTTCGACCGTGCCGGGGAGGTGCCGTGGTAGCCGGAACGGGCAGCACCGTCCTGTCGATCGGTCTGCATCCCAGCGCGGTCGACTACAGCCGCTATCCCGGTCTGGACGAGGCGACGCTGACCGCGCGCATCGAGGCGGGCGAGGCGACCCTGCGGGAAGCCGGGTTCGACATCGTGACCTGTCAGCTGCCCGCCGCGCCCGATGAGGCCGAGGCGATGGTGCGCGCCTACGAGCCGGCGACGTTCCAGGTCGCCATGATCGGCGCAGGGGTGCGTATGGCGGCCGAACACACCCTGCTCTTCGAACGGCTCGTCAACGTTCTCACCGAGACGCAGCCCGGGATCAGGTTCTGCTTCAACACCTCACCGGAGAGCACGATCGACGCGTTACGTCGCTGGGTACGGCCGACTACGGTGCTCCCGCCCGGGTACGGGAACAGTGTGGACCAGTCCACTGCCTAAGATCTGGCCCCGTGATAGCTCCGTTGCCACCGAGTGACCCGCGCCGTTACCAACGCTGGGCCGTCGACGAACGCTGGATGAAGCAGGCGTCGGGCGTCTACCAGGACTGGCTGGCCGGGGTGAGGCTGGCGATGGTCATCGGCCTGGTGCTGGCGGGGCTCGGCGCGTGGGCCCTCACCGCGGGCGCGTGGTGGGGCATCGCGCTCGGCGTGCTGGCCTTCCTCGGGGTCGTGTTCGTCGTGCTGTCGCTCGTCGCCGGCCGCGGCGAGGCGAGGGAGCCGTTCGCGGCAGCCGGAGGCCCGGTGCTGCCCGGTATCGTCGTCGGTGTCGCGGACGACAAGGTCACCATGCTGGCGCTGGCGGACCTGTCACGCACACATGCCGTGCCGCCGTCGTTCGCCGTCGCCGCTCTCGAATTCTCGCCGGGTAAGCGCGTTCGCTGGCAGCGTGGGCAGCGGATCGCGTGCATCGGATACGGCTTCGACTCCTCCGAGCCGGACCGGCAGACCCGGTTCCGGGCGGCGCCGGTGTCGTGGGCGAGCGCCGACGCGGACACGCGCCGGCTCGAAGCCCTGATCGAGCCGGCGGAGTGGGAGCTGCTGGCGTCCCTGGTGCCGCGCGCAGCGAAGATCACGGGGGCCAGCGGCAAGATCGTGCACATCAACCCCGCCAGCCTGCCGCCCGCACTGCGGTTCCCGGCGTCGCGCTTCGGCGACCCGGTGATCTGGGACCCGGCCGGCAACGCTCACCCGGTGGCGCGGGAGATGAACGTCCCGGAGGCCGCGACGCGGCCGGCGCCGCCTCCTGCGGACGGCAACGCGTTCGTCGGCGTCGGCCCGGTGCGCAGGGGCGGCGTGGCGAGCAGGCACCTCTACTTCGAGGTCGATCGCGAGCACGCGAAGCAGTACAACGAGCTGCACCGGAGCGACCGGCGGTTCATGCTGGCTCCGGCACTGCTCGGGCTGCTCGCGCTCGGAGGCGCCGCGTGGCTCGCAACCATCGGCACGGTCTGGTCGATCGTGCTCGCCTGCGTGCTGGGACTGGCCGGCATCGGGCTCGCCGGGTTGTGGCTCTGGCTGCGCAGCCCGAACATGGTCGGCGACGCGGCGACCTTCTTCGGCCGGGGCCTGCTCAACCCGGCCATGATCGCCGATGTCCGGCCGGACGGTGCGACGGTCATGGTGCTCGCCGAGATGACCAGGCTCCCGGGCGCCCCGATCCGCTACGCACTCGTGACCAGGGACGTGCGCGCGCTCCCCGGACATCGTCCTGTGGTCGGCGAGCGGGTTCCGGTGACGTGCTCGTTCAGCATCCACCGCAGGCAGGCGCAGTCCCGGGTCGGCTACTGGGACGAGCTCAATCCGGTTCCGCTGGCGTGGGGCACGCCCGACCAGAACGTGCTGCGCAGCGGCATCGCGGCGATCCCGGAGATCGAATGGGAATTCCTCGCGCGCAACCTCCCCCGGCACCGGTTGGTGTCGGCTGCGCCGAGCCGGCTCGTCCTGCTGGGCCACGCCGAGCTTCCCGGCCAGCTCCGGGAGCCGGCCAGCCCGGCCTAGGGGCTACTCGATCACGGGCCGGACGGGCGTGCCGAACTCCACAGTCCGGCTCACTGTGCAGAGCTTGTCGTGTGACAGCGCGACGGTTCGCGGGAGCATCGCGCGGGCCGCGTCGCCCTGCTCGCCCTCCGGAAACCGCACGGAGAACGACACCGTGAGGTTCTCCATGCGGTTGCCGGTCTGTCGGTCGGAGACCTTGTCACCGCTCACCGTCACCGTGAACGAGGTCGGCTCGGTGCGGCGGCTGGTAGCCACATCGGTATCGATGGCGGTGCAGCCGCCGATCGCGGCCAACAGGAGTTCGACGGGGCTGAAGTCGTCGCCGCCAATGGAGATCGTGCCGCCGCGTTCGTTGTGCACGAGGTACCGTCCCGCCTCGACCCGCTCGATCCGCACGGACCGCTGTGCTGTCGTCATGCCGCCGACCGTACCCGGGTAGCACAGAGCGAGTCCGCCAACGTGCGTCTCCGGTCAACTGAGCCTGAAATCGCAGTTTTGCAAATTGCTAT
The DNA here is from genome assembly GCF_040645195.1 of Saccharomonospora sp. NPDC046836. NCBI lineage: Bacteria > Bacillati > Actinomycetota > Actinomycetes > Pseudonocardiales > Pseudonocardiaceae > Saccharomonospora > Saccharomonospora sp. NPDC046836. The sequence continues at coordinate 19,121 of NZ_JBEYXW010000012.1, forward strand.
TTGTCAATTGCGATCTTTCACCCGTTTGGACGTAGCTCGAAGATATGAACTGACTACGCTGACTGACATGGGGGATGCAAGGGCGCAACCTCGCGTTCCGAGAGAAACCAATTCAATCGAACCGACATTCGAGTGTTCGAGAGGTTGCGTCATGCGAAGATTCTTCGAACATGGTGACGAGTTCCACTGGACCGATCTTGATCTAGCCCGGGAGAAAGTCGCACAATCCTTGTGCCCACACGAGCTCTCCCTCATCGGGCCCGATGCCTGCCTCGATGCCCGACTCTGGTCCCGCCGTTTACAGGACATCGCAATAAATGACATCAGCTACGGCGGCGACGTCCACGTCACCCCCGGCGAACTGGACCATTTTTATGTCGTGATGATCCCATTCTCCGGTTCCAGTATCATTCGCTGCGGCGATAACGAGGTCCACAGCAGGCCTGGCCTGGCCACAGTGCCGAATCCAACGGAATGGTTGACGATGCGATGGTCGTCCGACTGCGCCCAGCGAGTGGTGCGGGTAGAGAGACCCGCACTCGACGCCCATCTGCGCGATTTGCTGGGACATTCGTTGCCCTGGCCGCTGCGTTTCCATCTCGGGCTGGACGTCACGACAGGGCAGGGCAGATCTTTCAGCGAAGAGGTCGAGCTGCTCAGCCGCAGACTCGAACGGGACAACACCACTTTTCGCTCGTCGCACAGACACAACAAGGCTGATGAAAATCTGATCAAAAGCACCGAACAGAGTCTGATGACACGCCTGTTGCTCGCGACCAACAACAACTACCGCGACCTTCTGCTCCAGGATCAGCCTGTCACATCCTCGCGTGTTGTTCGCAGAACGATCGAATTGATGCACGCGCACCCCGAATGGGCCCACACGCTGGTCAGCCTCGCTCGAGAACAGGGAGTGAGTGCGCGCACCCTCGAACGAACGTTCAAACGGGACACGCGACTCAGTCCTATGGCCTATCTCAAGGGTGTGCGACTGGATCGGGCGCGCGAAATGCTCTTCGCGGCCAGCTCCGAAATCACGACCGTGGGCAAGATTGCGCACTACCTCGGGTTCATCAACCGTGCCCGCTTCGCCGCCGACTACCGCCAGCGCCACGGCGAGTTTCCATCCGAAACACTGCGAAAATGATCTTGCCGACCAGGCAGTCGGAAACCGACTAAAAGATGTCGCGCAGCGGCCCAGTTCCTCGCGCTACGTTTCTACTGTGAAGCTGCTTCAAAGCAGAAATGAGGTGCCGCAATGGGTAAGGGACTGGTGACACTGGTCAACCCCAACCTGGTCCATCCCCCGATCACACCCTATGCGCTCGACATACTCACCACCTCACTGGAGGACAACGGGTTCGACGTCGACGTGGTGGATCTGTCCTTCCGCCGCGACGACTGGCGAACTGCGCTACAGGAGTACTTCACCGGCCGTGACCCGGTACTGATCGGCATTACGATCCGGAACACGGACACGATCTACCCACAAGAGCAACGTGTATTCATCAACAGCCATCGGGACATCATCAACCAGATCAAGGACCTGATTACTGCACCGATAGTGGCCGGCGGGGTTGGGTTCTCGTCGATGCCTTTCGCGTTGGTTGACTACTTCGACATCCCTTTCGGCGTCAAGGGCCCCGGCGAGCGCCCCATTGTGTCGCTCGCCGATACTATTCTCTCCGGCGGAAACCCACACGCCATTCCTGAACTGATCATCAACTCTGGGGGCGGCCGCGTCCATCGCGTGCCGCCGCAGCCGCGTCGACCACGCACCCGAGACGCTGTCGCAGCGAATATCCGGCCCGCGCAACCCTCCACAGCGTACCGTCGGCACTCGGGAGTGGCGAGACGCGTCGACAACCTCGCCTACTACCAACGCGGCGGGCTGGGGAACATTCTCACCAAGAACGGGTGCCCGTTCGCCTGTACGCATTGCGTCGAGCCCGACGCCAAGGGCATGCAGTTCACCCGGCGAGAGGTACACGCAGTTGTCGACGAGATGGAACAGCTGAACCGCCAGGGCGTGTACGACCTGCATACGACCGACAGCGAATTCAACCTACTGATCACCCACAGCAAGGCCGTGCTGGAAGAGGTGATCCGCCGCAAGCACGCCGACGACACATCGCCTTTACACCGCCTCCGATTGTGGATCTACAGTCAACCAGCGCCGTTTGACGAAGAGCTGATGGCGCTCCTTGCAGACGCGGGGTGCGCCGGGATCAACGTGGCGCCCGACCATGTTCGTGAGGACCTGCTCAACGGGTGGAAGATCACCGCTGGCGGTTCACGGTTCTACAACGGCGATGACGTCGACCTGCTCTGCTCGCTGGCGCGCACCTACGAGATACCGGTCATGACGGAGGTACTGCTGGGAATGCCCGGCGAAACCGAGCAAACGCTGCGCGAGTGCGTTGAGCGTTCACTCCGGTGGGACGTGGCCGTGGTCGGCTACACCCTGGGAATCCGAGTGTTCCCATACTCGCCCCTCGGAAAACAACTGGCCGAGGACTGCGCGGGAAGATTTACTGTTCCGGGCTTGCAGTCCAACACCGCACTCGAGCCGATCGTTCTGATCCCACTGGAAAGTTGCGCTACCGCACTACAGTATGAACGCCAGTTCCTTTTCGACGACCAGGGACGCATTCGCCCGGTGTACTACTTCTCGCCCGATCTTCCCGAAGAGCGTCACACCATCGAATCCCCGAACGGACGATGGGTCAACAGCCTGAACCTACTACGGGAGCTGGTACCGGCCAGTGAGCACCATCGTGTAATGCTGCCGACTTTGCCCGGCCTCACCGAAGACGACAACAACTACGCCGACAATCCCTTCTTGCTACAGCTCGTGAAACTGGGCTACAAGGGGGCATTCTGGTCCCACTGGCCCAACCGTCAGCAGATCATGCGTGTTCGCACGGCATCGCCTGCTTAATAACTCCGGTTGTCGATCAGGACTGTCGCGCATCGTACAAGCTGTGTCGCTTTCCGGCCCCACGCCCTGGTCCTCTTTGCAGAAGAATAGCACCAGCAATCGCGAAGCATCGTGTCAACTGGATCGTTCACGTTGCCACCGCTCGAGGTTTTCAGGGGAAACAATGGACGACATTACCGCCGGAAACCTTTCCGGGGATCTGCGGTGACCGAACGGAGCGCTTCGGCCACTCTCTCCCCCGGCGCAGATCCGGACCGGCTCGACCGGCACATCTGGACACTCGCCGGTGTTGTCATGCTCGGTGCAGTCATGACGATGCTGGACGCGACAGCAGTGAATGTGGCCTTTGATGCGATCCGCCGGGACATGAATGCATCGCTTTATGCCACACAGTGGGTAATCACCGCGTACCTGTTGACGATGGCTGTGGTCGTGCCGATCACGGGATGGGCGATCGATCGATTCGGAACAAAGCGGCTGTGGATGTTCGCGGTGAGCACCTTCGTGTTCGGTTCCGCCTTGTGCGGGCTTTCCTGGTCCGTCGGCAGCCTCATCGGGTTCCGGATATTGCAGGGAGCCGGTGGCGGGATGATCGTGCCGCTGGCGCAGACAATTCTCGCTGAAGCCGCGGGACCTCGCCGGCTGGGCCGGGCAATGAGTCTTCTCGGCGTGATCACGATCCTCGGGCCGGTTCTGGGACCCGTCATCGGCGGTGTGCTGGTTCAGGCCGCGAGCTGGCACTGGATCTTCTACATCAATCTTCCGGTGGGGCTCGCGGCTCTCGCCGCCGGAGCCAAGCTCCTTCCAGACCGGGAAACTCGCCCGGCGGCGTCGCTCGACCTGCTCGGTTTCCTGCTCGCGTCATTGGGGATTGCCGGGCTGACGTTCGGACTGTCCCAGGCCAGCGCCGACAGCGGCGTTACGAACGAAGCTGCTTACCTGCCTGCAATCGCCGGTATCGTGCTTCTTGGAGCATTTGTCTACCACAGCCTGCGGCGCGGGAGCGCGGCCCTGATTGACGTCCGGCTGTTCACAAACCGGGAATTCGCTGTCGCTTCCGTGATTCTGTTCCTCATCAGTGCCGTACTGTATGGCGCTTTGTTGCTGCTGCCACTCTATTACCAGATGGTGCGCGGCACGGGAGCATTCGACGCCGGGCTGTTGCTGGTGCCACAAGGGCTCGGTGTCGCGATGTCCATGCTGATCGCGGGTAGACTCACCGACCGGCTGGGAGCACGCGTCGTTGTTGTTCCGGGTCTTCTCCTTGCAGCTGTTGGCACTTTTGTGTTCACGCAGGCAACCAACGACAGCCCGCTCGCTCTCCTTGCGGCTGCGCTGTTCGTCCGGGGCCTTGGTATTGGCTTCATCATGACACCCACAACCGCAGCGAGTTATCTGTCGCTACCCGCGGACACATTGGGTCGCGCCGCTGGCGCCACCATGATCCTTCGTCAGCTCGGTAGCTCTTTCGGCTCAGCAGTGTTTGCGATGATTCTGGCACAGAACCTTGTTCGAACGAGCACGATTCCCGCATTTGCCGGCGCGTTCTGGGCAGTTGTCGTCCTGACCCTGCTTGTTGCAGTGCCGGCGATGCTGTTGCCCAGACTTTCGCGAAGAAGACCCGCAACAGACACCAGTCCCCGTGAAAAGCAGAGCAGCTGATCCACAATCGACATGGAGTACATCGTGACGTTGCAGCGCTATCTCGACGACATCGAGGCGCGGCACCTGAATGCCGCTCCGGCACATGCGGCGGAGTATGTCGGCGTGGTCGACGAGGAGGTACTTTCCCGAGCGTTCGAGTTGATCTCCGCTCGTCACCCGGTGCTGAGAGCTCGCATCACACCCGACAAGGGACGGCACCTACTTCAGGTACCGCCGGAGCATCGTCCAGAGTTCAGAATCGTCGACGGTGACGAGCAAACACTGCTGCAGGAGGTGCTAGGGCCGTGGGACGCCGGCCGCGCGGTCGCTCACCTCATTCTCGTCCGCGCCGGAGACCGGGGATATATCGCATTGCGAGTAGACCACGCGGTCATGGACGGCCACAGCTTTCGAGCGATGTTCGACGAGTTGCTGCGGATGTATCACGACCTGGCACGTGGTATTTCGGTGAAGGTCGAGCAGATCGGATCGCTTCCCTGCCCGCCCTCGAAACTGCTGCAGGAACGTTGGGGCGGCAATTCTGCTGTGGATGTCGCGGCCCCTGTGAACTCGCGGCAAGCGGGACCGCCTCAGTTCAGGCGAGTTCGTCCGGTTCAGGGCTATCTCCGGTTCACCGCGGCCGAGACCGCGCGGCTGCTGGCCTTCGCGCGGGTGACCCGGACATCAGTACACGCACTGGTCAGCGGGTCGATCCTGGCGGCCCACCGTAACCACGGCGCGTCCGCCGACGGGCTGGCACAGATCCTGTGCCTGTCTCCCGTGAACTTGCGGCAGAGGGTCGTGCCGCCCGTTGGCACGACAGAGACAACCATCTTCCTCGGCATTCACATAGCCGATGTCGCTGTCGCACCCAACTGCCATCCGGTTACCGTCGGTGCCGAGGTCAAGGCACAGGTGCACGACGCGATCTCGCGGCGACAGGTACCACTCTCCGTCGACCTCCCGACACTGTCCGCCAAATCGGCTTCGAGCTCGCTGGAACGGCGCCTCGCACTCGTCCAGGTCAGCAACAACGGGATACTGCATCCCGATCTTCCGCAACTGCCCGGACTGCAGATCGTCGACTTCCTGATGCCCACCGATGCGATCTCGACAGCCTTCCCCATCTACAGCATCTACACCTACGCCCGGCGGCTGAGTATCCGGTACCTCTATCCGTCCACCGTGTTCACGACGGAGGAGGTTCAGACGATCACCGACGGTGTCGGTCAGCAGCTGGCACGCTGCTGCCCGCCTGTGTGACCGAACAACCTCCTGCGGCGAAGCCCTGCGTCTCGCCCGGCGGCCCCTGTCTCAAATCGGAGACAGGGGCTTGCCATTGGCGTTAATCCCGACTTAACCTGCTGCCAGTCTCCAAGAGCGAGATTGTCTCTCGACAGATGAGAGGACTCGAGGATGAGTCAGGCGGCAGAGAAGGTCCTGGTCGTGCTAGAGCATGTGGCTGCCAGGCGAGAGGCGGTCAGCGCAATGTCGGTCGCCAGCCGGTTGGGACTGGACAAGTCGACTTGCTCACGGCTACTGGCACTGCTGGTTCAACACGGGTGGCTGGTCCGCGACGACCGGACACGGTTGTTCGGCATCGGGCCGACTCTGGCAAAGCTGGGCGCGACGGCGGTGGTCAGCAACGGATTGCAGTCGATCTTGTTGCCATTGCTGACAAAACTGCGCGACGAGACCGGCGAGACGGTGAGTTTCCATCGGCGAATCGGCGACAGCCGGGTGTGCGTCGCAGGCCTGGAAAGCCAGGAGGTGATCCGGCGGGTCCTGCCCATCGGCGAGTCCTTCCGGCTGCCGATCGGCCCGTCGGGGAAGGCGATCCTGGCCTTCGTCGACCCAGCACATCGGGACGCCCTGCTCGGGGAGCTCGACGCCGCCACGGCGGCGCTTCTTCGTCGTGAGCTGGATTCTGTCGTCCGAACAGGATTCATCTCGACGGACGGCGACCACATTGCCGGCGTGGGCGCCATATCGGTGCCGGTGTTCGATGTGGACGGTGTGTTCGGCTCGCTGACCGTCGCCGGTCCAATGCAACGATGGCACCCGGATCGGCGAGAAGCCGCTCTACCAGAGCTGCTGTCGGCAGGACAGGCTTTGTCGGACACCCTGGGAGCCGCCAGGGCCCGGTATCACCAATGGCGGCGCGGCTATGCCCAATCGCGCCAAGGCGCGACCATATGAGACACTCGCCGCTTTTCGGGGTAACGCCGCAACGACCAGTTCATTGGCCGGAACGCAGCATCCGACCCGGCTCCTGTTCTCACACCAGCTCCCGAAGGGATCACTCATGCCGCCTGGGTTGTTGGACGGTTGCACCGTCATCGACCTGTCGACGTTGTTCGCAGGCCCATTCGCCGCGACGCTGCTCGGCGACCATGGAGCGACGGTGGTCAAAGTCGAGCATCCGCGTGGCGACGACCTGAGGAACTGGGGCCCGCGCAAGGATGGACATCCTCTGTGGTGGAAGGTCGTCAGCCGCAACAAGCGCCACATCGCACTCGACCTGCACAGGCCCGAGGCCCAGGCGACCCTGCGCCGGCTCGCCTCCGACGCCGACGTGCTGATCTCCAACTTCCGGCCGGGGCGGCTGGACAACTGGGGTCTCGGCTGGGAAACGCTGCATGAGCTGAATCCGCGCCTGATCATGGCCGAGGTGAGCGGCTTCGGCCAAACCGGCCCCTACCGTGACTTCCCCGGTTTCGGCACCCTCGCTGAGTCGTTGAGCGGCTTCGCCACCGTGACCGGTGAGCCCGACGGCCCTCCGATGCTGCCGCCCTTCGGGCTGGCCGACGGAATCGCAGGCATGACAACGGCTTTCGCCATCGCGGCCGCTTTGTGGGCGCGTGAAAGCAGCGGCAGCGGCGTGCGCATCGACACCGCACTGTACGAGCCGCTGATGTGGATCGTCGGCAGCCACATCGTGGAGTACGACCAACTCGGCATCGTGCAACAGCGCATGGGCAACTCCGTGCCCCAGACAGTGCCGCGCAACACCTACCGAACCAAAGACGGGCATTGGGTCGCTCTCTCCGGCGCCGCGCAGTCCATCACTGCCCGGCTGCTCACGATCATCGGGCATCCGGAAGCCATCAACGATCCGCGCTTCGCCACCAATGAAGCCCGCCTGGCCCACCGCACGGAACTCGACGACCTGATCGCTTCCTGGATCGCCATCCGCACCAGGGACGACGTGATCAGCGTCCTCCGCGAAGCGGATGTGGCAATCGCACCGATCTACAACGCAATGGACATCGTCAACGATGCCCACTACCGGGAACGAGACAGCATCATCGCGGTCGAGGACGAGGACCTGGGCAGCGTCCAGATGCAGGGCGTCATTCCCCGCATCCCGCAACGGCCGGGCACGGTGCGCCGCACCGGGCCGAGCACGGTCGGCGCCGACACCGTCGCGGTGCTCACCGAACTCGGCTATCCCCCGGACGAGATCCAGCGGCTCAGCGATACCGGCGCGATCCGGTGTGCCTAGGAGGAGCAATGGACATTCGAGATTCCGAGCCCGCGATCGAAGTCCGGCAGGACGTGCGCATCCCGACAGGTGACCGCGCAACGACATTGTCCGCCGACATCTACCTGCCCGCGGGAGAAGCCGCCGCGCCCACCCTGGTGACGATAGTGCCGTACCGCAAGGACTTCGGCTCGGGTTATGTGCCTTCGTTGCGCTGGTTCGCCTCACAGGGGTACGCGTGTGTACTCGTCGATCATCAGGGCATCGGCTCGTCGGACGGAGTCCCTCACTCGCCGTGGGGTCCCGGTGAAACCGACGACGCAGTCGCGGTGATCGAGTGGGCCGCCACGCAACCCTGGTGTGACGGCAACGTGGGCATGTGGGGCATCTCCCATGGCGGCTTCACGTCGATGAGCGCCGCAGCCCGCCGCCCCACCCCGTTGAAGGCAATCATCCCGATGATGAATGCGCTCGACGTCGAACGTGACATCATGCACCCTGAAGGAGCGCGCGGCGATCTGGTGCGACTGGCCCTCTGGGGTGGTTCGCAACTCCTCCAGCAGTTGCTGCCTCCGTTACTCAACACCACCTCCGTCGCCGAGCAGCGACGCTGGAGGCACCGGCTACACGACATCGAACCGTTCATACTCGAGCTGGCCCAGCTCGCGCCTGGCGACCCCGCGTGGCGAGACCGGGTGATCGATGCCGAGGCGATCACCGTGCCCACACTCTGCGTCGGCGGATGGCAAGACGTCTATCCCGACGCGGTCCCACGCGCCTACGAACGCATCCAGGCCCCCAAGAAGCTGCTGATCGGCCCATGGGGACACACCCTGCCACAGGACTCGCCGTTCGAGCCGACCGATTTCCTCCCCATCGCATTGCGGTGGTGGGATCGCTGGCTTCGCGGAGCCGACAACGGAGTGACCGACGAACCACCGGTCACCGTGTATCTCCAGGGCGCCGACCCCGGGTGGCGGTCCTTCGAATCCTGGCCACCCGCGAAACGGGAACTGATACTGACCAGCACCGGCGGCGCGGCCCTGACGGAAGAGGGCACAGGAGAACCGCACACCGGCACACGGCCCGCCGAATACCGGCCGGATCCGACGACGGGCGTCCTCAGTGGGCTCCGCGGAATCGCACTCGGTTCCCTTGGCCTGCCACTCGACCAGCACGACGACGACATGCGCGCGCTCTCGGTCACCAGCGAGCCGCTCACCGACGAACTGATCATCTGTGGACGGCCGGAAGTCGTCGTGACAACAACAAGCGCAGCCGGCCCGGTACCCCGGCTGGTGGTGCGTCTCACCGATGTGGACGAACACGGCCGGTCCCGCTTCATTACCTCCGGCGTGCTCTGCCCGGAACATCCGAACGGGACATACCAGGTCACGCTGGCCGCGGCTGCTCACCGCGTCGCCCGTGGACACCGACTGCGCGCGGTGATCAGTGACTCCGACTTTCCCCGGCTGGTCCCCCTGCCCAGCGCACCCACCATACGTCTCGACACCATCGACCTGTTCGTACCAACAGTCCCCGCCGAGGCTGGTACCGAGACAGACCTTCCGGTCGTGGCGACCACCACGGCCCACGCTTCAGCAGCCGATACACAATGGACGATCAGCCGAAATCCGTTGTGTGACCAGATTGAGATCGCGATCGAACGGGCCGGCCCGACGATCACCACAGGCGACGGACATCAGCTGGAAACAAGGACGGAGTATCGTTCCACCGTACGATCTGGCACGCCCGAGGCGTCCACGATCAGTGCCACGCATCATGCGGTCGCACGGTTGACCACCGGTGCCACTGTCACCGCACACGTCACGGTGCACTGCACCCAGACCGACCTGTGGGTGCGCGGCGAACTTCGTACCGATGACCTTCCTCTGTTCTCGAAGGTCTGGGAAGCCACCCTGGAGAACTCCTGCAACGTTGCTGACGCAGCACATCCCAAACCAGAATTCCCTGTCAGTGTCTAGGACCTTCACCGTCGACAATGGAGTCGTCATGCCAACGTATACCCTCCCCCGCACGCCCCAATCTGCCGAAATCTACGCAGACATCAGCCGCCGCGGGGCATTGCGCCTCGGCGCTGCCGCCGGACTGGGGATGACCATCGGCCTGCCCGCGCTGACCGGGTGCTCACTGGGAAGCACACCCGCATCACGTCCCAGCAGCACACCCCCGGCAAGGCCAACCGGCGTACTGCGAGTCGCCAACAACGCCGAGCCCCAGACACTGGATCCCACCGTCGCCACGAACATTGCCGATGTCGGCATCCTGATGCACAACGTGTACGAAGGACTTGTCCAGTATCGTGGTGACACCAACGAACTCGAACCCCTGCTCGCCGAGCACTTCGAATCATCACCTGATGCCCGGGAATGGATCTTCCGCCTGAGGCAGGGCGTGACATTTCACGACGGTGAACCGCTGACCTCCTCTGCGGTCAAGGCTTCGTTCGACTACGCCAAAGCCAGTCGCGGGGCCTACGGATACTTCCTTCCCGACGGCGCCACCTACGACGATTCCGATCCGACCGTGCTGCGTATCACCACGCCTACGCCGTTTCCCGACATGGCAAGGAACGTGTCGGTCCAGAAAATCATCTCACCGAAACTCATCCGCGCCGGCGCGACCAGTATCAAGAGGAGCCCGGCCGGCACCGGCCCCTTCCGCTTCGTCAGCTACCGGACAGCGCAAAGCGTCGTTCTGGAGGCGAACCAGAACTACTGGCGCACGGGTAGCGGACCCTATCTCGAACGGCTCGAGTTCCTCATCATCCCCGACCCCGACGGTCGCATATCGGCGTTGCGCTCGGGCAGTGTGGACCTCGTCCTCAAGGTGACCCCGACGAACTCGCTCGGCCTCCGCGGCGACCAGAACATCGTGGTCACCCAGAACAACTCCTGGACCACCAGCAAGATCTTCCTGTACACCAAGACACCGCCGATGGACAACCTCAAACTGCGCGAAGCCTTGTCCTACGCGATCGATCGCCAGGCCTTGATCAAGAGCATTCTTCGCGATGTCGGCGGAGAATCGAACGACAGCTGGGTGGTGCCTGGGCTCTACGGCTACCACGAGCCCGCCACCACCTACCCGTATGACCCCGATCGTGCAAGGCAGCTGATCGCCGAAAGTGGTCTTCCCACACCAATCTCCATCAACCTGGCATACTCACCCGACGTCGGCGGACCTGGTGAGCAGCTCGCCCAGGCGATTTCCGGAATGGTCAAAGAAGTCGGCATAGACCTGACCGTCGTGTCGAAAGCCGGCGGTGAACTGGGCAAGGTGCACACCAGCCCGGGAGGTAACCCAAGGCCATGGCACGCCATGCTCGGCGGCCGGACGTTCATTACCGGCAGCGCGGCGCACTGTATCGCACTCCAGTGCCTCGAACGCGAGAACCAGCTCGAGGATCCCCGTCTGGCCGATCTCGGAAAGCAAGTACTCAACACCGCCAACGGGCCGGAGCGTCTGCAACTGTTCGCCGACGTCGAACAACGGGTGGCGGAACTCGCACCAATGGTCACCCTCTACACCGAGGTGGCTCTGCACGCGCACAGGAACACCGTCCAGGGATTCGTCCCACCGCAGGATGGCCTGCTACCCAGTTACGGCTCGGTCTACCTTGCCGGCTGAGTATCGGCGTCGAAATCCCGCCAGGCGCGCCGGACGCCACAAGGAAGTGATCACATGGTTCGACGTTACCTGCTGAGCCGACTTCTCCAAGGAGTCATCGTCCTCTTCGGTGCGGTGGCGATCAGCTTCGTGTTGACCAACGTCATCGGCAAGCCGGCCGACGTCCTTGGCGGGCCTTACCTCACCGAGGAACAGAGAGCGGCACTCAATGCCGAACTCGGATACGATCGCCCGCTGCTGCCGCGATTCCTCGACTATCTCCAGGGCGTCGCGACTGGAAACTTCGGGACGTCGTACCGAACAGACGACAGCGCGCTCGCCCTGGTGCTCAACGCGCTGCCGAACACGCTGGTCCTGGTGCTACTGGCGCTTGTCGTTGCGGTGCTGATAGCCATCTCGCTGGCCACCTTCAGCGCACGACACCGCGAACACCGCCTGGACCGGCTGCTTCGCCGAACGATCGGCGTGCTGCAAGGAATGCCTGAGTTCTGGCTTGCACTCATGCTCATTCTGATCTTCTCGGTGCAGCTGGCACTGTTCCCCAGCTTCGGCTTCTACAGCCCGTCCTCACTGGTGTTACCAGCGGCAGCGCTGGCGCTGCCGCTGGTCCCGACGTTGTTCCGAATTTTTCGCGGCCAGCTACTGGACGTTCTCTCTGGTGACTTCGTGGAAGCCATGCGGGCGCGGGGGTTGAGTGAACGTCTCATTGTCTACCGGCACGCGCTGCCGAACACCACGGGCCCCAGTGCCACTTTCATCGCATTGCAACTCGGCCACCTCATCGGCGGCAGTTTGATCATCGAAACCATATTCTCCTGGCCCGGAATAGGTAACCTCACCATCTCGTCGGTACAGGCACGCGACTTCGCCGTCGTCCAAGCAGTCATCATCGTCGTGGCCGCGTTCTACGTGCTGCTCAACCTTGCCGCGGATCTGATCGTCATGGCCAGCGATCCACGCGTTCGGGTAGGTGTGTCATGACAACCATTGCACTCAAGCTGTTCCGGACATCGAAGAAGGCAGGCAGTGCTTCACTGCGCGCAGGTGCGTGGCTGCTCGGCGGCCTGATCGTCTGCTCGTTGTTCGCTCGCCTGTTCCTGCCCGATCCGAACACCCAGAACCTGTCCAATGGGAACCTTCCCCCATTCTCCGGCGGACATCTGTTCGGCACTGATCTCCTCGGCCGGGATGTGCTGATCTGGTGCGCGCGCGGAATCACCACATCACTGTCCATCGGGCTCGCGGTCGTCTTGATCAGCGCGCTGGTGGGGGTTCTGATCGGGGCTTTCGCGGGCTACACAGGAGGTTGGGCCGACTCTGTCCTGATGAGGTTGGTCGACCTTCAACTCGCTGTGCCACCGCTGCTGATCTTTCTGGCCGCGTCCATGGTGATCGACCGCAGTATCGGCGCGGTGATCATCCTGCTGGCGTCGGTCAGCTGGGTACCCTACGCGCGACTGGTCCGGGCACGGGTACTCGTCGAACGGGAGAGCGGTTACGTCGCGGCCGCGCGCCTCGCGGGTACGCGGCGGCTCGGGATCCTGTTCGGCCATCTCGTTCCCGCGTGCGCCACGCCCATCATCGTCTACGCCTCCCTCCACATCGGATTCGTCATACTCTCCGAGTCGGCGCTGTCTTTTCTGGGGCTCGGGCTGGAACCACCGACGGTCAGCCTCGGTTACCTGATCTCGCAGGGAAGGGACCAGCTCACCAGTGCCTGGTGGATCGCCACCTTCCCCGGCGTGATCATCGTTCTTCTGGTGGTGGCGACCAATCTCATCGGCGACGGTCTGCGGGACCGTTTCCGACTCGACTCGGGAGAAATGTCATGAACGCGGAGGCACTCCGGGTCGAGAATCTCACTGTGACAACGGCCGCGGGAATCGAAATCGTCTCAGGAGTCGACCTCACCGTCCGAGAAGGAGAACTCCTCGGCCTGCTTGGCGAGACGGGCGCAGGGAAGACGATGACCGCGCGCGCGATCCTCGGCCTGCAACCTCGCGGACTCCGCGCGACAGGCCGTGTCAGGTTCGGCGACGGAGAGTGGATCTCCCTGGCACAACCCGAACTGCTCGCCAAGTACCTCGGACGTACGGCCGGGCTGATGCTCCAGAACCCCATGGGAGCCTTCGACCCGATCAAACGGATCGGTCCGCAGCTCATCGAATCAGTCGTGCACAACGGGCTGATGACGAAGGCCGAAGCACTCGCACGTGCGGCGAAACTGTGCCGCCACCTCGGGCTCGGCGACGCGGAATCGATCTTCCGGCTCTACCCGCACCAGCTGTCGGGCGGTATGAGCCAGCGGGTGGCGCTGGCACTGACCTTGATGCCGGCACCGAAAGTCCTCGTCGTCGACGAGCCGACCTCTGCGCTGGATGCGAACCTACGCGTCGAGGCACTCAAGCTGGTGCAGTCCGTCGCACGCGACGACGGGACGGCGATCGTCCTGATCTCCCACGACCTCGGACTCGTCAGCCGATTCTGCGACGCCATCGCCGTGCTGTACGCAGGGCACCTGGTCGAGTACGGGCCGACCAGCGAGCTGCTCCACGTCGCCGCCCATCCCTACACCGCAACGTTGATCTCGTGCTCGTTACGCCTGGACGGCCCACGGCGAACGGCTCTGCCGACGGTGGGTGGAGAGCCGCCCTTGCCCGGGCATTGGCCATCGGGATGCTATTTCCACCCACGCTGCCCCGAAGCCCGTGACCGGTGCTCACTCGAACGACCCACCTTCGTGGCCGGTGCCGAGCGTGGAGTCGCGTGTCATTTCGCCCGGCAGGAGGTGCGCTCATGACAGACCCCGCTACCACGACACCGGCCATCGAAGTGGCCGGTGTCTCCAAGACGTTCACCGGGCGAGGCCGGACGACCCGGCCAGCACTCTGCGAGGTATCCTTCACCGTGGCACGCGGCCGCACCACGGCCATCGTCGGCGAAAGCGGCGCCGGGAAGTCGACTCTCGTCCGCTGTGTCGCCGGTTTGGAGAAGCCGTCCGCCGGCGCCGTACTGATCAACGGACGACCACTCGCACTCCGGCCGGGGCGGACAAGCCCTGTGCAAATGGTCTTCCAGAACCCGGTCGACGCCCTCGATCCCATGCGTAGCGTGAGATCCAGTGTTGCCGAGCCACTTCGTGGACTCCCTCGTGCGCAACGACATGCACGGGTGAGCGAGTTGCTGTCACTGGTCGGCATCAACCCCTCGCGAGCCACCGACCGGCCCCTGGCCTTCTCGGGAGGTCAGCTTCAGCGCGTCGTCATCGCGCGTGCATTGGCGTCGTCCCCGGAGGTACTGCTGTGCGACGAGCCCACCTCGGCACTCGATGTGTCAGTGCAGGCCCAGATCATCAACCTGCTTCTGACGCTGCAGGAGAAACATCAGTTCGCCATGGTCCTCGTCACACACGACCTCGCGGTTGCCAAAGTGCTCGCCGATGACATCCTGGTGCTGCGGCAGGGACGGGTTCTGTTCCACGGCGATGTCGACCAGCTTCTGCAACCGGCCGAACCTCTCGACGGCTACGTCGCCGATCTCGTACAGACCTCACGTGACAGCGAGCTCGCCCAGCCTCCGGTCACACCGATGGAGATGGTCTGACGTCGTTTCAGGACGACCGTGAGGGCGTGACGCGAACCGGACCTGCCCTGTCGCACAACGGCCCCAAGCCCCGCCGCTGACTAAATAGTGTCAGGTACATGCCCACTGACACCCTTTCCAATGCCCGGAGCCTGCTCTTCGTGCCCGGCCACCGGCCTGAGCGATTCGCAAAAGCCGTCGCCAGCGGAGCTGATGGTATCGTGCTGGACCTCGAAGACGCAGTTGGACCGGACCTCAAGGACATCGCACGCGCGAACGTCCGGCGCTGGTTCGCCGAGGGCCACAGTGGCGTGGTTCGGGTGAACGGGACCGATTCACCGTGGTACGAATCGGATATCGCCGCGCTTCGGGAGTCGCCCGGCGTCGTCATGTTGCCCAAGGTCACCAGGCCGGAGCAGGTCGAGCGACTACTGGCCGAGCTCCCCGGCTCACAGGTCATGCCGCTGCTCGAAACGTCCGCCGGGATTCTGGGAGCACGAGACATCTGTGGCGCGCCAGGGATTCTGCGCGCTGTGTTCGGCAACGCCGACCTGGCCCGTGAACTGGGCATCGATCCGGCCGACCGAGCCGCGCACGTTTCCGCGCGTTCGGAGATCGTCCTGGCATCGGCTGCGTGCGGGCTCCCCGCTCCCATCGACGGCGTAACCGTGGCCGTCACCGACCAGCGAACGCTCGCCGCCGATGCCGAACACGCCGTTTCCCTTGGCTTCACTGGGAAACTGTGCCTGCACCCGCG
Source organism: Saccharomonospora sp. NPDC046836 (assembly GCF_040645195.1). Taxonomy (NCBI): domain Bacteria; kingdom Bacillati; phylum Actinomycetota; class Actinomycetes; order Pseudonocardiales; family Pseudonocardiaceae; genus Saccharomonospora; species Saccharomonospora sp. NPDC046836. Next base: position 35,180 of record NZ_JBEYXW010000012.1, read on the forward strand.
CCAGGTCCCCACGGTGAACGCAGCTTTCTCGCCCAGCGCGGACCAGCTCCGCTGGGCACGAGAGGTCATCGTGGCAGCGGAACAGCACAACGGATCGGTGACACTCCTCGACGGTCAGGTCGTCGGTACTCCAGTGATCGAACGCGCCCGCCGGATTCTGTCCAAACTCCCCGCGGTGACGCCAGTGCATTGACAGTCGCATCGCACGAGGTTGTGGGCTGTGGTTGACGAGTTGTCGCGACGGTTGGTGCCGGACGAGCTGTGGGATATGGTTGAACCGCTTCTCCCGCAAGCCAGGTCTCGGCCGCAGGGTGGCGGGCGGTCCCGAGTGGACGATCGCGCGGTGTTCACCGCGATCGTCTTCGTGCTGACCAGTGGATGTGCGTGGCGACACCTTTCGCCATCGTTCGGTGTCACCGTTCCCACGGCGCACCGGCGATTCTGCGAATGGACCGAGGCCGGCCTCTGGGAACGGCTCGACGGAATAGCCTGCGACGAATGGGACTGCAAGTGCCTGATCGATTGGTACCGCACGATCCTGAGCGAAGCATCCGGCAGGTCCGGCAAGTAGGCAGCGCCGGTGACAACCCATTGAGAACTGGAGGATCTCGCTGTGCCCGCCTTCATGGAACCGTTTCGCATCAAGGCGGTCGAGCCCATCCCGTTTCCGGCTCGTGCGGAACGCGAGGCGGCGTTGTCCACAGCTGGTTACAACCTGTTCCGGGTACCGGCCGAGGTCATCACCATCGATCTGCTGACCGATTCCGGCACGGCTGCCATGTCGGCGGCGCAATGGTCGGCGCTCATGCTTGGCGACGAGTCGTATGCCGGAGCGCGTTCGTTCACCCGTTTCGCGGAGGTGGTTCAGGACCTGACCGGGTACAGCGAGGTGATCCCTGTTCATCAGGGGCGTGCGGCCGAGCGCATTCTGCTCGGGAACGTGCTCGGGCCTGGGGCCGTCTCGGTGAGCAACACTCATTTCGACACCACCCGCGCCAGCGTCGAGGCCGCCGGCGCGACTGCTGTCGACCTCCTGGCCGATGACAGGATTCGGCTGGGATTCGGCGGGGACATCGATCTGGACGCGGCTGAGGCACTGTTGGCCGACCCGACAGGTCACCGGGTGCGGTGCATGGTGCTCACGGTCACCAACAACGCAGCCGGTGGCCAACCGGTCTCGCTCTCCTCGATCCAGGGCGCGAGGCGCCTGTGCGATGCCCATGGCATACCGCTGTTGCTGGACGCCTCCCGCTTTGCCGAGAACGCCTACCTGATCACGGCCCGGGACCCGGAATACGCCACGAAGACGCCCCGCCAGGTCGCCCAAGCCATGTTCGCGCTCGCGGACGGGTGCTGGGCGAGCCTGAAGAAGGATGGGATGGCCAACATAGGCGGCCTGATCGCTCTCCGAGACAGGGAGCTCGCGCAGCGCTGCCGAGCACAGTTGATCGAAGTCGAGGGGTACCCGACCTATGGTGGCCTCGCCGGCCGCGACCTCGACGCTCTCGCCCAGGGGCTAACCGAGGTGACGGAGCCCGCCTACCTGCGCTACCGCGCCGAGACCGCCGAGTGGTTCGGCAGGCAACTGGGCAAAGCAGGGCTCCCCGTCGTGCAACCCACCGGCTGTCATGCGGTCTACGTCGATGCCGCTGAGCTCATGCCACACATTCCGCCCCACGAGCTGCCGGCCACCGCATTCGCCAACGCGCTGTACCTGGCCGGAGCGATCCGGGTATCCGAGCTCGGCACCCTCGTCTTCGGCCGGCGCGACCCAGCGGGTGGCCCTGATATCCCAGCGCCCCGCGAACTGGTGCGGTTCGCGCTGCCGCGGCGTGTCTACACCGCAAGCCACCTCGAGTACGTCGTTGAGACCGCGGCGAGTGTGGCCGCGGCGTCGGCAGCCGTCACGGGCTACCGCATCGTCGAGCAACCCGACGCCTTGCGCCACTTCACCGCTGTCCTCCAACCGCACGAAGGAGATTGACGTGGAAGCGCCGAACACGTCATCGGCTTGTCGTCAGCTGCACGAGGCGCACCGCGACGGCGATCCGGAAGAGCCGGTCCGGCTCCTGCCAGTCCTCTCCGAGCAGTTCCGCCGCGCGCTCCAGACGTTGGTGGACGGTGTTCTTGTGCAGGTGGAGCACGCGAGCGGTCGCGACCGGGCTCATCCGGTTGTCCAAGTAGGCGGCGAGGGTGGGCAGCAGCGTGCCCGCATGTTCGGCGTCCCAGTCCAGCACGGGCCCGAGGACGCACCGCACATACGTCATTACGCGCGCTTCCCCCGGGCCGAACAGAGCAGTGTAGGGGAGGTACTCGTCGGCGGTGACGGCCTTGTCGCTCAGCCCGAGCGACGGCAGGATCCGGGCGCACGCCGAGGCTGCCTCGACCTGTGCACGCAGGTCGCCGGTGGCGTCGGCGAAGCTCGCGCCGACAGCCAGCACGGCCACCCGGACAGCGCGGCTGACGGTCGTGTGGATCAGCGCGCTCGCCGCGCCCGGGTCGGGATCGGAGGTGAGCGCCACGACCTGGTCGGCGTGTTCGCCGACGGGACCGCCGCTCCTGCGCAGGGCACGGACGGCCTCGCGGCGCCGGTCGGCCGGGACCGAGACCACGACCGCGGACCGGAGCTCGTCGAGCCGGATACCCCGTGCGCGAGCGCGGGCGGCGATGTCGGCGCGGCGGTCGGGGTCGTCGGCGAGCAGGTCGGCCAGCAGGTCGCCCCGTACGCGCTGCTCGGCCTCGATCATGGCGTGCTGTTTGAGCTTGAGCAGCGCGGTGATCTGGGCGGCACGTTCGGCGGTGCGCAGCTCGACGGGGCCGAACTCGAGCTCGCCCTCCTTCAGCAGCAGCGCGCCCAGCAGGGTGTGCCCGGCGAGGACGGCAACCGCGTAGGTGCCCTCGCCCGCGGATGCGCACCGTCCACTTCGGCGGCTGCGGTCCACCGCGTCGGCGAGGGCGTGGTCGAGGCGGTCGGTGTCGAGGAGCTCGACACGACACCGCAGAGCACGCCCGAGCGCGGTCGCGACGTCCGGTGCCTCACCGCCTTGGAGCACGAGGCTCGTGAGGTCGCTGTGCACCTCGCTGGCCCGTTCCATCGCCTCGACGTGCCGTGCGAGCTCACCATATGCACGGCGGGTCTCGTCCGCCGACTCCTGAGTGCGCGCGAGCAGGCGGGCTGTCTGCAACACGATGGCGGCGTGGTCGGCGAAAGCCGAGAGCAAAGAGATCTCGTCCGGGGAGAAGGCGTGCTCGACACGGTTCGCGGCGAACAGCACACCGATCACCTCGTCACCGGCAAGCAGTGGGACGCCGAGTAAGGACACGAGGCCTTCCGCGGCAACGGCGGCATCGATGCCCGAATCGTGCGGCGCCTGGGTCATCGTGGCGTACTTGGACGTCCAGCAGGGCCGCCGGCCTTCGACCACCTGGCTCGCCAAGCCCATGCCGGGAGGCACCCGCAGGCCGGGAAACGACGGTGCGACCGTGCCGAGCGTGGTGCGCACCCGCAGCTCCCGGCTGTTCGCGTCGAACTCGGACAGGTAGGTGACGTCAGTACCCACCAGGTCGTGCGCGCGTTCGACGAGCCGGCCGAGCAGCTCGTCCACATTGCGAAGCTGCGCGAGTTCACGCGCGGACGAGAACAGCGCCGCGAGCTCCTGGCCTCGGCGCCGCCAGCGGTCCGAGGTCGCGCGCAGGCGCCGCAGCTCGTAGCCGACCCGCGTGGTGTCCCGCTCGGGCAGGTCCGCCTCCTCGATCAGGCCGTCCACGTCGACCTCCTGCTCGGCCGACGCCGCGCGCAGCAGGCTGATGACGACCTCGACGGGGATAGTGTCGGCCACGGCCACCTCACTTCCCTGTGCTGACGGCCCTGCGAAACCTCGGAGATCCTGTACCGACGTTACATAGTCCGAATGGATCAGTGCTCGTAGCGTCCACACCGCGGGTGAGACGGAGCCGTCACGGATCTTTCGTGCTTACCATCCCGTCAGCCCGCACGATCGGCACCGACGCAGTCAAAGGAGACAGCGAGCATGACGCTTCACGTGGGCATCGACGTCGGTGGCACGTTCACCGACGCCGTGGCGATCCTCGACGGCAGAGCAATCCGGGGCAAGGCGTTCTCCACCAGGGACGTGACCACCGGGATCCTCGGCGCGCTGGGCGTGCTGCAGGAGCGGGCGGGAATGACCGAGGCGGAGTTCTTCGCCGCGGTGGATCGGTTCGTCCTGGGCAACACCATCGTCACCAACGCCGTGGACGAGCAGAAGTACGCCGCCGTCGGGCTGCTGACCACCCAGGGCTTCCGCGACACCCTCCGCATCGCCCGCTCGGCCCGGACCGACGAGCGCGACCCCCACAAGATGTCCGCGCCGCCCGACATCGTGGAGCGCCGCCGTATCGTCGAGGTCGCCGAGCGGGTCGACGCGCACGGCGAGGTGCTCGTCCCCCTCACCGGCAGCGCGATCGCCGCCGCGGTGGACGCGGTGCTGGCGACGGGTGCCGAGGCGATCGCGGTCTGCCTGCTGTGGTCGTTCCGCAATCCCGGCCACGAACACGCGATCGGCGAGTACCTCGACAAGCACCACCCGGACCTCCCGTACACGCTCTCCAGCGAGTTGACGCCGGTCTACCGCGAGTACGAACGCATGGTCACCACAGCACTGGACGCCGCCGTCAAGCCCATCGTGGCGTCACACTTCGACCACCTCGCCGACGAGCTGCGGAGCAGGGGGCTGCGAGCTCGGGTACAGATCATGCAGGTACACGGCGGGTTCCTCTCGGTGGAGGAAACCGGCAGGGCCCCCATCTCGATGTTCAACTCCGGTCCGGTCGGCGGCGTCACGGGTGCCCGGCTGCTGGGCAGGCAACTCGGCCGCCGACGGGTGCTGACCGCGGACATGGGCGGCACAAGCCTCGACGCGGCCGCGATCATCGACGACGAGTTCCGGCTGCTGCCCCGCGCCGAGATCGGTGGCTTGCCCACGAGCCTGACAGCGGTCGACATCGAGACCATCGGCGCCGGCGGCGGCAGCCTCGCCTGGGTCGACGGACGCAACCTGCTGCGCGTCGGCCCGCACAGCGCGGGTTCCACTCCTGGCCCGGCGTGCTACGGCAAGGGCGGCACCCGGCCGGCGGTCACCGACGCCGCACTGGTGCTCGGGCTCATCAACCCGGACTACTATCTGGGCGGCACGGTCCCCCTGTACGAGGATCAGGCGCGGGCCGCGCTGCGCAAGCACGTGGCCGAGCCGCTGGGCATCACCGAGGACGCGGCGGCCGAGGGCGTGTACCGGCTGGCGTCGTCGCAGATGTCGAACGCACTGCGCAAGATCACCGTCAACCGCGGCCACGACCCGCGCGAGTTCACCCTTATCGGTTTCGGCGGCGCCTGCGGGCTGTTCGCCGCGAGTATCGCCACCGAGGCCGGGGTCCGCGAGGTCGTGATCCCGCGCAACGCCGCGGTGTTCTCCGCGCACGGCCTCATGCACGCGGACTCGGTGTTCTCCGCCGTGCAGACGAGCCCGTGGACGCCTGCCCAGCCCGCTGCCGCGCTGGACAAGGAGTTCGCCGCCCTTGAGGAGCGCGCACAAGCGTGGTTCGACGCCGAAGGGATCCCCGAGGACCGGCGCGAACTGCACCGCGAGGCGGACATGAAGTTCGTGGGCCAGATCTTCGAGGTGACCACCCGGCTGCCCGCGGGCACGTTCGGCGAGGCGGACAAGGAGGCCCTGCGGGCCCAGTTCCTCGCCGACTACGAAGAGGAGTTCGGCGCGGGTACCGCGTGGACCGAGGCCGAGATCCTGCTGGTCAACTCCCGGGTTCGCGCCATCGGCCGCAGCGACGTGCAGACCGTGGAGCACGTTGCCGGTGCCGGCGAGGAACGCCACGAGCTCACCCGCCGTCACGTGATCGAGCCTCTGACCGGCGAGCGCGCCGACATCGATGTGCACCGCGGGTTCGGTGCGCTCGGCCGCGCGAGCGGGCCGTGCCTGCTGGAGGAGCCCGACACAACGGTGTACGTGCCCACCGGCGCCACCGTCGAGCTGACCGGCAGCGGCGACTTCCTGCTGCGCCTCGCCGACCGCTGACCCGCGTCCCGCCAACGTTAGGAAAACCATGACCAGCACCCCGCACACGCTGCCCGACGGGTTCGACCCGGTCACCCTCGAGGTGATCCGCATGCGCCTGGACTCCATTGTGGAGGAAATGGGCATCGCGATGATCCGTTCCTCCGGCTCCCCGGTGATCACCGAAGCCGGCGACTTCAACACCGCGCTGTTCGACCCGACCGGCCGCATCTACGCCTACTCCGACTACGTTCAGTTCCACATCGGGTCCGGCAGCGTCGCCGTGCAGAACCTGGTGAAGGTGATCGAGGGCGAGCCGCTCGCGCCTGGCGACGCGTTCATCTGCAACGACCCGCACACCGCCGGTGCGAGCCACCCGCCTGACACCAACGTGATCTCGCCGATCTTCCACGGCGACGAGCTGATCGGCTGGGCGCAGTCCCAGGCGCACCTGGTCGACGTCGGCGGCATGACCCCCGGCGGGTTCGCGCCCGGCGCCCACGACTGCTACGCCGAGGCGCTGCGGCTGCCACCCGGGGTGAAGATCTTCGACAAGGGCGAGCCCGTGGAGTGGGTGCGCCGGCTCCTGCTCAACAACGTCCGCGTGCCTGCGTTGTTCTGGAACGACGTGCGCAGTCTGGTCGCGAGCAACAACACCGGGATTCGACGTCTAGTGAACACGGTCGAGGAGTTCGGCCTCGATAAGTTCCGCGGCTACACGAAGCTGTCGTTCGAACTGGCCGAGCAGGTTGTGCGCGACCGGATCGCCCGGATCCCCGACGGTACCTACACCGCCGAGGAGTGGACTGAGCACAACGGGCACGTCGACGAGTTGTACCGCGTCGCTTGCACGATGACCAAACGCGACACCCAGATCACCTTCGACTTCACCGGCTCCAGCGAGCAGACCGACGGGTTCGTCAACTGCAGCTACGGCGCGCTGGTCGGCAGCGTTGCGACCGCGATCGTGCCGATCCTCGCCTGGGACGTTCCGTTCAACGAGGGCGTCATGACCGCGTTCGACATCGTCGCCGAGCCCGGATCGATCGTGAACCCCCGGCCTCCGGCGCCGATCAGCAACGGGCACCTCACCACCGGGGCGCGGGTGAGCCGCGTCGTCACCAAGCTGATGAACGACGCGTGCCGCGGCAGCGACGACGACACGGTCCGCAACCGCACCCAGGGTGTGTGGGGCGACTCGTGGACCGGTGGGATCTCCGCGGGCACCGCCGACAACGGCGAGTACTTTGTACTGTTCAACATGGACGGTGGTGGCATGGGTGCCGGGGCCCAGCCGGACCTCGATGGTCTCGACTGCGCCGGGATGATGACGCAGGTCAACAACATGTTGCCCGACGTCGAAATGAACGAGATGCTCTATCCGGTGCTCTACCTGTGGAAGCAGCTCAACACCGACAGCGCTGGGCATGGTGCCCACCGTGGCGGGCTCGGACTGCGTTTCGCGTGGACACTGCACGGCGCCCGGGAAGTCACGCAGACGGTGTTCGCCCCGAGCGCCCAAGTGGTCGCCGACGGCTTCGGCGGTGGCCTGCCCGGCGGCGGCAGCGGCCACGAGGTCTGGCGCCGGACCGATGTCGCCCGGCTGCTGGCCCAGGGCCGGGTCCCCACCCGGGACACGCTGGGCGCGGCGGAGAAGGAGCTGCTCGCCATCAACCAGCAGTCCGTCGCGATCCGTTCCGGGGACGTGCTGGTGCAGTGGATCGCCGGCGGTGGCGGCTACGGAGACCCGCTGCTGCGGGAGCCGCAGCTCGTTGCCGCCGACGTTCGCGACGGCTACGTCACCGCCGAGACCGCGGAGCGCACCTACGGCGTCGCCCTCACCGACGGCATCGCCGACAAGGAGGCCACGCGTCGTGCGCGCGCCGCGCTACGCCGCGAACGCCTGGGCGGGAGCCCCGCCGGGGAGGTCCCGCCGACATCCCCTGCCGGGTCCTCCGCTCCACGCCGCGACGCCGACGGCTGGTACGTGCCCGCCAGCGGCGCCCGCCTCGGTACCGGTGACGACTGGCACGACTCGGCGCGAAAGGTCACCCACGTCGCCGCCGACCGGCTAGCCGAGCACGGAGTCCGAGTGCGCCCACGCGCCGAAGGCCGCCGGGTGCTGATCGACGAGTTCTACAGTCCCGTCTGCGGCACCCTCCTGGAAGCCCGTGTCCGTGTCGACGCGGCCGCGAACTGAGGCGACCACCTACGGATCGGAGGCGAACATGACACTCTCTGCGTCAACCTCGGGATCGAGATCGGGCCGCGGACTACCCAACCGCACCTCAGGGGAACGTGACGAAAACCAGCCACAAGTACGTGACCAAACAGAACCGTCCGTCCCCAACGCAACCAACACATTCAATTCCGGGGAGGCGGACTGCGGCGCACTCGCGGGGACGTTGCCCGGTGGCCTCTCCGAAGGCGCCTTGCGCGGCATCGTGGTCCTCGACATCACCCGTGTCGTGGCGGGCCCGTTCTGCTCGATGCTGCTCGCGGATCTCGGTGCGACCGTGATCAAGATCGAGAACCCGAAGGACCCGGACTATGCCCGGGACTTCCCGCCCAAGCTCGAAGCCGGCTCCGGCGAGGAGTTCAGCGGGTTCTTCGCGCAGTTCAACCGCAACAAGTTCGGGCTGACCCTCGATCTGTCCACTGAGGACGGAAAGGACGTGCTCAGGAGGCTGGTGCGGCGCGCCGACGTCCTGGTCGAGAACTTCCGGCCCGGCACGATGGACAAGCTCGGTGTCGGCTACGAGGTGCTGCGCGCGGAGAACTCGCGCCTGGTGTACACGGCGATCTCCGGTTACGGGCAGACCGGCCCGTACCGGCGCCGGCCCGCCTACGACAACAGCGCGCAGGCCACGGGTGGCCTGTGGTCGATGAACGGGTTCCCCGACCGGCCACCCGCGCGCGTCGGCACCATCATCGGCGACTTTTCCGCGACGTTCTATGCCGTCATCGGCACGCTTGCCGCGCTCCGGCACGCGGAGAAGACCGGACAGGGCCAGCTGGTCGATGTGTCGCAACAGGACTCCGTGCTCAGCCTGACCGAGAACGCTGTCGTGTCCTACACCGTCGACGGCAAGGTTCCGGGTCCGTTGGGCAACGAACATCCCTTCGTCAAGCCCTATGAGCTCTACCCGTGCAAGGACGGGTTCGTGTTCTTCGGCGGCTACACCGACAAGTTCTGGCGCCTGTCCTGCCACCTGTTCGGAGAACCCGAACTGGCCGACGACCCCGAGATCGACACCATGGCCAAGCGGTTCGAACCCGAGGTCTACGAACGACGTGTCCGGCCGTTGCTGCACAAGTGGTTCGAGGACAAGACGAAGACCGAGCTGGAAGAGATCGTCGGCGACGCCGTGCCACTCAGCGCGGTGAAGAACATCGGCGAGGTCGTCGAGGACCCGCAGATCACCGCGCGCGACATGATCGTCGACGTCGAGTACCCCGAGTTCGGGGAACTGCGCATGTTCGGCTCGCCCATCAAGCTCGGGAGCACGCCCACCCAACCGCGTGGTCTGGCGCCGAGGGTGGGCGAACACTCCGACACGGTCCTGCGGGCACTCACCGACCTCGACGAGCAGCGCATCGCCGGGCTGCGGGAGAAGGGCGTCATCTGATGGGCGGTATCACCCTCGATCGCGACGGCGCGGTCGCGATCATCCGGTTCGACCGGCCGGACAAGCTCAACGCCCTCACCCTCGCGATGTACGAAGAACTCGGCGAGGCCTTCGCCGAGGTTCGCGACGACGACTCGATCGCCGTCGCGATCCTCACCGGCAGCGGAGACCGGGCCTTCTGTGTCGGCGCGGACCTCACCGAGTCCATCCCGGCGCTGGCAGAGGGGCGTTTCGACATTTCCGAATGGGATGGCGCGCACCAGAAGCACACTGCGCTGTTCAAACCGGTGATAGCGGCGATCAACGGCCTCTGCCTCGGCGGCGGGTTCGAGATCATGCTGTCCACCGACATCCGGATCGCCGCCGACACCGCAGAGTTCGGTCTGCCCGAGAGCGGTGTCGGCGTCGTGCCGGCCGGTGGCACGCTCACCCGGCTCACCCGGCAGATCCCGTACGTGTGGGCGATGGAGCTGATGCTCGAAGGCGAGCGGATCCCGGCGGCACAGGCATTGCGCTACGGCCTGCTCAACACTGTCGTGGCGGCGCCGCGGCTGCTCGAAACCGCGCTCGACCGAGCCCACCGGCTGGTGCGCAAAAGCGGCACCGCGCTCGCGACGATCAAGGAGGCTGTCCTGCGTCTCGGCGACCTCCCGCAGCACCAGGCCTTCCACAGCGAAGCCCTGTACGGGCACAAGGCCTTCACCTCAGCTGATGCCCGCGAGGGTCTCGGAGCATTCGCGAAGGGCCGTGTGCCCGACTTCCCGTCCCGTCGGCATCAGTAGCACGTACTGGGTGAGTCCCCGGACGACTCTGGCCGGGCCAGTTCGATGCCGATCCTCCCAACCATGCGCAGTGCCCTGGTGCGAGTGGGCTCCACAGCGAAACCGGCTGTCGTGATCCGCTGTGCGACGGCGTCGCCGACGTTGTCGCGCAGCTGTTCGCGCATTCGCCCGGAGCCGGTTCGGTGTCCGTGCTCATCGACCGTCGCGTCGGCCAGGACCAGCAGGCCGTCCGGGCGAAGCACCCGGCGCACCTCGGCGAGCAGTGCGTCCTTCGACGCGGTGTCCAGATGGTGCAACATGAGACTGGAGAACACCCGGTCGAACGAGCCGTCGGGATAGGGCAGTTCCTCGGCGAACCCGCGGTCCAGCCGGACGGTGACGCCGGCCCGCCGGGCCTTGCGCCCGGCGCGGGCCAGCGCCTTCGGGTCCGGGTCCAGCCCGACGAGCTCGACCTTGGGGTACCGCTTGCCGGTCGACCGCAGCAGGTTCCCCGTGCCGCAACCGACGTCGAGCACCCGGTGTCCGTCCCGCAGCCCGGCGAGCGTGATCATCTCCTGGTGGATCGGGTGCAGCCCGAACACGCGCTGCACCACGTCGTAGAGCGGCAACAGGTAGTGCTTGCCCATGCCCGGGAGGTACTCCCGTTCGGCGCGCGACTGAGACGTTCTTTCGGTCATGCCGCAATTCTGACTCCTGTTTGAGCTGCAATCCTGTGCCGATCTGCGGTTCGAGTGGGACGATTCGATGGTACGAACCGTACGAACGGCGCCGGACTCCGGCACGAAGCGTTACGGTGTTCACAACATTGTGAAACGTACGGGGGATGCGATGGAGAAGGTGCAGTTCACCGAAGAGAAGGCCACCATGCTGGCCACGCTCTACGGTCGCGCACTGGACAGCCGTCTCGACGACCCGGTGCTCGGCGACCACGCCGCCGACGAGGCCGTCAAGCGGATCGACTACGACTTCGCCAGGCTCGGCATCACTCGTGACTCCGCCGCCTCCGTTGTCCTGCGGGCGATACCGATCGACGAGTGGGCCGCCGAGTTCCTCCGCGCGCACCCGGACGCGATCGTGCTGCACCTCGGCTGCGGCATGGACACCCGCTTCCAGCGGCTCGCCCCGCCGCCGACCGTGCACTGGTACGACATCGACTATCCCGAGGTCGTCGAGCTACGCCGCAAGCTCTTCCCGCCGGCGGACAACCACACCGACCTGGGCACGTCGGTCACCGACTTCGCCTGGCTCGACCAGGTGCCCTCCGACCGGCCGGCACTGATCGTCGCCGAAGGCCTCACCATGTACCTGAAACCGGACGAGGGCACGGAACTCGTGCGCCGGCTGGTCGCGAAGTTCCCGTCGGGCGAGCTGATCTGCGACCTGTTCAGCAGGCTCGCCATCAAGGCGCAGAAGATCAACGTCGTCGTGCGCAGGGCCGGCGCGACACTGCACTGGGGCGTCGACGACCCACGCGAGCTGGAGCGTTACGGGCTCACCCTCGTGTCCTCTGTGGACGCCGCGCATTGGGCGGCGCCGGACGTACTGGCCAGGCTCAAGCCACTCCCCCGGTTCCAGCTGCGGGCACTGAAGTTCGTCCCGCCCCTGGCGAGGATGGCGCGCATCGTGCGCTACCGCTTCTGACACCGAGCGCGGCGGGGATCGACTCCAGGAGGGTCTGGGTGTACTGCTCCTGCGGATCGTCGAAGATGCCCCCGACGGGCCCGTCCTCCACGATCCGTCCCCGGTGCATGACCGAGACGCTGTGCGCGAGCTGGCGGATCAGCGCCAGATCGTGGGAGACGAAGACATAGGTCAGCCCGAGCTCGGCCTGCAGCGACAGCAGCACCTCGACGATGTCGGCCTGGACACTGACGTCGAGTGCCGACGTCGGCTCGTCGAGCACGATCACGTCCGGCCGCAGCACCAGTGATCTCGCGATCGCCACCCGCTGCCGCTGGCCACCGGACAACGCGGACGGTTTGCGGGCGAGCAGGTGTTCGCCGAGGCCCACGGAATCGAGCGCCTCACGCACGCGATCGGTTCGCTCCCTCCGGTCACCGATCTTGTACCGGTCCAGCGGCTCCCGCACCAGACTCTCGACCTTCCAGGTGGGGTCGAGCGAGGTGAAGGGGTTCTGGTAGACGAGCTGGAGGTGGCGGCGAGCCGACCGAAGCGAGGCAGGTGAGCGACCGTGAACCTGTTCACCGGCCACCAGGATCTCGCCCTCGTCCGCCTGTTCGAGGCCCAGCAGCAGGCGGATCGTCGTGGTCTTGCCCGAGCCGGACTCGCCGACCAGCGCGTGGGTGGTTCCGGCCCGCACAGTGAACGACACGTCGTCGACGGCCGTCAGCCGGGCGCCGTCGACGGTGAAGGACTTGGTGACGCGGCGGGCCTCGATCTTCGGGGTGGCACCGGTCTCGTCGAGGCGGCGCTGGAGTTCCTGGTAGCGGCCCGGGTTGAGCGCGGGCACATCGGCATGGAGCTTGCGGGCGTACGTGGACGCCGGCGAGGCGAACACGGTCGCGGTGCTGCCGGCCTCCTGCACGACTCCGTCCTTGAGGACGACGAGCGAGTCTGCTCGTTCCGCCGCGATCGCGAGGTCGTGGGTGATCAGCAGCAGGCTGATGTCCAGGGAGCGCTGCAGCTGCGAGAGCAGGTCGAGGATCCGTTTCTGGATGGTGACGTCGAGTGCTGAGGTGGGCTCGTCGGCGACGATGAGCCGCGGTCGCGGCAGGACGGCTAGTCCAATGAGGACACGCTGGAGCATGCCACCGGAGAGCTGGTGCGGATAGGACTCGTAGATCCGAAGTGGATCGTCGAGTCCAACCTGGGCGAACGTCTCCAGGATGAGCTCTTTGCGTGTGACCGCGCTCGGCTCGTCGAGCAGCGCGGCGGCTTCTTTCGCTTGTGCCCCAATGGTCCGCACCGGGTTGAGTGAGCTACCGGGATCCTGGGGCACGAACCCGATGGCCCGGCCGCGTAGCGGCCGGAACCGCCGCTCGGGCTGCGACAGGATGTCCTGCGTGTCGAACTCCACCCGCCCGGTTGCGCGGGCGATCCCCGGCGGCAGCAGCCGCAGCACCGACCGGGCGATGGTCGATTTGCCCGAGCCTGACTCGCCGATGAGGGCAAGGCTGCGGCCCCGGCCCAGTTCGAAGCTGACGTCGGAGACGACCCGGTTGTCGCCGTAGGCGACCGAAAGCCTGTCGACCCGCAGCAACGCGGTCGTGCCGGCCGCTGGTTCGGCGCGGTTGAGTGTGGCCGTCAGTCGGTCTTGCGGAGCCATCGGCTGATCCTGTTCACAGAGAGGACGGTGGCGATCGTGACGAGTGCCGGCGCGTAGACCAGCCACGGAGCGAGCAGATAGTCCTTGCCCGAGGAGATGAGCAGTCCCCAGTCCGACGCGGGTGGCGGGTCGCCGTAGCCGAGGAACGCGAGACCGGCGATCACCAGGATCGACAGGCCGAACTGCAGCACCGCCAGCGTCAGCACCGAGCGCGACGCGTTCGGCAGCACATGGCGGAGCAGGATGTGCAGCCGTGATCCACCTTGGACGAACGAGGCCTCCACGAAGACCGCCTGCCGGGTCTTGATGACCTCGGAACGCATGACCCTGGCGAACACGGCCACCGCCGACACACCGGTGGCGATGGCGGCATTGACCGTCTCGAACCCGAGCGCGCTGACGATGACCACGGCGAGCAGGAAGCTCGGGATGGCCAGGAGCACATCGACCAGCCGGGCGAGGACGACGTCGAGCCAGCCACCGAGGAATCCGGCGAGCAGCCCGATCAGCCCGCCGGCGACGACGCCGATGACCACCGCGATCAGCGCGCTCGTCACCGAGGACGACGTGCCGTGGACCACGCGGGCGAAAAGGTCCCGGCCCAGATGATCGGTGCCGAACCAGTGCTCGGCGCCCGGCCCGAGGAACTTCTCGGCCGGCACGCCGTTGACCGGGTCGTGGCTGGTGAACACGCCCGGCGCGATCGACCAGGCCAGGACCACCGCGAGGATCGCGAAGGAGACCGCGACCGTGGGGGGCACTCGGAGCGGGAGCCGCGTCGAAACGGTCATGACACCCCTGCCTGTGCTTGCGCCGGCGTGCCGACGACCCGCACTCGCGGGTCCAGCAGCGGGTAGATGAGGTCTGCGAGGAGGTTCACGACGACGAACACGACGGCGGCGAGCGAGACGACGGCCTGCAGCACCGGCAGGTCCTGGGTGGTCACCGAGCGCTGCACGAGGCTGCCGATGCCGGTACGGCCGAAGATCGTCTCGGTGATGAGCGCCCCGCCGAGCAGCTCGCCGACGGTGAGCGCGATGACGGTCACGACCGGCAACGACGAGGGTTTGACCAGGTGCCGGGTGAAGAGGCGGATCTGACCCAGCCCCCGTGAACGGGCGAGGTCGGCGTACTCCTGACGGGACTCGTGGTCGAGGTTGGCGATGAGGACTTCCGCCAGCTGAGCGGAAACCGGGATACCGAGGGCGATGGCGGCGAAGAAGGTCGCCCAGAAGCTGCCCGCGTCGATCACCCGGAACAGCCCGAGCTGGAACGCGAACACATGGATCAGCACGAGACCGATCACGAAGTTCGGCACCGAGAGGAACAGCGAGGGGAACGCGCGCAGCACGCCCCGTCCGAATCGCTTCGGGAGGTACTGACTGCCGTAGGCGATCGTGAACGCCAGGATCAGCGCCACCGCCAGTGCCGACGACGCGAGAATGAGCGTCGATGGCACGACCTCGGCGATGAGCCGGCTCACCGGAAGGTTCGACCGCAGCGAGACCCCGAGGTCGCCCTGCAGGAAGTTCGACAGCGACGCCCACAGCTGCACGTGGATGGGCTGGTCCAGACCGTAGTAGGCGACGATCCGCTGGATCTCCTCCTCGGTGAACCCGTTCTGCGGGTTGCGCAGGGTGTTGGTCACCGGGTCACCGGGCAGCACGCTGATCACCACGAACGTGAAGACGTACGCCAGGAGCACGACGACGGCCGCCTGCAGCAGGCGTCGCAGCGCGTACCCCAGGTAGGCGCGGCTCACTCGACCCACGCCGTGTAGTAGTTGGCGTAGGCGATGCCGTTGTAGGTCACGTCGTGCAGCCTCGGCGACTGCACGTAAATGCGTTGCACGATCTGTGTCAGCGGGACGAAGTAGCCCTGCTCCAGCACGTACCCTTGCAGCTCGTCGAGGGCGGGAGCCCGGGCGTCCTCGCTCGCCGCGCCGGCGACCGTGTCCCGGAGTTCGTTGAGCTTCTGGTCGCTCTCCCCGAGGTTGAACCAGTCCTCACCGTTGTCGGCGCTGGTGAGTATGCCGGCGACGGTGCCGGCGTCGATGAAGCTGCGGGTGATCTCGTAGGCAGGGACGGCCCCACTGCCGATCTCGACGCGCTCGCCGTAGGTGACGACGTCGAATGCCTGAATGTTCACCTGGAAACCCAGCTTGGTGAGCTGCTGCGCGACAAGCTCATCGACGGCCTTCGAGGTGGCCAGGTACGGGTTCGGGTAGAGCGTCAGCTGCAGCGGAGTGCCGTCCTTGGTACGGACTCCACCCGCGCCCTTCACCCAGCCTGCCTCGTCGAGCAGACGCCCGGCCTCGGCGGCGTCGAAGGCGAACGTGCCGCTGTGGTCGGCGACACCGGGCACGTTGCTCTGGATCAACGACTCCGCAGGCAACCAGTCCGATGTGTACACCGTCGAGAGGATCTCGTCCCGGTCGATGCCGTGCTGCAGTGCCTGGCGCACCCGGATGTCGTCGAAGGGCGCGACGGCGGTGTTGATCGTGTAGCCGTTGACGAAGCCCAGATAGCGGGGCACGGCGGTAACGAAACCGGCGGCCTTGAGGGATTCGAGCTCCTGCGGCGAGGGGTTGTAGGCCACATCCGCCTGGCCGGACTGTACTGATGCGACGCGCAGCGACTGCTCGGCGACGAGCTTGTACGTGATCGAGTCGAGGTGGGCCGCGCCGGTGTGGCCGAGTGCCTCGGGTCCCCAGTCGTAGTCCGCGCGCTTGCGGAGGGTGACATGGTCGCCCTCCTTCCAGGACTCGACGACGAACGGGCCGCTGCCGATGTCGTTGGTCAGATCCGCCTGCTCGTCGGCGGGCAGCGCGATGGTGGCCGGCGAGATCAGGATCGAGCCGTGGTAGCCGAGGGTCGGGATGAAACCCAGTGTGGGCGCGCTGAAATGGACCTTGACGGTGGTGGGGTCCACGGCCTCGGCACGGTCGTAGTTCTTCGGGAAGAGGCCGATCGGGTTGATCCCGCGATCGGGGTCGCCCTTCGACCAGATGTCGAGGTTCGTCACGACGGCCTCGGCATCCAGTGGGATGCCGTCGGAGAACGTGACGCCCTGTCTGAGGTGGAGGGTGAACTCGGTCGCCGTGTCGTTGCTCTCCCAGCTCTCCGCGATCCACGGGCTGGCCTCGCCGTTCTCGTCGACGTAGACCAGTTTGTCGGTGAGGTGGCCCCAGATATGGCCCTGGAAGCTCGAGATGGCGCTGTTGTTGGGAATCCAGGTGTCGCCGAGCGAGTCGATCAGGAAGGTGATGTCGCCGCCCTGGCGAGGCCCGCCCGATCCTGCGCTCGGCTCCGTGCCGCCGGAGGAGCAGCCGGCGGCTAGCGCGACGGTCGTCGCGAGGGCGGCGATCGTGCGGAGTGCACGCCTGGCTGGTCGGGCGCGATGCGCTGCGCGGGACGTCGTCATCAGAGTCTCTCTCCTCGGCTGGGCCGATCCGGGCACGGCTGTCGGGGGTGGGCCCGGTCCCAAAAGGACGGTCACCGAACTCTAGATCCGGCCCATTTCCTGGGTCCACAAGGAGTTCGGGATCGGATTCCATTGACGAGTCTTATTGACGGGGCGATACGAAAGGCCGTCTACCATTGGCGGCCATGGGCCGGATGATGGAGACGAGCGCGCACTGGGGAACCTATCTCGTGGAGGTGTCCGAGGACGGCAAGAACGTGGTCGCGGCCCATCCCTATCAGGACGACCCCGACGCCGCGCCTGCCATCGGCAACGTCGCAGGCGGCCACCGGCACGCGTCCAGGGTGGCCCGGCCCAGCATCCGCCGTCGCTGGCTGGA
Source organism: Saccharomonospora sp. NPDC046836 (assembly GCF_040645195.1). Lineage (NCBI taxonomy): Bacteria > Bacillati > Actinomycetota > Actinomycetes > Pseudonocardiales > Pseudonocardiaceae > Saccharomonospora > Saccharomonospora sp. NPDC046836. The sequence continues at coordinate 52,747 of NZ_JBEYXW010000012.1, forward strand.
GGGCGGCCCGCGGCCGGACCCTCGCCGGGGCGATCCCGCCGAGGAGTACGTCGAGGTCGGCTGGGACACCGCGCTCGACCTGCTGGCCCGCGAGCTGGACCGGGTCCGGACGGATCACGGCAACGCGTCGATCTTCGGTGGCTCCTACGGCTGGGGCAGCGCGGGACGGCTGCACCACGCCCAGAGCCAGCTCCATCGGTTCCTCAACCGGATCGGCGGCTACACCCGCTCGGTCAACGATTACAGCCGCGGTGCGAGTTTGGTCTTGCTGCCCCACCTCATCGGCGCGCAGGCCGCCATGGACGTGCGGACGAAACCGGTCTCCTGGCCCGATATCGCCGAGCACACCGACCTGGTGGTCAGCTTCGGCGGCATCCGCCGCTCCAACACCTGGGTCGTCCCCGGCGGCCACGCTCGCCATGTCGGGTCCGGCCTCGCTCGCGCCGCCGGCCGTTCCACCCGGATCGTGGCACTGACGGCGCGGCGCGACGACGCGTTCGCCGACCTGGGCGCCGAGTGGGTGGGTGTGCTGCCGGGGACCGACACCGCTGTCCTGCTGGCGCTCATCCAGGTGCTGGTCGTGGACGGCCTCGCCGACGAGAAGTTCCTCGCGACCCACACCGTGGGCGCCGAGGAGGTGCGCCGCTACGTGCTGGGTGAGGTCGACGGGGTGCCGAAGACCCCGGAGTGGGCCGAGCGGATCTCCCGGACGCCGGCAGGCCGGATTCGCGAGCTGGCCCACGAGATGGCCGCCGGCCGGACCCTGGTCAACGTCGTGTACTCGGTGCAGCGCGGCGAACGCGGCGAGCAGGCGATCTTCGCCGCGCTCACCCTGGCTGCCTTCCTCGGCCAGCTCGGGCTGCCGGGTGGCGGGTTCGCGCACGGCTTCGGGTCGATGGGCGACTACGGGCTGGGCGTCGCCGGTGTCACGCTGCCGACCTTCCCTCAGGGCGTCAACCCGATCGCCGACTTCATCCCCTGCGCCCGGATCAGCGACCTGCTGCTCCAGCCCGGGACCGAGCTGCCCTACAACGGCCGCAGACTACGGCTCCCGGAGATCAAGCTCGCGTACTGGGCCGGGGGCAACCCGTTCCACCACCACCAGGATCTGCGCCGGCTCCGCCGCGCGCTGGCGACGCTGGACACCTTCGTGGTGCACGAGACCCACTGGACGGCGACCGCCAAGCATGCCGACGTGGTGCTCCCCGTCGCGAGCACGCTCGAGCGCGACGACGTGGCCGCGGGCTTCGGTGACAGCCGGCTGCGGGCCGTGCGCCGGGCGAGCGCTCCCTACGGGCAGGCGCGCGAGGAACTCTGGATCTTCAGCAGGCTCGCTGAGCGGCTCGGCGCCGACTTCGCCGAGGGACTGGACTCCGGTCAGTGGCTGGAGCGGATCTATGAGCAGTGGCGGGCCGCGCCCGGATCGCCGCCCGCGCCGCCGTTCGCCGAGTTCTGGCGCGACGGCGGTGTGCCGCTGCCGCAGGAACCGTACCGGGACACCGCGTTCTCGGCGTTCCGCACCGACCCGGCAGCGCACCCCTTGCAGACACCGAGCGGGCGCATCGAGCTGTTCTCGCGGACGCTGGCAGGGTTCGGCCTCCACGACATCGCCGGACATGCCAAATGGCGCGAGCCCACCCAGTGGTGGGGATCGCCGCTGGCGCGGGAGTTCGACCTGCAGCTGTTGTGCAACCAGCCGTCGCACCGGCTGCACAGTCAGCTCGACATGGGTGCCGCCAGTCAGTCGACGAAGGTGGCGGGCCGGGAGCCGATCAGCTTGAACCCCGCCGACGCCGCCGCCCGCGGCCTGCGCGACGGCGACGTTGCGCTCGTGCGCAGCGCGCAGGGAAGCCTGCTGGCGGGCGTCGTGATCAGCGACGCGCTGCTACCCGGGGTGGCGCAAATGCATACCGGCGCCTGGTACGACCCGTCCGCCCCGGAGATCGCCGACTGCGTCAACGGCAACGTCAACGTGCTCACCAGGGACGTCGGCACCTCGACCCTGACGCAGGCCACGAGCGGCGCGCACGTGCTCGTCGCCGTCACCGCCTACGACGGTCCCCTACCACCTGTTCGCGCCTACCAGCCACCGAAGCTGGTCACCGAAGCGGGTTGATCCATTTCAGGTTGGGGAACCTCGCGAAGTCGGTGTCATTGGAATGCATCTCGCCTTGGTGCTCGATGGCATAGGCGGCCAGCTGGACGTCGGTGGTGAGGTTTCCAGCGGTGCCAATGTCCTGCAGGAGGCCGAGGGCGATGTGGAGGTGTTTAGGCCCGGGCGCCAGGAGATCGACGTTGGGTTGGGCGAGCCAGTCGTGCACGTAATCGATGGCGTCGTCGACAGCCAGCGGTGTCTGCAGGATGCGCGCGTTCGTGGCGATTCGCAGAAAGCCGAAAAGCGCAGGCTGGGTCAGGCCAACCCGTGTGCCGCCGTTGATGGTCTTCTCCCACCATGCATGCGCGCGGCCGTGCTGGGGAAAGCCGGAGACGACGGCATACAGCAATAGGTTGACGTCGGGAACGATCACGAGGCGTGCTTCGCTTTGTGGATTATGGCTTCGTCCTCCAGCTGGTCGGCCAGCCGGTTGAAGCCGGCCAGGTCGAACCCCGGCCGGACGGCTGACTCGTGCGGCGTCAGGTGATAGGGGTCTTGCCGCGGCACGTGGGGCGCCAGGGCCTCCCGCAGCGCGTCGTTGACGATCTGCTTCATCGAGCGCCGTTCGCGATGGACCGCGTCCTCCACCAACTGGGCAACATCATCATCGAGAGTCAAGGTGGTCCGCATACCAGACATCTTGATGCCTACAAATGCGAGCGTCAAGATGCCTGACCGTGCCCTGCGGTGCCTACTCGCCGAGCAGGCGCCGGCCGGCGGCCACGAGAGCGGTGTCCTCCTGGGGCGGGTGGACGCGGACGCACAGCACGTCGCGCAGGTGTCGCTCCAGCGGGTGGTGGCGGGTCAGGGCGAGGTTGCCCAGCGCGGCGACCGCCGTCTGCACCGCCGCGATCACGGACCGGGCGATCGCCGCCTTGATCACCGAGAGCTCGGACAGCAGCGTGGTGTCGCCCGCCTCGACCCGCAGGATCGTGCCGTGCAGGAGCGTCTCCGCCTGCACGATGTACAGGTCGATCTCGCCGGCGACGCTCTGGATCCGCTCCGTCTGGGCGATCGGCTTGCCGAGCGCGCTGGGGACGCGGGTCCTGGCGATGTCGGCGAACGCCTGCCTGGCGGCGCGCGCCACCCCGACGTAGAGCGCGGGATGGCCGAAGCTGCCGAGCCCGGTCGCCATCGCGGCAGGATCCCGGTAGACGCCGTCGTCGCCACGCGGGATCTCCACGAACGCCTCCGCCGGGAGCTCCACCTGGTCGTAGACGACGTCGTGGGTGTTCGAGGCACGCAGCCCGAGATGGTCCCAGGTCTCCACCCAGCTGATCCCCGGCAGTTCGGCGGGAACGATCACGTGCCCTACCCGTGGAGCGTCGCGGTCACCGTCCGGCTCGTCGGCGACCGCCCACACGAGGTGGTACGCAAGACCGGCTCCCCCGGTGGCGTATGCCTTGCGGCCACTCAGCAACCAGCCCGCCGAGGTCCGGGTGGCGGTCGTCGCCGGAAGGCCACCGCGTGCCGGCGCACCCAGCTCCGGTTCGGCGCGGATCGCGTTGACGGGAGCGGGACCGGTCAGCGAACGGCGCAGCACGTCGTCGTAGTACGACGCGGGCCAGTGCGGCCGCACCGCCTGAGCCGCGTGTGCCTGCATCGTGTTCGCCGCGATCAGCGCCACGGAGGGGTCGCCCTCGCCGAGCGCGGTCAGCACCCGCACGGTATCCCGCGGTCCCAGCCCCGGCCCGCCGTACTCGGTACCGACGGTGGCGGTGAGCAGGCCCGCCCGGTGGGCGGCGTCGATCCCCTTGGCCGGGAACTCGCCGGTCCGGTCGTACTCTGCGGCGTGGGACGCGATCTCGGCTGTGACCGCCGCGAGCGCCTCGGCGGAGAGGTCCGGGGCGGGAAAGCGGGTCATGCCGTGTTCTCCGCGGTGGCCTCGCGGTGAGCGAGCTCCTGGCGGACCAGCGGCAGGATGTAGCGGCCGTAGTCGATGAGGTCGTTGAGGTTGTCGTAGCCGCGGATCGACACCAGTGACGCCCCGAGGTCGACGTAGTCGAGGATCGCTGCGGCGACGGTCTCCGGGGTGCCGACCAGCGCTGTCGATGCCCCGCCCGCACCCGTGGCGGTCGCGGTCGGTGTCCACAGTGCACGATCGTGGACATCCTGTCGTGCGGCGATCTCCAGCAGCCGCTGCGATCCCACGTTCGGTGGTGTCACGCCCGCCCCGCCGTGGTGTCGCCGGGAAGGGTTGTGGCCCGCGGTGTCGCGGAGCACCGCCAGCGTGCGCTTCGCCTTCTCCCAGGCCAGTTCCTCGGTGGGAGCGATGATCGGCCGGAAGGTCACCCAGATGCGCGGGCGGTCGGCGCGGCCGGCTTTCGCGGCTTCGGCATTGACGGCGCCGATCTGCTGCCGGGTGTCGGCAAGCGGCTCTCCCCACAGTCCGAAGATGTCACCGCGTGAGCCACCGACCTGGTAGGCCTGTGGTGAGGAGCCGCCGACCGAGACCGGGATCGTGCCGTTGGTGGGCCGGACGGTGCTGAGGAAGTCGTCGAACCTGTAGAACTCGCCCTCGTGGCTGAACGGCTCGGTGCTCGTCCAGACCTTACGGATGATGTCGATGTACTCCGCTGTACGCGCGTAGCGCTGCTCCTTGGTCACGTAGTCGCCCTCGCGCGCCTGTTCGGCGTCGCTGCCACCGGCGATGAAGTGCACGACAGCCCGGCCGCCGCCGAACTGGTCGAGGGTGGCGAGCGCCTTGGCGGCCACGGTCGGGTAGACGCTGTTGGGGCGCAGCGCCACGATCGGCGCCACCCGCTCGCTGCGCGCGACGATCTGGTTGGCGATCGCGAACTGGTCGTGAAAGCCGGACGAGTAGGGAACGAGCGTGTAGTCGAACTCGGCATCCTCCAGCGCGTTGACGTAGCGGCGGAAGAACGCGACGTCGACCTCCGTGCGGCCGAGACGGTTCAACTCGTTGCTGGGGTTGACATTGATCGCGCTGATGAACTCGACCGTCATCCTTTTCTCCTCCCAGAGCACCCGGATACGAACGCTACGAGCGCGCCCGGCAGTGGGTCCAATGGGAAAGCGCGAACCAAACCGATAGCCCGAAACAATGCATCGAAAAGCACCCAGGGACCTACAGGGACGCGGTCAGGCCACGGGCGCGCAGCACCGCCCGTTCGAGCGGCCGGAAGACCAGCAGGTCGATGCCGACGCCGACGAGCAGGATGAGGAAGATCGCCGCGAGCACCTTCGGCATGTCGTTGAAGTTCTGCCCGTGGCTGAGATACGCGCCGAGGCCGATGCCCAGTTGCGGGGAGGTCGCGATGAGCTCGGCTGCCATGAGCGAGCGCCAGGAGAACGCCCACCCCTGCTTCAGCCCAGCGAGGTAGCCGGGCAGTGCGGCAGGCAGCAGGATGTGCCGCGCGGAGGCGAACGCGCCCGCCCCCATGACCTGCCCCACTCGCGGCAGGATCGGCGGCACCTGGTCGAGCCCGGCGACGAGCCCGTTGGCGATCGAGGGAACGGAACCCAGCAGCACCACGAAGTAGACGGCTGAGTCGTTGATCCCGAACCACAGGATCGCGGCGGGTACCCAGGCCACCGACGGCAGGCTCTGCAGGCCCATCAGCACCGGGCCGATAGCCGCGCGCACGACACGGATCCGCGCCACCAGCATGCCGAGCGGGGTACCGATCGCGACTCCGGCCAGGAACCCGAGGACGGCCCGATGCACGGACGTCCAGGCGATCCCGAACACTTCGCCGCTGGCGGCGCTGGTCCGCAACTCGTCCCACACGGCAAGCGGCGCTGGCAGCTTGAACTCCGGCCATAACGCGCTGGCCCACAACGCCTGCCAGACCACGATGAGCAGTGTGAGTGCGACCAGCGGTGGCAACAGGGTGCGCAGCACCCGTCGCCACAGTGGCGCTCGCTGGGTCGTGGCAGGCGTGTCGAGCGCGTCGAGGCCGGCCTCGACCTCGGCGAGGTCGGTCTCAGTCGGATTGGCGGGCATGTGTGCTGATCACCTCCCGCAGCCGTGCGGTGATCTCCTCGGTGAGCCCGGCCTGGCCATCGTCCTCGGGCGCCGACCATTCGCGCACGACCCGGCCCGGACGCGAGGACAGCAGGACGATGCGCCTGCCGAGGCGGACCGCCTCGCGCACGTCGTGGGTGACGAACAGTACTGCGGAGTTCAGGCTGCGGTAGATCCGCAACAGCTCGTTCTGCATGACATCGCGGGTGATCGCGTCGAGCGCGGCGAACGGTTCGTCCATCAGCAACAGCGACGGCTGCTGCTCGGCGCCGGCCCTGTGCGTGGCCGCCAGCGCCCTGGCCAGCGCGACGCGCTGGCGCATCCCACCGGAGAGCTCGTGCGGCCGTTTATCACCCTGCCCGCCGAGGCGGACCAGGTCGAGCAGCTCGGCGACCTTCGCGCGACGTTCGGCGCGCGGAAACCCGGCGAACCGCAACGGAAGCTCGACGTTACGTGCCGCCGTCAACCACGGCATCAGCGCGGCGTCCTGGAACATGACCGCGGGGCGCGACGTGTTGCGGGCGACGGTGCCGGTTGTGGGCTCGTCCAGGCCCGCCACCAGGTTCAGCAGGGTCGACTTCCCGCAGCCGGACGCGCCGAGGACGCACACGAACTCCCCCGGCGTGACCGTGAGATCCATGTCCTCCAGTGCGGTGACGGCATGCCTGCCGTGGCCGAAGACCTTCGCGACCCCGGTCAGTTGCACGGCAACGTCGGTGGAGTGCCGCGTGGTTTGCGCAAGTGTCACGCTCATCGGTCGCCTCTAGTTCTTCTGGAGCCCGCCGGCGTCAACGGCCGGCTTGCCCTGCTCGGCCAGCAGCTCGTTGAGCGGGCGCAGGTCGATGAATCCCTTGAGGTCGTCGGCGGAGCCCACCACGCCCGCGGTCACCGAGTCCTGTGCCAGCTGCGGGAACGTGGAGCTGTTGGGGTCGGGCGACAACTGGATGTTGGCGAACGCTCGATCCAGCACCGGGCCGCCGAGCTCGCTACCGGTCAGGTTCTTGATCCCGGTGTTCACCGCGGTCTTGGCTTCCGCCGGGTTCGCGGCGGCCCAGTCCGTCGCCTTCAGTGAACCGTTGAGCACCGCCTTGACGGTCTCCGGGTGCTCCTGCAGGAACGCGGTACGGACAATGATCACGGTGGTGGGGAACTTGCCGTCCGGCCACAGGTCCTTCTCGTCCAGGAGCACATGCGCTCCGGCGTCCTGGACGAGCCGGGACGACCACGGCTCCGGCAGCCAGCCACCATCGACCTCGCCGCCGCGGAAGGCGTCGAAGGTCTGCGGATTGTCCATATTGGCCACGTTGACCGAGCCCGTCAGGTTCTCGTTGTGCAGCCATTTCTTGAGCGCCACGTCCTGGGTGTTGCCCAGCGAGGGGGTGGCAATCGTCTTGCCGCTGAGCTGTTCTTTCGACGTGATCTCAGGCTTCACGACGAGCTGCGCACCGCTGGACACGGCGCCGCCGATGAGCTGGATCGTGCCCTCCGACTTGGTGAAGGCGTTGATCGCCGGGCCGGAACCGATGAACGCGATGTCGAGTGAGCCGCCCAGTAGCGCATTGACCTCCTCCGTGCCGGAGTTGAAGGTCTGCGTGGTGAGTGTGGTCGAGCCCAGTTCGTCGGCGAAGTACCTGTTCTCCACTCCGATGATCGCCGGAGCGTGGGTCACGTTGGGAAAATAGCCGAGCCGCACCTCCGCGGCGGGCCCCTGATCCGCCGCGGGCGCCCCGGTGTTCTCTTCGGCGCGGGAGCAGCCGGCCAGCACCGCGGCGGTGGACAGCACCGCGACTGCAGCGGATGCGAAACGGTACTTACGCGAAACGCTCACTTCTCATGCCTTTCGGGAGGGTTCAGCGGCAGCTTCGCATTTGTTTTCACTGCATTCCAACGTCATCCGATTGGTGGGACACGCCTTGACACCGTGCGCAGAAAAGGTTAGCCGGCAATGATTTCAAAAGAAACCAGCCGACCAGCGACTATTTAGATTCTTTTTGAAAGAAACAAAAACCAGCTGGGAAAGTCACGATCCGGCGTGCGGTTTCAGCAGCCGCCACGCGGCTTTCGCGCCGAGGCTGGTGTCGATGTGCTCGCGCATCACGGCTTCAGCCGTGTCGCTGTCCCCCACGATCACGCTCTCCAGTAGCACCTCGTGCTCCTTGTCCTTCCTGGCGCGCTCCTCGGGCCCGCGCTCCACCTCGAGTGCGAGCCTGCGATAGCGGTCGGCCTTGTCCCACAGGCTTTCGAGGGTCTCGATGAGAAGGTCGTTGTGCGAGGCACGGTAGATCGCGGCATGGAACCCGCGGTGGTGCAGCAACTGGCCGTATTCCGGGTTGCTCGGCAGCGCCGCGAGGCCCTGCGCCGCCTCGCGGATCTCGGCGATGTCCGCCTTCGTCCTGCGCTGCGCGGCGAGCGCCGCGGCGAGTGGGTCGAGCGACCGGCGCACCTCGTAGAGGTCGCGCGCCTCCTCGGCCCTCAGCCCGGCGACGCGGGCGTCGCGGTGGGCATCGAGCTCGACGAGGCCTTCGGCTTTGAGCCTGCGCAGCGCCTCACGCAGGGGCGTGGTGCTGATCCCGATCGTGCGAGCCAGCGTCGCCTGGTTGATCACCGACCCGGGAAGGAACTCGCCGGACAGGATCTTCTCCCGCACCCGGTTGTACGCGAGCTCGCTCTTCGTCACCAAGGCCGAGGCAGGTTCCGCCATACCCCCAACTCCTCTCAACGGCTATAGCCTAGCAAAACCGGGAAACCCATCTCAGGGCTGGCATGTCCGACCGAGAACCGCTCTTGACTTTCCGAGGTTATAACCTTCAGGATGTGGCGCACACCCCAGAGGAGGCAGAGCTGCCCCTCAGTCCGAGGAGAGTTCGATGACCACAACGACGAAGCCGTCGTTCTCCGCCAGCCGTTCCCGTCGTGGTTTCCTACGTCTGACCGGCATCGTTGCCACCGCCGTTTCCGTCGCCGCGGTGGCGGGCTGCGGGCCGAAGACCGGCGCCGCCGGCGCCGGCGAGGAGGCCGGCGCGCTACCGGACTACTATCCGGCAGGTTATAACTCGATCGTCGAAGGCTCGAAGACCGAGGGTGGCGCCCTCACCATCTACTCCAACACCGACCAGGAGAACTGGGCCCCGGTGTTCGAGGCCTTCCAGGCGAAGTTCCCGTGGGTCACCAAGATCAACGCGAGCAACCTCGACAGCGACGAGGTGTTCCAGCGCGTGCTCAGCGAGCAGGCGACCAACGGCTCCCCCGCCGACCTCATCGTCTCCAACGCGGCACAGGCATGGGCCGGGTTTGCAGAGCGCCCCGGTGTGCTGGCCGACTACCGCTCGCCCGAGCTGACCCACGTGCCCGACTTCGCGCAGGTGCTGCCCAGCGTGTACGCGATGTCGCTGGACCCGATGACGATCTCGTACAACACCGCGCTGCTGCCCGAGGACCAGCGCCCCACTGGCCTGACGAGCCTCGCGCGGATCGCCGAGCAGCACCCCGACACCTTCCGCGACAAGATCATGATCCGGGACGTGGGCGGCGCGTTCGGCTTCACCGTCTCCTACGACTACGTGTACGGGCAGAAGGACCCCGAGGCCGCCTGGCGCGCGCTCGAAACGCTGCTGCCGCTGGCGCGGCCGGAGACGTCGTCGGGAACGCAGATCGAGAAGATCACCTCCGGCGAGTACGTGGCAGGCTTCTTCATCTCGGGCGCACCTGCCTTCCCGGTCGAGGACCGCAGCGGTGGTCTTTTCGTGACGACGTTCCTCGACGACGGCACGGTCGTACTGCCCCGCGCCGCCGGCATCGCCGCGCAGGCCCCGCACCCGAACACCGCCAAGCTGTTCGTCGACTTCCTGCTCTCCGCCGACGGGCAGGCAGCCATCGCCAAGGGCGGCCTGACGTCGTTCCGCGACGGCGTCGCCACCGCGGAAGGCAGCCGCACCTACGCCGACCTGGTCAAGGAGGTCGGTGAGGACAACGTGATCTTCGCCCGCTACGAGGCGGTCCCGGAGGCGGAGGTCACGAAGTTCGTCGACCGCTGGAACGGGCTGCTGAACCGCTGACGAGGAGATCGCCGCACATCATGACCGCAACCGTCACCTCCCCGCCGCCGCAGCGGGACGAGCTGAAGCCCCCTCGCTACCGGACCATCGCCGGTGCCGGCCGGGGCACGTGGATCCAGTACGCCGTGCTCGGCGTCGTGGCCCTGCTCGTGCTCGCGCCGGTCGTGCCGACGCTGTACCAGTCCTTTCTGGACCGCCCGCTGTACGAGGCGGGTGGGGTCTTCACACTCGACACCTACGTCCGGCTGTTCACCGAAGCGAACTTCGGCCAGGTCGCGCTCAACACGGTGCTCTTCGCCGGCCTGACCACCGTGCTGGCGCAGCTGATCGCCGTGCCGATGGCGGTGCTGGTCGTGCGGACGCGGCTGCCGCTGGGCAGGCTCGCCGCGGGCGGCATGCAGTGGCCGTTCTTCATCTCGTCGCTCATCCTGGGCTTCGGCTGGATCACGATGTACGGTCCCGCGGGCTTCGTGAGCGTGTGGGTGCGCGACCTCGTCGGCACGGTTCCGTGGAACCTCTACTCGATCCCCGGCATGGCCATCACCGAGGCCGTCGCGCTCGCCCCGATCGCGTTCGTCTTCTGCAGCAACGCATTGCGGCAGAGCGACGCGTCACTGGAGAGCGCGGCCCAGGTCTGCGGCGCCGGTCCATTGCGGATCCTGCGCTCGGTGGTGCTGCCGATGCTGCGCCCGCCGATCGTCTACAGCTCGGTGCTCATCGCCAGCATGTCGATCGAGACACTGAGCGTGCCACTGCTCTACGGCCAGCCCGTCGGCATCGACGTGTTCTCGACCTTCCTCTACACCAACGGTTTGCAGGCGATCGACCCCGACTACGGCGTACTCGGCGCGGCGTCGGTGATCATCCTGCTCGTGACGGTGCTGCTGGTGTGGGTGCAGGTCAAGCTCCTGCGCAACGCCCAGCGGTTCGTCTCGGTGCGTGGCAAGGCCACCCGGCCTCGCCAGTTCGACCTCGGCCGGCTGCGCTGGGCGGGCATCGCCTTCGTCGCGATCTACCTCGTGGTCGGCGCGCTCATCCCGATCGGCGGGCTGATCTTCCGGTCGTTCACGCAGGTGTTCACACCACTGCAGTCGCCGTTCGACACGTTGTCGATGGCGAACTACGAGCGGATCTTCACCTATCCCGCCTACATCCAGTCCATCTGGAACAGCATCCTGATCGCGCTCATCGGCGCCGTGCTGGTGAGCCTGCTCGCGATGTTCGCGGTGGTGGTGGCGAGGCGCTCGCCGTTCCGGTTCGGCCGGCTCGTCGAGTACCTCTCGCTCGCGCCACAGGCTATGCCGGGCATCATCGTCGGTATCGGCTACTTCTGGGCGCTGGCCTACGCGCCCGCGTCGATCGGCGGGCTGATCCAGGGCACGATCTGGGCACTGGTCATCGCGTTCGGACTCCGTGCGCTGCCCGGAGCGTTCGGCTCGATCGCGCCCGTGGTGATGCAACTCGGGCAGGAACTCGACAACGCCGCGCGGGTCAGCGGCGCGGACTGGTTCAAGACCTTCACCAGGGTGCTCGGCCGCCTGCTCACCCCCGCGCTGGCCGGCTCGATGATCCTCGTGTTCGTCACGATGATCAAGGAGTACTCCCCTGCCGTCTTCCTCGCCGGCGCGGAGTCCAACGTCATCGGCACGACCGCGCTGGAACTGTGGGTCCAGGGCAACACCGGCTCGGTGGCGGCGCTCGCCACCCTCCAGATCGCGATCACCGCCGTCTTCGTCGGCATCGCCAACCGTCTACTGAAGGGGCGCTCCCATGCCTGAGGTCGCCGTGCGACATCTCGTCAAGAAGTTCAGCAGCGACAACAAGGTCACCACGGTACTGAACGACGTGAGCTTCACCGTCGCCGACGGCGAGTTCTTCACTCTGCTCGGCCCCAGCGGCTGCGGCAAGTCGACCACGCTCGCGTGCGTCGCCGGGCTCGAGCGGCCCGACGGCGGGAGCGTCGCGGTGGGCGACGCCGTCTTCGCCGACGCCGAGGCGGGCACGTTCATCCCACCCGAAGGACGCAACCTGGGCATGGTGTTCCAGTCCTACGCGCTGTGGCCGCACATGACGGTGGCAGGTAACCTCGCCCTTCCGCTCAAGCTGCGCCAGCTCGGCAAGGCACAGCAGCGGGAGCGGATCGACAGCGCACTCGACAAGGTGGGGCTTGTGCACCTGCGCGACCGCTACCCGCACCAGCTCTCGGGCGGGCAGCAGCAGCGCGTCGCGCTGGCCCGCGCACTGGCCTACTCCCCTTCCGTGCTGCTGCTCGACGAACCACTGTCCAACCTGGACGCCAAACTGCGTGAGCAGGCGCGAGCCTGGCTCAAACGGCTGCAGGCCGAAACCGGCATCACCACGATCTACGTCACCCATGACCAGCACGAGGCCCTCGCGCTGAGCGACCGCATTGCCGTGATGAGCGAGGGGAACATGGCACAGGTCGGCACGCCGACCGAGATCTACGAGAAGCCGGCCGCTCCCGAGGTCGCCAGCTTCATCGGGCGCTGCAACTTCCTGCCCGGCGTGGTCCAGGGCGCGCCCGCCAAGGGCCTGCTCGCGGTGAAGCTGGACTGCAACGGCGAGAACGTCACCGTTCAGTCCGGACTGGACCTGCCCCATGGCGCGAAGGCGACGGTCGCGGTCCGGCCCGAGAAGCTCCGGATCCTGCGGGCGGACGACGAGCAACCCCGCCACCCGCACAGTGTGGTGCACGGCCGCATCCTGCGTACGGCCTACATCGGTGCGCGGTTCGAGCACGAGATCGCCGTCGGCGACCTCGTGCTGCACGCCGACAGCGACACACCCGGCACCACCGACGAGGTCGGCCTCCTCCTCGACCCGGCCACGTGCCTGATCTATCCCGGTGAGACCGCGCTGCCAGACGAGGCCGCCGAACTCGCCACCATCACCTCCTGAAGGGACACCATGACGAAGCAGAACTACCGGCTCGGCCTGCTCGAAGGCGACGGCATCGGGGCGGAGATCGTGCCTGCCGCCGTCCAGGTGGTCGACGCGGCGATCGAGGCGGCCGGCGTACCGGCCATCGACTGGATGCCGCTGCCTCTGGGCCGCTCGGCGATCGACGACCACGGCACTCCGGTGCCCGACGTCACGCTGAAGACACTGTCCGAACTGGACGCCTGGCTGCTCGGCCCGCACGACAGCGCCGCCTACCCCGAGCCGCACCGCTCCCGGCTCAACCCGAGCGGCACCATCCGCAAGCGGTTCGACCTGTTCGCCAACATCCGTCCGGCGAAGGCCATCGAGGGCGCCAACGCCATCGTCGCGGGCACCGACCTGGTCATCGTCCGCGAGAACACGCAAGGCTTCTACGCCGACCGGAACACCTTCGCCGGTACGGGCGAGATCATGCCGACGCCGGACGTCGCCATCGCACACGGCATCATCACCCGGGACGCCGTCGAGCGCATCGCGCACACGGCGTTCGACCTCGCGCGCCGTCGCCGCAACAAGGTCACCATCGTCCATAAGGCGAACGTGCTGCGCCTGACCACCGGACTGTTCCGGGACGTCTGCCAGGAAGTCGCCACCCAGTACCCCGAGGTGGAGGTCGACGACTACCACATCGACGCCATGACGGTGCACCTGTTGCGGCGCGCGGACTCCTTCGACGTGATCGTCACCGAGAACATGTTCGGCGACATCCTCTCCGACCTCACCGGCGAGATCGCCGGGTCGCTCGGCATCGCGCCGTCCATCAACGCCTCGCATGACCAAGCCATGGCGCAGGCAGCGCACGGGTCCGCACCCGACATCGCGGGCAGGAACCTGGCCAACCCGGTCGCCATGATCCTTTCCAGCGCGATGCTGCTGGACTGGCTCGGCGCGCGTCACGGCGACGACCGCCTGCGCCGCGCCGCGGAACTGGTGGAGTCCGGCGTCACCAGCGCCGTCCGCGCCGGGACGTCCACTGTGGATATGGGAGGAACGGCGGGCACCAGCGAGTTCGCCACCGCGATCGCCACGGCGATCACCGGAGCAGAGAAGTGATCGGCTGTATCGCCGACGACTACACCGGCGGCACCGATGTCGCCGCCGCATTGCGCAGAGCGGGGCTGCGAACCGTACTCTTCTTCGGCAGCCCCGCCGACGACGCGGCGCTGCCGCAGTGCGACGCCGTCGTCGTCGCGCTGAAGACCCGCGCGGTCGCGCCGGCCGCGGCCGTTGACGAGACGCTGGGCGTGCAGCGGTGGCTCGCCGGGCACGGTGTCGGCAGGGTGTTCTTCAAGTACTGTTCGACGTTCGACTCGACCGACGCCGGAAACATCGGGCCCGTGGCCGACGCCTTGCTCGACGCGGCGGGAGCCGACCTCACGGTCGTGTGCCCGGCCGCCCCCGAGCACGGCCGCACGGTGTACCAAGGACATCTGTTCGTCGGTGACCGCCTGCTGTCCGAGTCGTCGATGCGGCACCACCCGCTGACGCCGATGACCGACGCGGACCTGGTCCGCGTCCTAGGGCGGCAGACGCGGCATGCCGTCGGCCTGGTGCCGCTCGACGTGGTCCGCGCCGGTGCCACGGCAGTGCGGGCACACCTGAACACCTTGCGGAACAAGGAAATCCGGTACGCCGTGACGGATGCGGTCACCGACGACGACCTCGCCGCCATCGCGGCGGCGACCACGGATCTCGCCGTGCTCACCGGCGCGGCCGGGCTGGGCCGCGCCGTCGGCGAGGCGGCCGTCCCCGAACCAGTGTCCACACAGGAGCTCCCCGAGTTGCCTGCCGGACCGGCGATCGTGCTCGCGGGCAGCTGCTCGGCGGCCACGCTGGCGCAGGTCGAGCGGGCCCGTGCGGAGCTGCCCTCGTACCGCCTCGACCAGGCCGGGGACCCGGATGTTTTGCGGGACAATGTACTGCGCTGGCTGCGTGACCACGCAGGCGGCCCTGTACTGGTGTACTCGTCCGCGCCGCCCGAGCTGCGCGCCGGACCCGACGCCGCCGAGTTGTTCGAGCGCACGCTCGCGGCCGTCGGTGCCGCCGCGGTCGGGCTGGGTTACCGGCGCCTCGTCGTCGCGGGCGGCGAAACGTCCGGTGCCGTGGTCAACGCCGTCGGTGTGACGGCGGTCGAGGTCGGCGCCGAGGCCCACCCGGGAGTCCCGTGGTGCTTCAGCACCGGCGAGCCGCGGCTGGCGCTGCTGCTCAAATCCGGCAACTTCGGCGGCCCGGACCTGCTCGTGCGCGCGGCGACCGAGAACGCGACGGTGACCGCATGACCGTGGACCTCCGGCAGCGAATCGCCGACCTCGGCGCGTCCCTGTTCGCGCGCAGGCTCACCTTCGGCCGCACCGGCAACATCAGCGTCCGTACCGGCGACCACGTGCTGCTCACCCCGACCGGCGCGTCACTCGGCGCGCTGGACCCCGCGGAGCTGTCGGTACTCGACCTCGAGGGCACGCACCTGGACGGGCGGAAACCGTCGAAGGAGGCGTTCCTGCACCTGGCGATGTACCGGGCGCGGCCGGCCGAAACGGCCGTCGTGCACCTGCACAGCACCTACTCCGTCGCGGTGTCGTGCCTCGCCGGGCTCGACGAGTCGAACGCGCTTCCGCCGCTCACCGCGTACTACGCGATGCGCGTGGGCGCGCTCCCCCTCCTGCCGTACCACGCCCCCGGCGACGCGCGCCTCGGCCCGCTCGCCGAGAAGGTGGCCGGCGAGCACCACGCGCTCCTGCTGGCCAACCACGGCCCCATCGTCGCGGGCCGCGACCTCGCCGTTGCAACGGACGCCGTCGAGGAACTGGAGGAGACCGCCCGGATCTTCCTGCTGGTGCGGGACCTGCCGACCAGACCGCTTGGGCAGGACCAGGTCGCGGAACTGCACGCGAAAGGGCTCACGTCTTGAGCGAATCACACGTCACCCGCGCCGAGCTCACCGCACTCGGCACCCGTATCCTCACCGCCGTCGGGGTTCCCGAAGACGACGCCAGGCTCGTCAGTGACAGCCTCGCCGTCGCGGACGCGTGGGGGCATCCATCGCACGGCATGCTCCGGCTCTCCTGGTACGTCGACCGCATCCGCGCCGGCGTGGTCCAGCCGGTCACCGAGCCCATCACGGTCGTCGACGCCGGCGCTGTGGCAGTGCTCGACGGGCGGGACGGCATCGGCCAGATCGTCACCGCGCACGCCTGCGACGAGGCGGCCGCGCGGGCGGCGGCACACGGCGCCGGTGTCGTCGGGGTCCGCAACAGCAACCACTTCGGCACGGCGGCGTACTTCACGCGTCGCCTCGCCGCCGAGGGGCACGTCGGCATCCTCTTCACCAACGGCAGCCCCGCGATGGCGCCGTGGGGCGGGCGGGAGAAGACCGTCGGCGCCAACCCGTGGTCGATCGCCGTGCCGGCCGGCGGTCGCGGCACGGTGGTGCTCGACATCGCCAACACCACGGTGGCACGCGGCAAGATCTACGCCGCGCTCGAACGTGGCAAGCCCATCCCCGAGGGCTGGGCCATCGACCGCGACGGCGCCCCGACCACCGACCCGCGGACCGCACTCGACGGCGTCATCCTCCCGCTGGGCGGGCACAAGGGGTACGGCATCTCGTTCATGATGGACATCCTTGCCGGCGTGCTCACCGGGTCGTCGTACGCCACCGGCGTCACCGGGCCCTACGTGCCCGACCGGCGTTCCGGCTGCGGGCATCTGGTGCTGGCCCTGCGACTGGACGCCTTCGGGCCACCCGCCGAGTTCGCGGCCAGGCTCGACGACCTCATCTCCACCACCAAGGCCGTACCGCTCGCCGAGGGCTCCAGCGAGATCTGCTACCCCGGCGAGCTCGAGGACCGCGCCGAGGCCGCCGCGGCCACCGACGGCATCGCGTTGCCTGCCAAGACCGTCGACGACCTCCGCCGCCTCGCCGACTCGTGCGGCGTCCCGTTCGGACTCGGCGACACCGAAGGAGCGCCGTGTTCACCGTGATCGTGTCCCTGAAGGTGAAGCCGGAGAAGGTGGACACCTTCCTGCGCGGGATCCGCGACAATGCGCACGCGTCGCTGCGTGACGAGCCGGGTTGTCTGCGCTTCGACGTCCACCGCCGCGTCGACGATCCACTGCGGTTCGTCCTGTACGAGATCTACACCGACGAGCAGGCGTTCTACACCGCCCATCGGGCCGCACCGCACTACGCTGCCTGGCGGGCGGTCGCCGCCGACTGCGTCGAGGAAGGCGAGCACGTCAACACGTTCTGCACGCCCGCCTTTCCTGCCGACCTGCCCGAGGGAACCGGCTCGCGATGACCACAATGGACACTTTCGGTACCGGAGGCACGCTCTCGGTCGGAGACCGCACGTACGCTGTGCGGCGGATCGACCGCATCGCGCCACCCGATCTGCCGTACAGCCTCAAGATCGTGCTGGAGAACCTGCTCCGGCACGAGGACGGCGAGACGGTGACGGCGGAGCAGATCCGCGCGGTCGCCGAGTGGGACCCCGGCGCCGAACCCGCACACGAGATCAGCCTCTTCCCGGCAAGAGCCTTCCTGCACGACACCAATGGTGTCCCCGCGCTCACCGACCTGGCCGCGATGCGGGAGGCGATGGTCGCGCTCGGCGGCGACCCCGCCCGGGTGAACCCGCACATCCCGACCGAGCTCGTCGCCGATCACTCCGTCATCGCGGACGTCTTCGGTACCCCGGATGCCGCCGTGCGCAATGTCGAGCTGGAGTACCGGCGCAACCACGAACGCTACCGGTTCCTCAAGTGGGGCCAGTCGGCACTGCGCGACTTCGCCGTCGTTCCCCCTGGCACCGGCATCATGCACCAGGTGAACGTCGAGTACCTGGCGCGCGTGGTCATCGAACGGGACGGCGCGGCGTTTCCCGACCTGTGCCTCGGCACCGACTCGCACACCACGATGGTCAACGGTCTCGGCGTGCTGGGCTGGGGCATCGGCGGTATCGAGGCCGAGGCAGCGATGCTGGGCCAGTCGTTGACGATGCTCGTGCCCCGCGTCGTCGGCGTCCGCCTGCACGGTGCGCTACCTGAGGGAGCCACCGCCACCGACCTGGTGCTCACCCTCACCCAGCTGCTGCGACAGCACGGGGTCGTGGGCAAGTTCGTGGAGTTCCACGGCCCCGGTGTGGCGCAGATCGGTGTCGCGGACCGCGTGACGATCGCCAACATGAGCCCGGAGTTCGGCTCGACGTGTGCGATCTTCCCGATCGACGCCGAGACCGTGCGCTACCTGAAGTTCACTGGACGGCCCGCCGCGCGGGTCGCGCTCGTCGAGGCCTACGCCAAGGAGCTCGGGCTCTGGGCGGACCCGGCCAGCACCGCGCGCTACTCCGAGCACGTGGATCTGGATCTGTCCACTGTGGTCCCGTCGCTGGCCGGTCCGCGCCGGCCGCAGGACCGGGTGCGGCTCACCGAGGCCAAGGCGGGGCTGCGGGCGGAGCTCGCGGACCCGCCTGCCCGAGCCACGATCGTGCTGGAGGGGCGCCGCCACGAGATCGCCGACGGCGCCGTCGCGATCGCCGCCATCACGTCGTGTACCAACACCTCCAACCCGTCGGTGATGGTCGCCGCGGCCCTGCTGGCCCGTAACGCCGCCGCGCGCGGCCTGCGCACCAAGCCGTGGGTCAAGACCACGCTCTCCCCCGGCTCCCGCGTGGTCATGGACTACTACACCAAGGCCGGGCTCGTCGAGTATCTCGAACAGCTCGGCTTCCACCTCACCGGTTACGGCTGCATGACCTGCATCGGCGCGTCCGGCCCGCTCGTCGACGCCGTGTCGGCGGCGGTGCACGACGACGGCCTTTCGGTAGCGGCCGTACTGTCGGGCAACCGCAACTTCGACGGCCGCATCAACCCCGACGTGCGGCTCAACTACCTGGCCTCGCCACCGCTCGTCGTCGCCTACGCGCTGGCCGGGACGATGGACCTCGACCTCACCACCGAGCCGCTGGGCGCGGGCACGGACGGTGAACCCGTGTTCCTGCGCGACATCTGGCCGTCCTCCCGCGAGGTGGCCGAGATCATCGAGTCCACACTGGACCCGGTGATGTTCACCGACGCCTATGCCGACGTGTTCGGCGGGGACGAGCGCTGGCGCGCTCTCGACGCGCCGGACACGCAGGCCTACGCGTGGGACGACGCGTCGACCTACCTGCGCAGGCCGCCCTACCTCGACGGCATGGACCTCGAACCCGCGCCGGTCACCGACGTCCACGGCGCCAGGGTGCTGGTCAAGCTCGGCGACTCCGTGACCACCGACCACATCTCACCCGCGGGTGCCATCACCCCGCAGTCGGCCGCGGGCCGCTACCTCAGCGAGCGCGGCGTCGGATCACGCGAGCTCAACACCTACGCCTCGCGGCGCGGCAACCACGAGGCCATGATGCGCGGCACCTTCGCGAACGTCCGACTGCGCAACCAGCTCGTGCCCGGCGTCGAAGGCGGGTTCACCCGCGACGTCACCGGCGAGGTCGCCACGATCTACGCCGCGGCGATGTCCTATCGCGACAGCGCGACACCGCTCGTTGTGGTGGCCGGCAAGGAGTACGGCACCGGTTCCTCCCGCGACTGGGCCGCGAAAGGCCCAGCGTTGCTGGGTGTGCGCGCGGTGCTGGCCGAGTCGTTCGAACGTATCCACCGTTCGAACCTCATCGGCATGGGCGTGCTGCCGCTGGAGTTCGCCGACGATCACACGGCGGGCACGCTCGGCCTCACCGGTGCGGAGACGTTCACCATCACCGGCCTCACCGCGCTCGACGACGGCCGCGTTCCCCAGCACGTGACCGTCCGCGCCGACGACATCGAGTTCCGTGCCCGCGTGCGGCTGGATACCATGCGCGAAGCCGAGTACTACCGCCACGGCGGCATCATGAAATACGTTCTGCGCCGCATGCTCCGGCCTATCTGATTCCCGAACTCGGGCAGGTCCCACGCGGGCGCCGCTGAACCCGCCCGCACAAAAGCCTGAGGCCCTTGCGCAACGTTCGCGCAAGGGCCTCCAGCTGTGTCCATGATGGACGCTACGGCTTGCGGCCGACGGCCGCCACGATGCAGTGCCCAGCGGGCGGCAGTTCCTGCAGGTTCGGTCCGTCCGGCCACCACTCGTCGTTGATCACCAGACCCGGCTCGATGAGGTCCAGACCGTCGAGCATCTCCATGATCTCGGTGCGCGTGCGGAAGAAACCCTTGCTGGTGCTGGCGTTGAGGATCGACTGCACCCGGTGGGCCATTTCGCTGTGCTCGTTCTCCGGGTCGAGGAAGTGGCTGAACGCGACGAACGAGCCCGACGGGAGCGCGTCGATGTAGCCACGCATGACCTCGGCAGGCGGGAGACCGAAGTCCGCGCTGTGGTGGTGCAGTGTGGCCACCTGCAACAGCGCGAGCGGCCGCGTGAAGTCGAGCTTCTCCCGGACGAGGTCGCTCTCCAGCACCTCCTGCGGCTCGAAGATGTTCGCATCGAGGAAATGCGTGTTCTCGTTCTCCTCGAGCAAGGCGCGGCCGTGCGCGACGACAACCGGGTCGTTGTCGACGTAGACCACTCGCGCCTCCCGGTTGAGGCGCTGCGCGACCTGGTGGGTGTTCTCCGCTGTCGGCAAGCCGGATCCGCAGTCGAGGTACTGGTCGATCCGGCCCTGGGTCGCGAGGAACCGGACCGCCCTGATCAGGAACGAACGGTTGGTGACGGCGATGACGTTGACCTCGGGGACGGCCTGGTTGAGCTGCCTGAGCAGCTCGCGGTCGACCTCGTAGTTGTCTTTTCCGCCGATCGCGTAGTCATAAGCACGCGCGATACTCGGCGTGGTGGTGTCGATCGCGGTGGACGGGAGACGTTCGGACGCTGTCATGCTGCGACCTCGCAGGATCGTGGTGAAGTTTGTCGCACATAGAGTAGGGGTTCATGCCCACCGGGTGAACAGCGACGCCCCTGTTCGGGTCACCCCGTTACCTCCGTGGAGATCACGCGGTCCTGGCGGCTCGTCCTGGTGCCAGGAAACCGGCCACGAGTGCTGCCACCCCCGCGGCGACGGCGGTGACGACGAAACCGTCGGTGAACCCGGTGAGCGTGGCACCCGCGAAGCTCGCGGCCGCGACGCTGGAGACGACGGCGGCTCCGAGCGAGGCACCGAACTCGTGGAAGGTGCTGACGATGCCGGACGCGATTCCACTCTCGTGGGGAGCCACCTGGCCGAGCGCGGTCGCCGACGCCACGACGAACAGGACACCGGTCCCCGCGGCGGCGATGGCCACGCCGGCCACCACGGCCGCGGGGTACGTCCACAGGGCGGGCACGGCCATCCCGATCGCGGCGACGAGCAGTCCGGCGACGGCGAGCCGGCGCGCACCCCAGCGGCCGAGTACGCGGCCGGTCAGCTGAGCGCCGAACATCGTCGCCAGCGCAACAGGGAGGAACAGCAACCCGGTGTGCAGGGCTCCGTATCCGTTCGCGTGCTGGAAGTAGAAGGTGCCGAGGAAGAACACGGCGATCATCAACGCGGTCGCCATGAGGATGAGGAACGTGCCGGTCGCCACCGGACGCCGGATCAGCAGCGACACGTCCATCAGGGGTGAGCGGGCAGTCTTCTGCCACACCACGAATGCCGCGTAACCGGCTACGGCCAGCACCAGCAGCCAGGCGTTGCCGCTGGTGACCCACCCCTGGTCCCCGGCGTTGACCAGCAGGTAGATCACGGCGCCGGACGATGCGGTGACCAGCAGCGCGCCCAGCACGTCCAACCGGGCGTTGGGCACGACCGCGCTCTGGCGCGGCAACATCCGGGCCAGGGCGGCGAGGATCACCAGACCAACGGGCACATTGACGAAGAACACCCACGGCCAGCCAGGGCCTGCCGTCAGCAGGCCACCCACGAGCACGCCGAGCGCCGCTCCACCACCGCCGAGCGCTGACCAGACCCCAAGCGCCCTGCTCCGCTCGTTCCCCTCGAACAGCGTGACGACCAGCGACAGCGCCGCCGGTGACAACAGCGCCGCGCCCACCCCCTGCGCGACCCGGCCACCCAGCAACATGGCCGAGGACCCGGCGAGACCGGTCACCAGCGACGCCACGGTGAACAGCAGCAGACCGGCGAGCACCACCCGCTTGGCGCCGATCAGATCGGCGATCCGCCCGCCGAGCAGCATCAGTCCGCCGAAGGTCAACGTGTACGCGCTGACGGTCCAGGTCAGCGTCGCGCGGCTCAGGCCGAGATCGGTCTCGATGTCCGGCAGCGCGATCGCCACGACCGTCACATCGAGGATCAACATCAGCTGGGCCACACCGAGGAAACCCAGAATGCGCCAGCGCCGCGGGTGAGCCGCGCTGTGCTGCGCGGCCGCGTCGGTGGTCTCGTCGTGTGTCATCGGAAGCCTCCCAGGTTAAGTCGTACATCCGAGTACGAGTTTCAACGACGAGCATAACCCGTACATGCCCGTACGAGTTATGCTGGAGGCATGCCTACTCCCACTGCCGGAGCACGCCGGCGCTCCGACGCCGAGCGCAACATCGCCCGCATCGTCTCCGCGGCACGCGAAGCTCTGACCGCCAACCCGGAGGCGACCATCGATGACATCGCCAAGGCGGCCGGCGTGGGACGGATGACGCTCTACGGTCACTTCCGTAACCGCGCAGAGCTGGTCGAAGCGGCACTGACCGAGGCACTGCGCGTCGGCGAGGAGACACTGTCCGCCGTCGACCTCACCGGGGACGCACGCGACGCGCTGGCCCGGTTACTCGAATCCAGCTGGAGACTGGTCGCCGAGTCCAAGGCACTGCTGGCAGCAGCCGAGGGAACGCTGCCCGCGGGGCGCATTCGCGAGCTCCACGCCGCACCGGCCCAGCGGGTCGAAGACCTGATTCGCCGTGGTCAGGCCGACGGCGTGTTCCGCGACGACCTGCCGATGAACTGGCTCGTCGGTGTCGTGCACTACGTCGTGCACGGTGCCGCCGAGGAGCTACGCGCCGGGCGCCTGCGGAGCAAGGACGTCGCCCGCACGATCGTCGCAACCGCACAGTCCATTGTGGCCGTCCCTACTGGACGTTGACTGCGCTCCCCCACTACACGTCTGACATCGGCACCGGCTCCCGATCACCGGCGGGGGTGTGCAATGGTTCCACCATGCGGTCGACGTAGGCGGTGAGCGTCTCGCGGTCGGCGTTCGTCATGGCGGACGTGCCGATCTTCTTGCACAGGAGGCCGATGCCCGAGAGCAGCGCGGCGAGAAGCTCTCCCCGCAGCGCGGCATCTGGCCCATCCAGGCGCGACGCGAGCTGTGTTCCGAAGCTGCACGCCACGGCAGCCGACCTCTACCTCGCACCGCCGACCCCTGCAGACCACTGTCCGGTGAGTACCCCGCCGCATCAACCGATTGGTTGATCGAGGAACCCACCGGGTTCGGCACCAGCCCTGGCCGCGCGGTCGATTCGGCGAACCCCGCCGGACGGCACGCTTGGAGTCATGGCAATCATCGAGGTAGACGACCTCGTCAAACGCTACGGCGACCACACTGCGGTGAACGGGGTCAGCTTCGCCGTCGAGCAGGGCGAGATCTTCGGCATCCTGGGTCCCAACGGGGCAGGTAAGACCACCACCGTCGAGTGCGTCGAGGGGCTGCGCACACCGGACGGCGGGGCGATCCGCGTCTGCGGCATCGATCCACGACGTGACACCGATGAGCTGCGGCAGCTGCTCGGCGCGCAGCTCCAGGAAAGCGAGCTGCCCGACAAGCTGAAGGTCGGCGAGGCGATGGAGCTGTACAGCTCCTTCTACCGTGCCCCTGTCGATTGGCGGGAGCTGATCGACGCCCTGGGGCTCACCGACAAGCTGGGCACCCAGTTCCGGCGACTGTCCGGCGGGCAGAAGCAGCGGCTGTCGATCGCGCTCGCGCTGGTCGGCAACCCGAAGGTGGCGGTGCTCGACGAGCTCACCACCGGCCTCGACCCGCAGGCCCGCCGCGACGCGTGGGACCTCATCGAGGACATCCGCGACCGCGGCGTCACGATCGTGCTGGTCACGCACTTCATGGAGGAGGCGGAACGGCTCTGCGACCGGCTCGCCGTGATCGACTCCGGCAGGCTCGTCGCACTCGACACCCCGGCAGGGCTGGTCGCGACGGTCGACGACCGGCAGCGGATCCGCTTCCGGCCGTCCGCACCCATCGACCACGCGCTGCTGGCGGCGCTGCCCGAGGTCACGGCCGTCGAGCGGGCAGGCGGCCAGCTCATCGTGACCGGCACCGGGAACCTGCTGCTCGCCGTGACCACGGAGCTCGCCCGCAACGAGGTCGTCGCCGGTGACCTGCGGGTCGAACAGACCTCACTCGACGACGCGTTCGTCGCACTCACCGGCCGCAAGATCGACGCCTGAGGAGACCACGATGTCCGCGCTGTCCCGACTCACCGCAACCGAGACCACACTGTTCTTCCGCGAGCCGATGAGCGTGTTCTTCGCGCTCGCGTTCCCGCCGATCCTGCTGGTCATCCTCGGCGCGATCCCGGCGTTCCGGGAGCCTGACGAGACACTCGGCGGGCTGCGGGTCATCGACCTGTACGCACCCATCATCGTCGCGATGGCCATCGCCATGTTCGCGATGAACGGCCTGCCACAGCAGTTCGCCACCTACCGGGAGAAGGGCATCCTGCGACGCTTGCGGACCACCCCGGTCAAGCCGCCGGTCATGCTCGGCGCGCAGCTGCTGATGTCCACGATCATGTCCGTGGTCACGATGCTGGTCGTGCTGGCCATCGGGCGGCTGGCGTTCGACGTGAGCCTGCCGAGCCAGGTGCCCGCCTATCTCGTCGCGTATCTGCTGAGTGCGCTGGCGATGTTCGCGATCGGACTGCTTGTGGCCTCGCTGGCGCCCAGCGGCAAGAGCGCTGGAGCGATCGGGTCTGTGCTGTTCTTCCCTGTCCTGTTCTTCGCCGGTCTGTGGGCGCCCCGTGAGACGATGAACGACGTCCTGCGGACGATCAGCGACTTCACCCCGCTGGGCGCCGGCGTGCAGGCATTGCAGGACGCCGCAACCGGTCACTGGCCGGACCTGCTGCACGTGGCCGTCATGCTGGGGTGGACGATCGTGGCTGGCGGGCTGGCCGCGCGGTACTTCCGCTGGGAGTGAGTCATGAGCATCGAGGCCGAGCTGCGTGCGGAGTTCGACCGTCTGGAACGGCGGGAGGCCAGGGTTTTCGAGGTCCTTCCCTATTTCCTCCTGGCGGTCAGCACCCTCATCACGCTGCTGCAGCCGATCTGGCAGATGCCGGTGGCCTATCCGGCGGTGCTCGGCCTCACGCTCGCGGCCACGATCTGGCTGCTCTGGTTCCACACACTCCACCCGGAGTGGCACCAGAACGGCCCGCTGATGGTCCTGTACTTCACGGGTGTCATCCTCCTGGCCTTCGGCCTGGTGGCGCTCGCGCCCTGGTACGGCTTCTTCGCTTTCGTCGGTTACCCACAGGCGTTCCAGTGCCTGAAGGGCCGCTGGCGGTACGCCGGCGTCGCCGCCACGGCGATGGTCTCAACGATGTCGTACCTGGGCGGCTTGTCCAACATCGTGGCCGACGACCTGTGGTGGGGTTGGTTGCTCCTCGGCGTGATCGTCACGCTGCTGGCCGGGGCGTTCTCCTACTTCGCCGAGATGGCGGACCGACGCAACGACAAGCAGAAGCAGGCCCTCGCCGAGCTGCACGAGGCCAACCTGAAACTGGAGGCGGCGCTGGAGGACAACGCCGCCTTGCACGCCCAGCTGCTGGTCCAGGCCCGCGAGGCCGGGGTGCTGGACGAGCGGCAGCGGATGGCGCGGGAGATCCACGACACCCTGGCCCAGGGACTGGCCGGCGTCCTCACCCAGCTCCAGGCAGCCGAGCAGACGATGGAAAAGCCATCGACACTGCGCCGGTACCTCGCCAACGCGATGAACCTGGCTCGCGACAGCCTCACCGAGGCCCGCCGGACCGTCCACGCGGTCGAGCCGGCGGTGCTCGCCGAGGCCAGGCTCCCGGACGCGATCAGCGAGGTCACCAGGCGCTGGTCGGAGATGAGCCGCATCGACGCGGTGCTGACCACCACCGGCGACCCCCGGCCGATGCATACTGACATCGAGGTGACGCTGCTGCGGGCCGCGCAGGAGGCGCTCGCCAACGTGGCCAAGCATGCGAAGGCCAGCCGCGTGGGCCTGACCCTGTCGTACATGGAGGACCTGGTGACGCTCGACGTGCGGGACGACGGGGTGGGTTTCGAGCCCAACGTCAAGCGTGCCAACGGTTCCACGAACGGCGGGTTCGGGCTCGCCGGCATGCGGCAGCGGGTGCAGCGCCTCGCGGGCCGGCTCGACATCGAGTCGGAGCCCGGTGGCGGTACCGCGATCTCGGCTTCTCTCCCGGCGATTCCGGCCGGGGGTGTGCGGTGATAACGGTTCTGATCGTCGACGACCACCCGGTGGTGCGGGACGGGTTGCAGGGCATGTTCAGTGCCGACCCGCGCTTCGAGGTACTCGGCCAGGCCGGTGACGGCGCCGAGGCCATCGCTGCCGGGGAGCAGCTCCGGCCCGACGTGATCCTCATGGATCTGCGGATGCCGAAAACCGACGGCGTCACCGCCATCAAGGAGCTGGCGAAGCGGGGCGTGACCGCGCGGGTGCTGGTACTCACCACGTACGACACCGACAGCGACGTGCTGCCCGCGATCGAAGCGGGCGCCACCGGCTACCTGCTGAAAGACGCGCCGCGGGAGGAGCTGTTCCGTGCGGTGGAGGCGGCCGCGCAGGGGCAGGCGGTGCTCTCCCCCGCCGTCGCGACCCGGCTCATGGGGCAGATGCGGCAGCCTGCGTCCGAGCCGCTGTCGCAACGTGAGCTGGAGGTGCTGGAGCTGATCGCCCGCGGCTCGACGAACCGCGAGGCGGCCAAGCTGCTGTTCATCAGCGAGGCGACGGTCAAGACGCACCTGCTGCACGTGTACGCGAAGCTCGGCGTCAACGACCGGGCGGCAGCCGTGGCCACCGCGTTCTCCCGCGGATACCTGACGCCACGAAGCTGACGGACGCTTCCTCCGGCTACTCCATAGCCAATCCGCACCGCATCAGTAGTGATCATCGCGACGGGCATCCTGGCGCACGTAAAAGAGCAACGAACCTCAAGCGCAAACCGGTCAGCAACTTGCCAGGTAGGCATACCTAGAATCAACTCGCTTCACATAATCGGCGCGCCGGATGACAGCGAAGGAAGAATCCAGCATGTTGCAAGACTTTTCGGCGGCCACCTTCTCACACAATGAGAGCGGATATATTCCCGATCCGTTTCCTTTCTACGCGAAGATGCGGCGCGAACAACCGGTTTTCTTTTCTGAGAACATTTTCGGCGGCACCTGGTTGTTCTTCGGCTATGCGGACTGCAGGGCACTGATCCTCGAGGAGCGGCTGTCCAATGAGCGAGCCGCAGTGCCGTTGCGGTTCCTGCCACCCGACCAGCGAGCCGGTTTCGGCGACATGCTGGCCGTGTTCGAACGCTGGCTGGCCTTTCACGACAGCACCAGCCATACCCGGCTCAGACGGCAGGCCAACCGTAGCTATGCCCCGTTCCGGGGCGAGCGAGTCGACACCCTGATCCAGCGCGCGGTCGACCGGTTGCTCGACAGTGTCGATCACGATGAGTTCGACCTGATGGCCGACTTCGCCTTCCCACTGTCCGCCATCGTCATCGCGGATCTGCTGGGTGTGTCGAGTGAAGCCCATGCGGATCTGACGCGGTGGACGGACGACATCGGGCACCTCTTCGGCTCCACCCATGTGTCCGCGGAACATGTCTACCGGACGCAGAACAGCACCCGGGAGCTGATGCAGTTCCTCTCGTCACGGGAATCCATGACGCTGTCCGAACAGCGGGCCGGTCTGATGCACCAGATGCTGACGACCGACATCCACGGCTACCGGTTCGACGAGGACGAGGTTCTCGCGCAGTCGGCCTTGCTTCTCTTCGCAGGTACCGCCTCGATCCGCTACCTCATCGGAAACAGCGTGTACACAGTGGACCAGCGAGACCACAGCGAGCGGCAACTGCTGGTCGACACGAACACCGCAGCCGATGCCGTCGAGGAACTTCTCCGTTTCTGCAACCCGGTTCAGTTCGTCGGCCGTGTCGCGCGACACGACTTCACCTATACATGCCAGAACGGCAGTGAAGCCCATATCCGGCAGGGACAACCGCTCCTGCTCTACATCGGCTCCGCCAACCGGGACTCCGACAAGTTCTTCCACGCGGACGAGCTCGTCCTCACCCGGCCGAGCCCGAACGAGCATCTGACCTTCGGCGCAGGCCGGCACTTGTGTTTCGGGGATCCACTGGTGCGCGCCACGACCCGGATCGCCTTGGCCACGCTCTATCGTCGCATTCCCCAACTGCGAGTGGACCAACAGGAACTCGACTGGAACAACAATTTGGGATTCCACGGATTTCAGTCATTGAGCGTGACAGCCGGTGTGTGACACGGACGCGAGGATTGGCCCAATCTCCATGGAGACTCTGAAGAACTTCGTCAACGGCGAGTTCGTGCTGTCACATAGTGATGTCTTTTCGGAGATCATCGACCCCTGTACAGCGCAGCCCTATCTCCACGCGCCGATCTCCGGCGCAGCGGAAGTCGACATCGCGGTGAGAGCCGCGGCGACCGGCTTCGAGACCTGGCGCTCGACGACTCCCACCACCCGGCAGCTGGCACTGCTGCAGATCGCCGATGAGCTGGAACGACGTGCCGACGAGTTCACCACGGCCGAGATCCGCAACACCGGCAACCGGGCAGCGTCCGAGGTTTCCCTCGTCGTCGATCAGCTCCGCTTCTTCGCCGGTGCCGCACGGATACTCGAGGGCAGGGCCGCCGGGGAGTACCTCGAGCAGCACACATCGTATGTGCGGCGCGAGCCGATCGGTGTGTGCGTGCAGCTCGCGCCGTGGAACTACCCGCTGATGATGGCGGTGCTCAAGGTCGCGCCCGCTGTCGCCGCGGGCAACACCGTGGTCCTCAAGCCCGCGGAGACGACACCGGTCACCGCGCTCATGTTCGCCCAGCTCGCGGCCGAGTACCTGCCCGCCGGTGTTGTGAACGTCATCTGCGGTGGGGACGACACCGGCCGTCGCATGGTCGAGCATCCGACGCCCAGCCTGGTGTCGCTGACCGGTTCCGTCGAGACGGGGATCGAGGTCGCCAGAGCAGCGGCGACCCACCTCAAGCAGTCGCACCTGGAACTGGGCGGAAAGGCACCCGTCATCGTGTTTCCGGACGCCGATGTCACCGCCGCCACGGACACCATCATCGAGGCGGGTTTCGCCAATGCCGGGCAGGACTGCACAGCGGCGACGCGGATTCTCGCTCACCGCGCGATCTACGACGAGCTGGTGGACGGCCTGACCGTTGCCGCCGGGAAGTGCCGCACCGGCCCGCCCTCGGACCCCGCGGTGCTGTTCGGACCCGTCAACAACGCCCGTCAGCTCCAGCGAGTGTCCGGTTTCCTCGACCGGCTGCCGGCACACGCACGGGTGCTCACCGGCGGTGAAGTGACCCACGAGCGCGGCTACTTCTTCCAGCCGACCGTGGTTGCCGACGTGCGCCAGGACGACGAGATCACGCAGAAGGAGATCTTCGGCCCCGTCATCACCGTCCAACCGTTCGACACCGAAGCCGACGCCGTCCGCTACGCCAACGGTGTCGACTATGGACTGGCCGCCGGCGTCTGGACGCGCGACGACGCCCGCGCACTACGGCTCAGCCGGCAGCTCGACTACGGCACCGTGCGCATCAACACGCATCTCGCCTACCCGTCCGAGATGCCACACGGCGGCTTCAAGCACTCCGGATACGGCAAGGACCTGTCAACGTACTCAATGGACAACTACACCCGGATCAAACACGTGGTGCATCGCATTGGCGACGACCATGCCTGAGCGGGCAGTTCGCGGCTGGCGCGCCGCCCTCGGTGCGGCCGCGGTGTCCACCGACGCACACGAGCTCGCGCACTACGGGATGAACATCTCGGAGTTCGTTCCTCGCGAACTTCACGCCGTACTCCGGCCGTCCTCACTCGAGGACGTGCAAAGCCTGATCACAGTCGCCCGCGCGGCCTCGGTGCAGGTGCACCCGGTGAGCACCGGACGTAACTGGGGTTTCGGCTCGGCGTTGCCCGGCCAGGGCCCGGTCGCTCTGGTCGACCTGGGACGCATGAACCGCATCATGGAGGTCAACTCCCGCTTCCGGTACGCCGTCATCGAACCAGGGGTGACACAGGGGCAGCTGTCCCGCTATCTCGCGGAACAGGGAACCGGCCTGAAGCTGAACGTGACCGGCGCGGGTACGGGCACCAGCATTGTCGGTAACGTCCTGGACCGGGGCTGCGGCAACCTCGGCCCCCGGATCGATGACCTGCTGGGCATCGAGGTGGTGCTGGGAAACGGCAGCACTGTCCGAACCGGACTGTGGCACCTGCCCGACGGCGAGACCTCGGTCCACCACTACCCACCCGGTCTCGGACCGGACCTTCGTGGACTGTTCGCGCAGTCCGGCTTCGGCATCGTCACCAAGATCGTGCTCCGGCTGCATCCGATCGCACCACTGACCGAGCTGACGGTCGACGTTGCCGAGAGCCGGCTTGCGGAGGTCGTCGACGAACTGTGGCTTGCTCGCGAAGACGGTGTCGTCACCGGACACGCGCGCATCACCGACGGTACCGACCCGGTCATCCAGTACTTCGGCGACACTGATCCGTCCATCTGGCACGCGCAGATCATGCTCGGAGGAACCCCTGCGATGCGGGCCGAAGCCGTTCGAGAGCTCCGGCGGCGCTTCGACGGGACCGTGGAACGGATCGCGGCCGCGGACACCGACGGTGACCAGCCAGCGCACGCGGCAGAACAGGAACCACTGCTCGCGGCTCGGCTGCGGCTGATGAACGGTACCCCCTCGGACCGGCTACTCGGCCGATTCGCCGGCCTCGCCGGGAAGGCGCTGCCACCGGGAACGATCGACCTGGATCGCGATCCCGACCTGCCCGGCATGGTGTGCGTCAATGTGACGATCCCGTTCGCCGGTGACCGGCTCGCCTCGTGCGGCAGCGTGGTGCGGGCGACCGCCGAGGAGACGGGAATGCCGACCTCGCAGCTCTACGAGATCGCAGGCAGGACGGCGTTGTTCGGCTTGTTCCCCTGCTACTTCGACCGCCGTGACGCGGCGGCGGTGACCGCGGCACATGCGCACAAGGAACTGCTGCGGCAGCGGCTCGAAGCCATCGGGATCTACCCGGTACGGATGGACGTGGACTCGGCCGGCCCGTTCATCGAGCGCACCGACGACGGCTTCTGGCGCTGTGCCACCACCATCAAGCAAGCCCTCGACCCGCAGAACGTCATCGCGAACCGCTACGCGGGCGAGCACCCGCTCAGTGAGACGGCCCCCACATGACGCGTCCGCGCGCGAGCAGGTTCCCGGTCGCATCGACCGCGTGGACGTCGGTCGTGTCGCCGTTCCTGCGTCCGCCGATCGAGACGGTCGTGTCGACGAAAATGGGTGCCTGCGCGCGGAAGGTGAAAGCGTGCACGCGTGAGCCGGGGTCGTGCCGGACGGCCGCGTCGAGGAGCAGCACACGGGTGAGCGGGCCGTGCACCAGCAGATCCGTAAGACCCTCGGCACCGCGAGCCCAGTCCCGGTCGAAGTGCACCCGGTGGGTGTTGAACGTGAGTGCCGAGAAACGGAAGAGCTGGCGCGAGTCCAGCCTGACCTCTTCCGTCCAATCAGGACTTTCCGCCGGTACGGGCGCGCCGGCGCGCGACGGCGGCGTGGTCTCGAGGAACACGTCGTGCCAGGTGCTCTCGATCGCGAGCTCACCGGCCACGCGGTACTCGCGCACGACGTCGGCGAAGACGAGCCGCCCGCCGCGGCCCTGCTTCTCCACGACGTCACCTCTCCGCGCGACCTGCTCCACGACCTCGCCGTAACGCAGTGGCCGATGGAAGACCGTGTCCTCGCCCGCGTACATGCGGCGAGGCAGGTCGAACTCGGGCAGCACGCCGTCGCGGGCGGGCGATCCGTCGGGACGCAGGTCGGCGACGGGTGCGTCGAACGGGAAGTAGAGGCCTTCCCAGCCCGGCGGCAGCTCACCGCCGAGTGACGGCTCAGCGGCCGCGTTCGTGAACGTGCCGCGGAAGGCGGCCGCGGCAAAGGTCGCGAGCGTCTCCCTGCGAGTGACCGTCACTCAGATCACCCCGCGCTCGCGCAGCCCGGCGATGCGCTGTGCGTCGTAACCCGCGAGTCCGGCAAGCACGGCGTCCGCGTGCTCACCGAGTCGGTTCGCGATGCGGGCGGGGGTCGCGGGTGTCGCGCTCAGCTTGATGGGCTGCCCGAACATGCGCAGCGTGCCGAACTCGCCGTAGTCGGCCTCGACGATCATCTCGCGCTCGGCCGTGCCGGGATCATCGACGGCCTCGCCGATGTTCTTCACCGCCGTCAGCGGGATGACGTCGCCCGCGAGCTTCTCGAGCTCGGCCCGTGTGCGGTCGGCGAACCAGCCGAGGATGAGCGGGCGCACCCGCCGCTCGTAGACCTCGATGTCGAAGCGCTTCCGCATCGTGTCGATCTCGGGGTCGGTGGCCGCTTCCGGGGTGCCGAAGAGCTCGCAGCTCGCACGCCACAGCTTGTCGGTGTAGCCACCGAAGAACACCTGACCGTCGGCGCACGGGAACAGCTGGTACGGCCGCACCCACGCGTGTTCGTTCCCAGCGGGCGCCGCGACCTTCCCGTCGACGGTGTACTCGACGACCGCCGTCTCGGTCATGGCCATGATGCTGTCGACCTGCGCCACGTCCACCAGTTGCCCCTGCCCGGTGCGTTCGGCGTGCCGGAGAGCGGCGAGCGTGCCGACGACGCCGAACAGTGTGGCGGACAGGTCCCCGATGGTCACACCGACTCGAACCGGAGGCTGGTCGGCGTACCCGTTCATCGACCACAGCCCACCCGCCGCCTGAGCGGTGTTGTCGAAGGCGGGCCGCCTGCTCCTGGAGCCGGTCTGCCCGTACCCGGAGATCGCGGTGTACACCAGGCGCGGGTTGACCTCGGCGAGCACCTCGTAGCCGAGGCCGAGCTTGTCCATGGTGCCGGGGCGGAAGTTCTCGACCAGCACGTCGGCACGCGCCACCAGGTCCTTGAGTACCTGCTTGCCGTCCTCGCCGGCGAGATCGAGCGCGAGACCGAGCTTGCCGCGGTTGTACTGCCCGTAGTAGCCGCTGACCTCCTCGTCGCCATGACGGAGATACGGCGGGAAGCCACGCGCGACGTCCGGATCGGACGGGTTCTCGATCTTGATCACGGTCGCGCCGAGGTCGGCCAGGAACTGCGCGGCGTAGGGTCCGGCGAGCACGCGTGACAGGTCCAGCACGACGACACCGCCGAGCGACCCCGCGGTCGCGGCGAGCAGCGGATGAGCGATCGGGCCAGGTGTCATACGAGGACGCTCCCAAGGTTGTGATGACGGCGTGCGTCGGCCTCACCCTACGGACCCATCCACCTCCGCTGTATGGAGGAGTTGCCCACAGGCGCTCCGCATTCATGGGTGAATGGACCATCCGGTTCACGGAGCGGAAGCATGCTGGAGACGCTCCCGCAACCCGTCGAGGCGGACGGCGATGCTGATGCGGAACAGTCGTTCGTCCTCGCGCCAGTCGCCGCCGAGCACGCGGTCGAGCCGTTCCAGCCGCTGCAGGATCGTGTTGGTGTGGAAGTTGAGCGCCCGCGCCGTGCGCGTGGGACTCGCGCCGTTGTGCACGAACGCACGGAGTGTGCCCAGCAGGTCGGTGCCGCGCTCGGTGTCGTAGCGGCGCACGGCGCCGATCGCGTCGTCGAGGAACGCCTCGAGTGTCCGCGGGTCGGTGTCGAGCACGGCCGAGTAGGGCACGTAGGTGTCGGTCGAGGTGCTGATGTCGTCGACACCGAGCGCGGCGAGAAGCCGCGCGGTGCGCATCGCGAGGGTGAACGCGCCCGGCAGCGACCCGGGTGAGCGGGGCGGCAGCACGGCGAGCACGGGCGCCGAGACGGCGCGCGCGACCCGGCCGCGCAGCTCCTCCGCGTCGTGAGGAAGCTTCTCGCTGGGATGGGTGACGACGACGAACCCGCGATACTCGCCGACGAGGGCCCGCTCCCCCACCAGCTGGCCGAGCGTGCGGGCCGCCGCGGCGCGATGTTCGCCCGGCACGGCGAAGAGCAGCAGGCTGTCGAGCGCGTCGACCGTGACACCGAGACGCCGTGCTCGCCGCGCGACATCGGCCTGCCGTTCCGGAACGGCTTCGAGCAGGTCGGCCAGCACCTCGTTCTGCACGTGATGCTGGGCCGCGGCGACTGCCTCCTGCTGCAGCGCGAGGAGCGCACCCACCTGCGCCGCGCGCTCGATCGTCCGGTTGTCGACAGGGCTGAGCTCGAACTCGCCGTCGCCGAGCAGCAGCACACCGAAGTACTGCTTGCCCGCCGTCATCGCGGACACCGCGCACAGACCGGCCACACCATCGAGCGGGATGCAGTAGCCCGAGCGACGGCTCTCCTCGATCGCTGCCCGTGTCGCGCCGTCGAGATCGAGCATCGCCGCCGGAAGGGGGTGCCCTGAGGTCGCGATCACGTGACCCTGCTCGTCGACGATCGCGACCGCGCGGCCCAGCGCCGACGCGAGCGTCACGGCGACCGGGGCGAACCCGCCGCCCGCGAGCACGGCCTGCACCAGCTGTTGGTGCACCGTGTTCGCGCGGTCCCGTTCGGCCAGGTGCTCGGTGAGGCGTTCCAGCGCTTGGCGTGCCTCGTCCTCGGATTTCTGCAGGTTGCGCAGGGTCTGTGCCGTCTGCAGCACCACCGAGGCGTGGTCGGCCAGCGCTGACAGCAGCGCGATCTCCTCGGGCGTGAACGTGTGCTCGCGACGGTTCGCGACGAACAGCACGCCGAGTACCTTGTCGCCGGTGAGCATCGGCACGCCGAGTATCGAGACGAGCCCCTCGGCCGCGACGGCGTCGTCGATGGTCGGCTCATGGCGGTCCCGGCGGTAGCTGTCGTACCGGGTGACCCACTGCGCGGCGCGTGTCTCGACGATCACGCTCGCGAGACCCCGCCCTGGCGGGACGCGCAGGCGCTGGAACTCGGGGCTCACCGTGCCGCTCGTCGTGCGGACGTGGAGCACCCTGGTCGGGGCATCGAGCTCCGAAAGGTAGGTGACGTCACTGCCCATCATCTCGTGCGCGCGGTGGACGAGACGCTCCAGAACGGCGGCGCCGTCACGCAGTTCGGCGAGCTCGCGTGCGCTGGAGAACAGGGCCGCGAGCTCACGTTCGCGGCGGCGCAGCCGCGCATGCTCCCGCTGAGCGAGATGCACCTGCCCGGCGAGCCGGATTCCGGCATCGCCGGACACGCCGAGTCGTTCCAGCGCGGCGGTCACCTCGGCGGGACCGAGCTCCGCGTCGGAGAACGCCGCACCGACGAGCGTCGTGGCGGCGGCTTGTGGGTCATCCGGCATCTGGCGTCACCTTTCGCGGCGTGGCCACCGGCGACGCCGAACCCCGCAGCATGTGCAATTCGTTCAGGAAGTCGCCGAAGACGTGTGACAGTGCCACATGTGTTGGCGGAGGGACCCAACCATAGCCTGATCGCCGCGTGGTCGGACGTTCCGCTTGTACCGGCCCCCACACGAAGGAGTGTCATGGCGTCGCCTATCGACATCGACCGCAGCGGTCTCGACTCACGTCAGCAGCGGCGCAGCGCCATCATCGGCAGCAGTGTCGGGACCGTCATCGAGTGGTACGACTTCACGCTCTACGGGCTCGCCTCGGCGCTGGTGTTCGCGCCGCTCTTCTTCGGCGACAGCGGCGTTGGCGGCGTGCTCGGCGCGTTCGCCACCTTCGCTGTCGGGTTCGGCGCACGCCCGATCGGTGGCCTCATCTTCGCCCACTACGGTGACCGCCTCGGGCGGAAGGTGACGCTCCTGGCGACGCTGCTGATGATGGGCATCGCCACCACCCTCATCGGGCTGTTGCCCACGGCCGAGTCCATCGGCGTCTGGGCACCCGCGATGCTGATCGTGCTCCGCATCTTCCAGGGGGCCGGTGCGGGGGCGGAGTTCGCCGGCGCGATGACGATGGCGAGCGAATCGTCCGGCACCCGCAACCGTGCGCTCACCGCCGGTTTCCCCGGAGCGGCCGTGTATCTCGGGATGGCGCTCGCGACGGCGACCTTCGCGATCCTGACCGCCGCGCTGCCGTCGGAGGCGTTCCTCGCGTGGGGTTGGCGGCTCCCGTTCGTCGCGAGCGCGGTCATCGTCGCCTTCGCGCTCTACTTCCGCCTACGCGTCAAGGAGACCGCGGCGTTCGAGGCGGCGGAGCACGACGGAAACGTCAGTCGTGCCCCGCTCGTCGAAGCCGTCCGTGCACATTGGCGCGTACTGATCCCGGGAATGGCGCTGTTCGTCTTCGTCCTCCCGTGGGTGTACGTCGTGCAGACGTTCTCGATCTCGTACACGACGGGCACGCTCTCCGTGGATCCGACCGCAGCACTGGTCGGCCTCATCGTCGCCGAGGTGCTGACGATCCCGGCCGTGCTCCTGTTCGGCCTCCTCGCGGATCGCATCGGACGCAAGCCGGTGCTGCTCGGCGCCGCGGTGTTCGCCATCCTGTTCGCGTTCCCGATGTTCTGGCTCTATCTCACGGAGAACTCGGTGTTCGTCGGCCTGGGACTCATCCTCGGCCTCGCCGTGGTCCAGGGTGCGACCATCGGGGTGTCGGCAGCACTGCTCGCGGAACTGTTCCCGACCAACGCTCGCTGGAGCGGTATCGCGATCTCGCGTGAGATTCCCGCGGCGCTGGTCGGCGGTACAGCACCGCTCGTGGCGACCTGGCTGGTGTCGCTCAGCGGTGGCACACCATGGCTCGTCGGCGGTTACCTCCTGGTGCTGAGCGTGATCGGTCTGGTCGGGATCGCGTACCTGCCCGAGACGCTCAACCGCAGGAGCGAACCGGCTACGACCGCCGACGAGGTGCGAATCGACGCCGGCCCGATGAGCTAGGCCGCAATTGCCACGCCCAGCTGCCACGACACACCGAAGCGGTCATTGACCCAGCCGAAGGGGCCGAAACCGTAGTCGTCCAGTGGCATGAGCGCCGTGCCGCCGTCGAACAACGCCGCGTACGCCTTCTCCAGTTCGTCGCGAGAGTCGAACGTGACGAAGATCGACAATGACGGCGTGAACTCGAAGTCGTGTGGCACCGGGCTGTCGCTGCAGCGTATTTTCTGGCCTGCCAACGTGAACTCGGCCATCCACACAGAACCTTCGGCACCCGGTCCCTCCGGACCGTAACGCTTGTCCGTCAGCACCTCGCCGTCGGGGAAGACGGAGAGATAGAAGGTCATGGCGTCGGCAGCCTCGCCCTTCTGAAACATGAGGAACGGCACCAACTCGGTCATTCGTCATCCTTTCCACTGTGTCGATCGGTACTCGTAGGGTTTCACCGACAACATCGCTTGTCAAGACAACTATAGTGTTCGGTGAGCCCGAGTGCCTGGTTGGGAAGTCGTGGACAGGCAGATAATTGCCGGAGTACGACGAGAGCGCGCGGGGAGGCACAGCGTGCACGTGTCCCGTGACTGGATCGCCATCGCGTCCGCGGTAGTGGCCCCGGTCGCGGTGTCGGCCGTACTGCTGCCGCTGCGGGCCAGTCTCATGACCACGACCACCACCCTCGTGCTGGTCGTGGTGGTCGTCGCGGTTGCCGCGTTGGGCAACCGGGTCGCCGGAGCGCTGGCAGCGCTGGTGGCGGCCGCCTGCTTCGACTTCTTCTTCGCCGCGCCGTACCTGCACTTCGAAATCACGGACCCGGTTGATGCGCAGACCGCGGTGCTGTTGCTGGTGGTGGGTGTCGCGGTTTCGCAGTTGGCCGCCCACGCCAGGAAGCAACGGGTCATCGCCATCACCGGGGCCGACTATCTACAGCGAATTCACGACGCGCTTGACCAGGCGCGATCGGCGGGATCGCCGAACCAGGTCGTCACCCACGTCCGGCAGCAGCTCATCGATCTGCTGAACCTGCGCGAGTGCCGATTCGAGCTCGGTCGCCTGGTCGGCCACCTGCCGCGGCTGGAGCAGGACGGATCAGTCGTGGCGGGCGTCAGGCGATGGGAGGCCGACGAACCCTTACCCCAGCGGAGCATCGAGCTGCGCGCGTACGGCGACGGCCGCTTCTACGGACGGTTTCTGCTCGACCCCGTTCCAGGTGCGGCTCCCTCCCGCCAAGCCCGTCTGGTGGCGGTCGCCCTCGCCGACCTGGTGGGCCGCTCTTACGCAGCGACCGGTCGTGGAGGGCGCTGGTGACAGAACCGTAGGACAGGAGTAACGGCAGACCCTCCCCGCGCGGGGACGGCGTTCCTAACGTGGGGGTATGAGTAAGAACCTGACACTGAACAACGGGGTCGAGATGCCGGCGCTGGGTTTCGGCGTCTTCCAGACCCCACCGGAGGACACCGTCGCGGCGGTCGACACCGCGTTGCGCACCGGCTACCGGCACATCGACACGGCGGCCGCCTACAGGAATGAGCGCGAGGTCGGCGAGGCCATCCGCAGCAGTGGGCTCGACCGGTCCGAGGTGTTCATCGAGACCAAGGTCTGGATCACCGACTACGGCTACGACGCGACCCTGCACGCCTTCGACAAGAGTGCAGGCAAGCTCGGTGTCGACCAGCTCGACCTGTTCATCCTGCACCAGGCGCTGCCCAGCAGGTTCGATCTGACGCTCGATGCCTACCGTGCGCTGGAGAAGCTGCTCGGCGACGGGCGAGTGCGGGCGATCGGGGTCAGCAACTTCATGCCCGACCACCTCGAAAAACTGCTGAGGGAAACGGCGGTCGTGCCCGCCGTCAACCAGATCGAGGTACACCCCTACTTCCTGCAGCGGGACGTGCTCGACGCCGACGCCGCGCACGGCATCGTCTCGCAGGCGTGGTCGCCGATCGGCGGCATCACCTTCTACCGGGACGGCGGGACCGGCAGCACGCTCGATGACGCGACCATCGCTCGCATCGGGCAAGCCCATGGCAAAACGCCTGCCCAGGTGATGCTGCGCTGGCACCTGCAGCGGGGGCGCTCCGCGATCCCGAAGTCGGTCCGCCCGAAACGAATCGCCGAGAACTTCGACGTGTTCGACTTCGAGCTCACCGACCGCGAGCTCGCCGCGATCGACGCGCTCGACACAGGCGTCCGGGGTGGCCCGGAGCCGGACGCGATCACGTTGGAGACCTTCGGAATGGAGATCCCGGAGGCCTGACCGCCGGCGGCGGCCCTACCGTAGGTCCACACGCCGGAGCCAGGACGAGACGGCGTCACCCGCCTGCCGGACCTCCTCGCCGCGCACGGCGAGCCCCTCCCCGATGGTCGCGCCAGTGCAGGCCTGCTCGTACTGCTCCGGCGTCCCGCCCAGCCCGCTCACCGCATAGGTGACGACCGGCAGGACGGTCTTCCCGGCGAAGTCCACGCCTTCGGCGAAGGTTCGCATGATCATCGGCGGCCGGACGTTCCAGATGCCGCTGGCCAGCAGCACGACGTCGTAGCCGTCGACGGCAGGCAGCGGGTTCGCCGTGAGGTCCAGAGCTGGGCGGGCGTCGGCGTCCTGCTCCCGCACGTTGCGTTCCACTGTGTCGTCGTAGTCATCGGAGTACGGTTCCGCGGCCTCGATGCGGTAGACGTCGCAGTCGATGCGATCGGCGATCATGCCGGCGAGCACCTCTGTGTTGCCGACCCGCAGGTACCTTCGCCCGCCGTAGTGGTAGTTCTCGCCGGCACGGGAGAAATACGCCAGCAGCGTCCTAACAGGACGGGACCGCCGCACCTCCGCGGCCTCGGTGCCGCAGCCCGTCAGCCGGCCGCCGCCCACCATCCCCAGCGCGGTCGCAGCTCGTCGGTGGTCCAGGTGTGGGTGGTCATCGAGCAGGCTCCGTGGCGAGGGTGTCGGTGACGGGTTCGGTGTGGACCGGCGCGGGCTTGTGCCTCGCCGGGACGATGACGGCCAGTACGACCAGCAACGCCAGCGCCAGCAGGACGGACGCTCCGGTGAGCGCGGCGCTCACCTGCGCGGCGCCGTCGAGAGCGCCCGCGCCGGCGCGCGCAGAGATGGCGACGAGGATGCCGAGGCCGAGCGCCATGCCCAGCTGGTGTGCGGTGTTGACCAGCCCGGAGGCGGCTCCGGCGTCCTCGGCGGCGACCCGCGCGATCCCGGAGTTGGTCAGCGGGGCGAACGCCAGCCCTTGACCGGCGCCGATGAGCAGCATCGGCAGCGCGACCGCGGCCAGATACGTGTCGCCGGCGTCCAGACGGCTCAGCCAGGCCATCCCGGC
Organism: Saccharomonospora sp. NPDC046836; assembly: GCF_040645195.1. NCBI lineage: Bacteria > Bacillati > Actinomycetota > Actinomycetes > Pseudonocardiales > Pseudonocardiaceae > Saccharomonospora > Saccharomonospora sp. NPDC046836. Next base: position 93,292 of record NZ_JBEYXW010000012.1, read on the forward strand.
GAGCGTGAGCGTGACCCCGGCCGACAGCAGCACGGCGCCGGGAAGCCGGGCTCCCAGGCGCGGGATCATCATCGCCACGGCGAAGTTGACGACCGTCATCGGCAGGAACCCGAGACCGGCCTCCAGCGGGCTGAAACCGAGCGAGTCCTGGAGGTACTGGGTGGTGAAGTAGAAGAACCCGATCATGGCGCCCATGTAGAGCAGGCGCGCGGCGTAGGCGCCACTGCGTTCACGGCTGGCGAAGAGCCTCAGCGGCATGATCGGCTGTCCGGCGCGCGACTCGTGGAATACCAGCGCCGCCAGCAGGACCACGCCGACCACCAACCCGGTCAGTGTGACCGGGCCGGACCAGCCGCGCTCGGCGGATTCGATGATCGCGAACACGAGCGCGCCCATACCGAGGGTCGCGCACAGGGCACCGACGGCGTCGAACCGGCCGCGGCGGCGCTCGGTCTCGGTGAGAACGCGACGGGCGGCCACGATCATCACCGCGGCGATCGGAACGTTGACCAGGAACGCCGCCCGCCAGGACACCCAGTCCGCCAATGCGCCGCCGACCAGCAGACCGAGACTGGCGCCGATGCCCGCGGTGGCGCCGTACCAGGCCACTGCCCTGCCGCGGGCCTCGCCCTCGAAGTGAGCGGTGATCAGGGACAGCGAGGTCGGAGCCACGATAGCGGCGCCGATGCCCTGCAGTGCCCTGGCGGCCACGACCCACCAGCCGGTCGGTGCGATCCCGATCAGCAGCGACGCGGTACCGAAGATCGCCAGCCCGGCCACGAACAGCCGTCGCCTGCCGATGAGATCACCGGCGCGCGCTCCGAGCAGGAGCAGTCCGCCGAAGACGAGTGTGTAGCCGTCCTGCACCCACGACAGCGTGGCCGGGCCAAGGTCGAGGCCGGTCCGGATGCTGGGCAGCCCGGTGAAGATGACCGAGTTGTCCAGCAGGATCATGAAGTAGCTGATCAATATGATCGCGAGGATCGCGCTGGGTTTGGCCGGGGATCGCATGCGGTCTCTCTTCGTGGTCGGCTGCTTCCAGCCAACGACGAACCGGGAGGCCGCAACAGTGACGGTCGTTCCAGGTAACCGCAGTGCCTCCCTCGCAGTCTTGTGAGCCTTTTACCCTGGGGTGATGGGCCAGATCGACCACCGCGCCGAGGTCCGCGAGTTCCTCAGCTCGCGGCGGGCACGCATCACCCCCGAACAGGCCGGGCTGCCTTCCTACGGCGGCAAGAGGCGTGTGAAGGGACTCCGGCGGGAGGAGGTCGCGATGCTCGCCGGCGTCTCTGTCGACTACTACGTCCGCATGGAGCGCGGGAACCTCTCCGGCGCCTCGGAGTCCGTCCTCGACGCACTCGGCCGGGCCCTGCAGCTCGACGAGGCCGAACGCGACCATCTCTTCGCGCTCGCCCGTGCCGCCGAACCCGGACGGGGCGGTCGCCGCCGCGCGGAGGCGACCACGGTGCGCCCCGCTGTCCAACAGGTTCTCGACGCGATCAGCGACGCGCCGGCGTGGGTCCGCAACGGCCGTCACGACATCCTCGCCATGAACCGGCTCGGCCGCGCCCTCTACGCCCCCGTCCTCGCCGACCCCCATCGGCCGGCGAACACGACCCGCTTCGTCTATCTCGACCCGGCGGCGCGGGAGTTCTTTGTGGACTGGGACCGTATCGCCAATGACGCCGCGGCCATGCTCCGGCTCGAAGCAGGCCACAATCCCTGCGACCGCGCGCTCATCGAGCTGGTCGGTGAGCTGTCGACCCGAAGCGAGCTCTTCCGGCAACGCTGGGCCTCCCACGACGTGCAGTTCCACCGCAGCGGCCGGAAACGCCTGCGTCACCCCGTCGTGGGCCAGCTCGACCTCAACTTCGAGTCGATGGAGCTGCCGTCCGAACCGGGCCTGTCACTCAACGTCTACACCGCCGCGCCGGACTCTCCCACCGCGGACGGGCTCAAGATGCTCGCGAGCTGGGCAGCCACGCAGGACCTTGCGGAGGAGTCGCCGGTTATCAGCGAGAAGCCCTGACGCGAACAGCCGCCGAGCCGGTGCGGCTCGACGGCTGTTCGCTACTGCTGCGGGTCAGGGCCGGACCAGGACCTTGAGCGACTCGCGGTCGTCCATCGCACGGTAGCCGTCCGGAACCTCGTCCAAGGTGACGGTGCGGTCGAACACCTTGCCCGGCTCAACCCTGCCATCGAGCACGTCCGGCAGCAGCGCGTCGATGTAGGCGCGCACTGGAGCGGGGCCACCGTTCAGCGTGATGTTGGGGCCGAACAGGCTCCCGAATCCGACCGGCGCCTCCTCGTACTGCGGCACGCCCACCCGGCTGATCACACCGCCGGGACGGACCACGCCGACGGCCTGGTCGTAGGCCGCCCGATAGCCGACGGCCTCCAGCACGGTGTGCGTGCCGAACCCGCCCGTGAGCTCACGTACCTTCGCGATGCCCTCCTCGCCGCGCTCGGCGACCACGTCGGTCGCGCCGAACTCGCGGCCCAGATCGGTGCGGGTCTGGTGCCGCCCCATCAGGATGATCCGCTCGGCACCGAGCTGCTTCGCGGACAACACGGCGAGCAGGCCGACCGCACCGTCACCGATCACGGTGACCGTCGTGCGCTCGTTGACGCCGGCCTTGACCGCGGCGTGGTAGCCGGTGCCGTAGACGTCGGCCAGTGTCAGCAACGACGGCAGCAGCTCGGAGTCCTCGGCGACGGGGAGCTTCACCAGGGTGCCCTGTGCCTGCGGAACGCGGAGAGCCTCCGACTGTGCCTCGCTGAAGAAGCCGCCGCTGGTGCACGAGGTGTGCAGGCCCTCGCGGCAGAACTCGCAGGTGTTGTCCGAGAACGCGAACGGCGCGACGACGAGGTCACCGCGCTTGAGGCCGGAGACCTCAGAGCCGAGGTCCTCGACCACGCCGAGGAACTCATGACCCATGCGAACACCGTCCGCGGAGGCGGGCTGGGTGTGGTAAGGGTGCAGGTCGCTGCCACAGATGCAGGTGCGCACGACCCGCACGATGGCGTCGGTCGGCTGCCGGAGCTCCGGATCGGGCACGTTCTCCACGCGCACGTCGCCGGCACCGAACATCAGAGTTGCTCGCATCAGATCTCTTCCGTACTTCTCGTCAGTGGGACTGTGCCCTCGGTACGCACGAGAGCCTGCGTGCCGATCGGCCCGGATTCCAGTCAACCTGCTCGGTCGCGGAGCCGGCAGTGCCTGCTGAGACCGGTACTGACAGAACCCCCCAGTTCTATTGGCACAACGGGAAGACCGTGTACACCAGCGTGGCCGGTTCACGACCGGGGTTACGGAGATCGTGCATGGTACCCGGGACGACGATGCTGTCCCTGGCGCGGAGCAGTACCTCATCGGATTCGAGGTATACGGCGATCTCGCCCGACAGCACCGTGATGACGTGGAGCGCCTCGTTGCGGTGCAGGTTCGGGCGCCACTCACCGGGTTCTTCGTCCGGCGGCAGGACGAACAGACGAACAGCAGCGCCGGACGGAGGCGGTGCGGTGGAGACGTCGCCTTCCCGGGCACCACGGTCGTCGGCGTGAGCCGGAACGCTGTCCTGCCACCAGATCTCCTCGACCGACGCACCGTCCAGCCGCGTCGTGCCTGCCATCGCGACGCCGTCGGACACCACAGTAGATCGGCCGTCAGGCCCCACGCCGGTGATCACTCGCCGGTTTCCTGTCATGGGCTCACGCTCCCCCGGTGACATCATCTTGTCAAGCACAAGTCTGTCTTGTACTTGACAATCATGGCGAGGTGGCCATATACAACTCGGACGGGCCCCAGCTGAGGGCCCTGAGCACGACCGACACCGAAGCCGGACCGTGAAGGAGCTCCGATGACGCAGAACCAACCACCTCCGCTCAGCACGGACCCGGAGCCCAGCACGGCGACCGCGGCCCCCCGGTCGATGCGCCGGGTCGCGGTCGCGAGCTTCGTCGGGACACTGATCGAGTTCTACGACTTCCTGATCTATGGATTCGCGGCCGCGCTCGTGTTCAGCGACGTGTTCTTTCCCGCCCTCGGTCAGGCCGCCGGCACCGTGGCCTCCTTCGCCACGCTCGGCGTGGCACTGGTCGCGAGGCCGCTCGGCAGTGTCCTGTTCGGACATTTCGGGGACCGCTTGGGGCGCAAGAAAACGCTCGTGACGGCGTTAGTGCTGATGGGTGCCGCGACGGTGCTCGTCGGCCTGATGCCGACCGCGAACCAGATCGGCGTCTGGGCGCCCATCCTGATCGTGATCCTGCGCATCATGCAGGGGATCGCGGCAGGCGGCGAATGGGCAGGCGCGGTCATGTTCGCGGCCGAGCACGCACCACAGGGCAAACGTGGGTTCTGGACGATGATCCCGCCGCTCGGCGGTGGGTGCGCACTCGCCGTTGCCCCTGCGGTGTTCGCGATCACGAGCGCCTCCATGAGCGACGAGGCGTTCCTGAGCTACGGCTGGCGCATCCCGTTCCTGATCAGCATCCTGCTGGTCGCCGTCGGGCTCTACGTGCGGCTGAAGATCGACGAGACGCCGGTGTTCAAGGCCGAGGCCGCCAAGTCCGGCACCGCCCGCATGCCCTTCGCCGAAGCGCTGAGGAGCCAGCCTCGCGAGATCGTGCTCGGCATCGGCCTCGTGGTCACCGTTCCCACGTTCTCCTACCTTGGAGCGTCCTACCTGCCGAACTACGGCACGACGGTGCTGGAACTGGGCCGCACGCCGGTGCTGGTCGCCGGGATCGTCGCGGGAGTCATCTACGCACTGGGCATCCTGCTCGGCGGTGTACTGGCCGACCGGCTCGGCCGTCGACGGACACTCCTCTCCGCGAGCAGTATCGCCATCGTGTGGGCACTGGTGTTGTTCCCGGTGATGAACATCGGCACGATGGCGGCCTTCACCCTCGGCCTCTGCGTCACCCTGCTGATCGCGGGCATCGCGCTCGGGCCTGTTGGCGCCGTGCTGTCGGAGCTGTTCCGCACGCGGTACCGCTACACGGCTTCCGGCTTCAGCTACAACGTCGCGCAGATCATCGGCGGGGCCATTCCCCCACTGATCGCGGCACCGATCATCGCCTCGGCGGGGACGTTCGTGTTCAGCCTCTTCGTGATGGCGCTCTGCGCGATCAGCCTGGTCAGTGTCGCGCGGCTGCGCGAGACGGCCGACGAGGACCTCGCGGAGATCACCGCAGGCAAGCGGTGACAGCGCAGAACGGAAAGGCTGGTACCACAGTGGACAGACGCTTCGAAGGCCGCGCCGCGATCGTGACCGGCGCGGGCCGGGGAATCGGCCGGGCGGTGACCGAGCGACTGGCACGTGAGGGCGCACGGGTGGCGGCTCTCGACCGCGACGCCGAACTCGGCGCGCGGGTGGAGCAGGAGCTACAGGCCGCGGGGCTGGATGTCACCTTCCTGCAGGCCGACATCGCCGACACCGGACAGGTCGAGGCGACCATCGAGCGCATCACCGGCGAGCTCGGTCCGCCGGCGGTCGTGGTGAACAACGCCGCCCTGGTCCGCACTACGGACTTCTTCGCCGCGCCACCCGAGGAGATCGACGACATCCTCGCGGTGAACGTCCGAGGTGGACTCATCGTCGGCAGGACGGCGGCCAGGGCTATGATCAACGCCGGTAACGGTGGTGCCATCGTGAACATGTCGTCGATCACGGCCGCGCAGGGATCGCCCGGCATGGCCGCCTACTCGGCGTCGAAGGGCGCTGTGTCGGCGCTGACGCGATCGATGGCGGTGGCCCTCGCGGAGCACGGCATCCGCGTCAACGCCGTGGCACCGGGCACCATCACCACCGAGGCGGTCGCCGAGATTTACAGCCGGGAGACCGAGCTGCGCAGGCAGGTGCTCTCCCGGACCCCGTTGCGGCGCCTCGGCGAACCCGCGGAGGTCGCCTCCGTCGTCGCCTTCCTGGCCAGCGACGACGCCTCCTACATCACCGGCCAGGTGATTTACCCGGACGGGGGACGCCTGGCGCTGAGCTACACGGTCGCCGTCGACGACTGATCCGTCCCGTTCACGACAGGAGTACGTGCATGACCACCATGATCTTCGGCGGCAGCGGGTTCATCGGCCGCCGGCTCATCGACCTGTTGCGGGCCCGTGGTGAGGAGGTCGTCAACGCGGACATCGCCCCGCCCCCGGACGGCACCGCGGGATTCGTCCGCTGCGATCTACGACGGTTCGACGACGTGATGGCCGCGATGCTGTCCGTCCGTCCGATGCGGACGATCAACCTGGCCTACATGCTGGGCAGTCACCACGCTCCGCACGTGGCGTTGCAACTGAACGTCGTCGGGATGGACAACTTCTTCGAGGCATCCCGGCTGGCGGAGGTCGAGCACGTCGTGTTCGGCAGCTCGCTGGCGGTCAACGGCAAGCAGACCCGGTTCGGACAGCGCCTGGTCACCGAGGACGACGAACTGTTCGGTGTGGACTACCAGTACGCCGTCCACAAGGTCTTCAACGAGCGCCAGGCACAGGACTACCGGGAGAAGCACGGCATGCGCATCACGGCCGTGCGCCCGGCCAACGTGACCGGACACGACAAGGTGTTCGGTTCGGTCGACCACGTCCGGTGCATCACCGGTCCGGCGCGCGGTGAGGCGGTGTCCTTCCCCTATCGCGACGCCATGCGGTGTCCGGTCCATGTGGACGATGTCGCCGAGGCCGTCGCCAGGATCACTCTCGCGGACAAGCCGCAGCACACCGAATACAACACCGGGGGCACCGCCGTCAGTCTGGGAGAGCTCGCCGAGCTCGTCCGGGAGTACGTCCCCGAGGCCGACATCTCGTTCGAGCACGAGACCGGCGGTAAGGCCGACTGCACCAACTACCTCATCGACAACAGCCGGTTGACGTCCGAGTTCGGTCTCACGCCACGCTCCGCGCGCGACTGTGTGGTCACGATCCTCGACGCCCTGCGGTAACGGGTAACGATTCGGGCCCGGAAGCACCTTTCGCTTCCGGGCCCGAATTCTCGTGCGATCAGCGGCGTCCGGACATGGCACGGGCCAGCTCTGCGTAGGTGTCCAGCGAACGCGGATCGGCCAGCGCGCCCGGATCCGCCACGTCACCGGGAGCGGCGCCACCGAGGATCTTCTTCACCGGCACCTCGAGCTTCTTACCCGACAACGTGCGGGGCACGGCGGGCACGGCATGGACGGTGTCCGGCACGTGACGCGGGGACAGCCGGGTGCGCAGCACCGTCCTGATCTCGTCCTCGAGACCATCGTCGAGGGTGCGGCCCCGGGCCGGGACGACGAACAGGACCAGCTCTCCCGCGTCGCCGTCCTGGGAGTCCAGGTGCACGACCAGGCTGTCGGCAACACCGTCGAGATCCTCCACGACGCGGTAGAACTCGGCCGTGCCGAGCCGGACTCCGCCACGGTTGAGCGTCGCGTCGCTGCGGCCGTTGATCACGCAATGCCCGTCCGGATGGATCGTGATCCAGTCTCCGTGGCGCCACACGCCCGGGTACTGCTCGAAGTACGCCGACCGGTAGCGCTCACCAGTCGTGTCACCCCAGAACCCGATGGGCATGGACGGCATGGGCGCGGTCACGACCATCTCGCCGACCTCGCCGATCAGGGCGCGCCCTTCTTCGTCCCAGGCCTCGACCCGGCACCCGAGCTGCCGGCCCGCGATCTCGCCGGCGCGCACCGGCAACAGTGGCGCACCACCGACGAACGATGTGCAGGGGTCCGTTCCGCCCGATGTGGAGTTCACCCGGATCCGCGGGCCGAGCTGCTCGTAGAGCCAGTCGAAGCCTTCCTCCGGCAATGGGGCGCCCGTGGAACCGACCTCGCGGATCGTGGACAGGTCACCCCAGTCCCCCGGCACGACTCCGGCCTTGCGGCACTGCATGATGAACGGCGCACTGACCCCGAAGTAGGTCACGCCGGTGTCGGCGGCGAGCTTCCACAGCTCTCCCAGGTCATGGCCGCCGGGATCACCGTCGAACAGCACGATCGCGGCGCCGACCAGCAGCCCGGACACCTGCAGGTTCCACATGACCCAGCCGGTGGTGGTGAACCAGAAGTAGGTGTCGGCGGGGCTGAGGTCGTGCTGGATGCCCTGCAGCTTGTGCAGTTCGAGGGTCACGCCGCCGTGGCCGTGGACGATCGGCTTGGGTGGGCCGGTGGTGCCCGAGGAGAACAGGATCCACAATGGATGGTCGAACGGGACCCGTTCGAAATCCAGCTCACCGGTCTTCGGCAGGAAGTCCGCCCACGCGATCCCCTGCACGGCGGCCCGGGGCCGCAGGTACGGGATCACGACCGTCCGCTCGCGTAGCCCGAGAGCGTTCGCGATGTCCGCCACCTCGTCGCGCCGGTCGATGTCCCGCGCGCGATACCGGTAACCGTCCACAGCGAACACCACCGATGGCGCGATCTGCGACCACCGGTCGAGCACATTGGTCACGCCGAACTCCGGCGGGCACGCCGACCAGATGGCGCCCAGGCTCGTCGTGGCGAGCATGAGCACCAGAGCTTCGGGAATGTTGGGCAGGTATGCGGCGACCCGGTCGCCCTTACCGACGCCCATCGCGACCAGCCCGGCGCGGGCCCGCGCCACCTGGTCGCGCAGCTCGGCGACGGTCACACTGGAGTCAGGACGGCTCTGCGACCTGGCGCGCACGACGACGTCGCCGTCGGCGCGCCCGGCCAGCCGGAGCATGGCCTCGGCGTAGTTGAGCCGCACGTCCGGGAACCAGTGGGCGAACGGCATCGTCGGCTCGACGAGCACCCGCTCGCGGGAGCCGGAGCAAGGGATGTCGTAGAAGTCCCATACCGCCGACCAGAACCCGTCGAGGTCGTCGACCGACCACTGCCAGAGGTCCTCGTAGCCGGCGAAGCTCCGGCCCGTGCGCTCCTCGGCCAGTGTGGCCAGGCGGCCCATCTGGGTGGTCGTGCGGACGTCCGACGGCGGTGTCCACAATGTAGGGGCCATCAGGAACCGTCCCCGGGCACGAACACCGGAATCCATTCGCCACCGTCGCGCCGGATGTCCAGCCGCAGTGGCATGTCGAGCACCGGGCTCCGGCCGCCCAGTTCGAGGGGTGCGATCATCCGGGGACCTTCCGTGAGCTCGACGATCGCGACCTGGTAGGGCAGCTTGTCCTCGAAGTACGGGTGGTAGGCGATGTGGTAGGTCACCCACGACACGAGGGTCGCCGCCCCGGATGCCTCCGCCCACTCCCAGTCACCGGACAGCGTCACCGGGTCCTCGCTACGCGGCGGCAGCCAGGCGTTCGCGGGGGTCCGCTGGAAGACGAGCCTTCCTCCCGCCAGTTCGTCGTGAAAATGCTGCTCCAGCTCGGTCCGCTCGGCGACCGGCCGGGTCAGGGTCCTTTCGCTCATATCGTTCACCGCCCGAGAATCAGGGTCGAGTGGGTGTGCATCGTGCCGCCCTGGTTGCCGACGATCGCGGTGCTCGCACCGGCGACCTGCGAGGTCGACTCACCACGTACCTGCCGGACAGCTTCGATCACCAGCTGCATACCGGGCATTCCGGTCTCGGACAGCAGACCGCCGCTGGTGTTGGCCGGGAGCACACCACCGACTTCGAGCGCACCGCCCTCCACGAACTTCCCGCCCTCGCCGGGACCGCAGAAACCGTAGTCCTCCAACATCATCAGCACCGTGATGGTGAAGCAGTCGTAGAGCTGCGCCACGTCGATGTCCTTGGGAGACAGCCCCGCCATCCGGAACGCGGTCTCCGCCGACGCCTTCGCCGCGGTGCGCGTCAGCACCGGGCGGTGCTCGATGTCCCAGGAGCTCTGGCCCTGGCCGAAGCCGAGAATCGGCACGGCATGGTCGATCCCGAGCTGCCTGGCCCGCTTCTCGCTCGTCACGACCACGGCCGCGCCGCCATCGGAGACCAGGCAGCAGTCGGCCCGGTGCAGCGGCTCGACGATCCAGCGGGACTCCTGGTGGTCGGCGATCGTGAGCGGTTTCCGCAGCTGCGCACGGGGATTGGCCGCACCGTGCTTGCGCGCGGCCACCGCGATCGCACCGAGCTGTTCGGATGTCGTGCCGTACTCGGCCATGTGTCGCTGCGCGACCATCGCGTACTGCGCGGGTACCCCGAACCAGCCATAGATACCGTTCGCGCCTGCCGACTCGTATGCCTGGCGGGTCCCTGAGCGCGGATTGTCCGCAAAGGACACCAGCGCGACCTCGCACAGGCCGGACTCGATGGCCATCGCGGCCATTCCGATCATGCTCGCGTTCGCCGCGCCGCCCTGGTCCCACGCCCCGCCGACCTTGGGCACCACACCCATGGCTTCGGCGAGCTTCTGCCCGTAGAACGACTCTGGCCGCGAGGTCGGGTACTTCACATACAGCGCGTCGACCATGTCCTTCTCGATCGACGCGTCGTCCAGGGCGCTGCGGCACGCCTCGATGTTCATCGAGATCGTGGACCGGCCCGGCTGCTTGTCGAACGTCGTGTGCCCGACGCCCGCGATCACGGTTTTTCCGCGCATCAAATGACTTCTCCTCGCCTCAGCTCGTCGAGTTGCGGCTGGCTGTAGCCGAGCACCTCGGTGAGAACCTCGTCGGTGTGCTGTCCCAGCCGGGGGCTGGGCGCGAGGTCCGCCCGTGTGCCGTCGCCGAACAGCAGTGGACTGTGGTTGACGGTGAGGGTCCCGAGCTCGGGGTGCTCGATCTCCCGGAGCATTCCGCGCTTGCGCAGGTTCTCGTCCGCCATCACCTCGGGCAGTTCCTTGACCGGGGCGCACGGCACCCGGACGGCCTGGAGCGCCGAAACGACGTCCGTCCGCTTGCGGGACGACGTCCATCCGGTAACCAGCGCGTCGAGCTCGTCCATCCGTTGCACCCGGCCTGCCAATACGACGTAACGCTCGTCGGCGGCCAGTTCGGGGCCGCCGATGAGGGCCGCCAGCGACTGCCAGTGGTTGTCGGTCACGCAGAGGATCGCGATGTAGCCGTCGGCGGCCTCGTACACGTTGTACGGGGCCTCCGCGTTGCCGGAGTGCCGGTTGCCGGTGCGCCAGACACCGCTGTCGTTGGTGCCGGCGTAGAGCAGGCCGAGGCTCGACATCAGTGCCGGATAGGTGGCCTCCTGCATCGTGACCTCCACGACGTCGCCGCGCCCGGTGACACCTCGCGCGTACAGGGCCGTGGTGATCGCCGCGTACAGGTGGACTCCGGCCATGAAGTCGCAGATCGCCGGGCCCGCCTTCACCGGCGCGCGGTCGGGGTGGCCGGTTGTGCTCATCACGCCGACGATGGCCTGCACCGTGAGGTCCATGGCCGGGTAGTTCTGGTACGGCCCCTCCTTGCCGTAGCCGGACACGCTGCCGTAGACCAGCCGCGGGTTGATCTCCCGCAGGGTGTCGGGCCCGAGGCCGAGGCGGTCCATCACCCCGGGCGCGAAGTTCTCCAGCACCACGTCCGAAGTGGACACCAGCTCGCGGAAGACCTCGCGCCCGCGTTCGGTTTTGAGGTCCAGCCGCACGCCCCGCTTGTGCGCGTTCAGCGCCGCGAACGGGTACGCCCCGCCGCCGACCGCGCCGCGGCGGCGCAGGTTCTCCCCGCCCGGCGGCTCGACCTTGATCACGTCCGCACCCGCGGCCGCGAGCAGGAAACCCGCGTAGCCACCCGCGTAGATCTGGCCGAGGTCCAGTACCCGGACACCGGTCAGCGGGCCACGTTGCTCCGCCGTCACAGCCGTCACCGTCCTTCGAAGCGGGGTGGCCGTTTCTCGGTGAAGGCCCGCGGCCCTTCCGCCGAGTCCCGGCTGGTCTTGAGCACGGTCGTCATCGCCTGCTCCATGCGCAGGCCGGTGGCCAGGTCGACATCCCGCGACCGCACCACCAGCTCCTTGGACGCCTGCACGGCGAGCGGGCCGTTGCGCGCGATCCTGGCCGCGTAGTCGTAGGCGCTGTCCATCAGTTTGTCCGCAGGGACGACCTTGTTCACCAGGCCCCAGCGCTCCGCCTCGCTCGCGGTGATCGGGTCACCGGTGAGGATCAGCTCCATCGCGACCGCCTTGGGCAGGTTCTCCAGCAGGCGCTGGGTGCCGCCGTTGCCTGCGAAGATGCCGCGCTTGACCTCGGACAGCCCGAACGTCGCATGCTCGGCGGCGACGCGGATGTCGGTGGCGAACAGCAGGGTCATCCCGCCGCCGAGGCAGTAGCCGTTCACGGCGGCGATGATCGGCTTCCAGACCTCGAGGCCCCGGTTGAGAATCTGCCCCTGCTGGGTCTTGAAGAACTCCTCCGGCTGGGGACCGGTGGTCAGGAAGCTCTTGATGTCCGCGCCGACGGAGAAGGACTTCTCCCCCGCACCCGTCACCACGGCCACCCGGATGTCGTTGTCGTCCCGTACCCGGATCCAGGCCTCGGACAGCGCCTCGTAGGCGGCCTGGTCCATAGCGTTGAGCCGCTCGGGGCGGTTCATGACGATCGTCGCGACGCCGTCGGCGTCGACCTCCATGTCGATGCTCACTGTTCAGCGGCTCCCCTTGATGATGTCGCGGGCGATGACCATGCGATGCACCTCGGACGGCCCCTCGCCGATCCGCTTGATGCGCATCTCGCGGTACCAGCGCTCGGTGGGCATCTCCTTGGCGACCCCGAGACCGCCCAGGATCTGGACGGCACGGTCGACGACCCGGCCCGCCGCCTCGGTGGCGTGCACCTTCGCGATGGAGGCGTCGACCTTGAAGTCCTTGCCGAGGTCGGCCTTCCACGCGGCCTGGTAGGTGAGCAGCCGCGCGGCACGCAGGTCGATCTCGGAGTCGGCGATCATCCACTGGATCGCCTGCTTGTCGGCCAGCCTGCCGCCGAAGGACTCCCGGTTCTTCGCGTGCTTGATCGCCAGGTTGATCGCCGCCTGTGCGACGCCGATGACGGCCGCGGCGTAGGTGACCCGGTTGTTGACCAGCCAGCGCTGCGCGAGTGCGAAGCCACGGCCGACCTCGCCGAGCAGGTTCTCCTGCGGCACCCGCACGTCCTCGAACGTCAGCTCACACGGTGACCAGGACCGGATCACCGGGATCTTGCTGCGGGTCAGTCCTGGCGCATCCGCCTCGACGATGAAGCAGCTGATCGCGCTGCCACCCGGCTCGTCCCCGGTGCGGGCGAACACGATGCCCCACTCCGACTCGGCGGCCTTGGAGATCCAGGTCTTCGACCCGTTGATCACCCAGTCCGTGCCGTCCCGCCTGGCGCGGGTACGGATGGCCCGCGCGGGGTCGGCGCCCCCGGAGGGCTCGGAGATGGCGACGAACGTGTGACAACCGGACTCGACGGTCGGCACAGCCCACCGCGTGATCTGCTCCTCGGTGCCGTCGTAGATCACGTTCGGCGGGTCCCAGCCGAACGCGCCCGCGGCCGGGACATAGGCACCCATCCGGCATTGCGACGCCTGCTCGGCCACGATGACCTGGGACAGCAGGTTCAGCCCTGCCCCGCCGTACTCGGCAGGTGACTCGATGCACCACAGGCCTGCCTGCTTGGCGCGCTTCTGCAGCGGCTCCAGCACATTCGCCGGGAGCTCCCAGGCGTCGGGGTCGAGCTCCTCCTCGGCGGGGCGGACTTCGTTCGCCATGAACGACGCGACCGTGGCCTGCAGGTCGCGCAGCGGTTCCGGGAGCTCCCAGGCGCCGAAACTGTCGGCGTCGGATCGGGTGATTGCTGTGGACACCGCTGTCTCCTCACATCGCCGTGCGGCGAGGCGCCAGGCACCTCGCTCTCTTGCGTGAACCGATCGTCGGACCGGCCGAGGTATTTTGTCAAGTGCTTGACAGTGCCTGCCTTGACAGACACGCTTCGTCTTGTCAATCACGGACCCGGTTCGGCAAGAGGAGACTCAATGTTCGCTGTTTACGCGGCCAAACCCAATCCCGAGGCCCCGCTCGACGCACTCGTGGTCGGCGAGCGCCCCGAGCCCGAGGTGCCCGAGGGGTGGGTGTCGGTGCATCCCACGGCCGCGAGCCTCAACATGCACGACCTGTGGACCCTGCGCGGCGTCGGACTGAAGCCCGAGCAGTACCCGATGATCCTGGGCAGCGACGCGGCAGGCACGCTCGCCGACGGCACCCCTGTCGTCGTGTACCCCATCGTGGGCGACCCGGCGTGGGCAGGCGACGAGACGCTCGACCCGAAGCGGACCCTGCTCACCGAGAAGCACCAGGGCACCTTCGCCGACCAGGTCATCGTCCCGGCACACAACGTGATTCCGCTGCCCGCCGGCTTCTCTCCCGTCGCGGCGTCGGTGCTGGGCACGGCCTGGCTGACCGCCTACCGCATGCTGTTCACCAAGTCCGGGCTGCGGCCGGGCCAGACGATGCTCGTGCAGGGCGCTTCCGGCGGGGTGTCGACCGCACTGATCCAGCTCGGCCGGGCCGCCGGGATGACGGTGTGGGTGACCGGACGCAGCGAGGAGAAACGCAACCTCGCCGAGAAGCTGGGCGCCCACGCCACCTTCGAGTCCGGTGCCAGGCTCCCCGGCAAGGTCGACGCCGTGTTCGAGTCCGTCGGCGAAGCGACCTGGAAGCACTCCATGCGTGCCGTGCGCCCTGGCGGCGCCATCATCTGCTGCGGCTCCACCAGCGGCCCCAACCCGGGAGCGGACCTGCAGCGGCTGTTCTTCCTGCAGATCCGCGTCGAGGGCTCGACCATGGGCACCCGGCAGGAGCTCGTCGACCTGCTCGCATTCGTCGCGGCCGCCGGCATCCAGCCGCAGATCGGCCAGGAGATCCCGATGGACCGCGCGCAGGAGGCATTCGCGGCAATGCAGAACGGCGACACCGCGGGCAAGATCGTGCTGACGGCGAAGTGACCGCCGTGGGTGGGCCGGTGACCCCACCGGCCCACCCACTCAGTCGGCGGAGCGGTCGAGGACGTCACCCAGTAGTTGCTCGATGCGCTGCTCGCCCTCGCGGGTCTCGCCCCCGAGAGCGAGAAAACGCTCGATGTTCGCCAGCGACTCCGGTGAGGCCATGAGCAGCCGGAAGCGGTACGCCTCCTCCCGCAGGCCCTGCTCCACCGGCCCGTCCGACAGCCCGACGACCTCCTTGGTCAGCCGCACGGCCTCCGCGGGGCAGGCGGCGATCCGCCGGGCGGTGGCCGTCACGAAGGCATTGATCTCGGCCGGCGGCAGAGCGCGGTTCAGGTAGCCCCAGCGTTCGGCCGTCCCGGCGTCGAGGTCCAGCCCGCCGAGGATCAGCTCCAGCGCCCGCGAACGGCCGATCAGCCGCGGCATGTACTGGGAAGCCCCACCACCGGGAACCGCACCCAGCGGTACCGACATCGTGTTGAACACCGCCTTGCCGAGCGCGCCGAAACGCAGGTCGCAGGCCATCACCATCGCGGCACCACCACCGGCCGCACGACCCTCCACCTGCGCGATGGTGATCTTGTCCATCGTGCGCAGGCGCTCACAGATCCGGTGCATGGCGTTGAGCGGAACCTCGTCGACGGAGGCCGGGGGCTCCGGCGGCTGCATGGCGTAGAGGTTCGCGAACTCGTTGTGCGTGATGAAGATGTCCGGATCGGCACTCCTGAGGACGACGATGAGCGGCCCGGGATCGGCCGCGACCTCCTCGGTGAACCGTTCGAGGTCCTCGATCAGCTCACGGGTGATCATGTTGAGCGGTGGGACGGACACGGTCGCCACCACCACCCTGCCCTCGGTCTCGATCCGTAGAGTCCGGAAATCGGGGTGCGCCATTGCCCCTCCTCGTGGTCGGAATTTTTGTCAAGCATAGGACAGTCCTGGGCTTGACGTAATCGGATTCGATGCGCGACAGTGCCAGATGAGCAAAGGAGCGACACCATGACGGTGCGAGTGGAACGGCGGGGCGCCGTCCATGTCCTGATCCTCGACCGGCCCGCGCGCCGCAACGCCTTCGACGGCGAGATGACCGAAGCGCTGGACGCGGCCCTGAACGAGTTCGAGGACGATGACTCGGCTCTCGTCGCCGTCCTCACCGGCGGCCAGGACTTCTTCTCCGCAGGCACCGACATCCGCGCCTGGGCCGGCGATCCCACCGAACGCGGCGGCCCGTACGGCATCGCAGGACGTCGCCTGCGCAAACCCGTGATCGCCGCGGTCGAAGGGGTCGCCGCGGGCGGCGGGTTCGAGATCGCGTTGTCCACCACGATGATCGTCGCATCGCGCACGGCGACGTTCTCGTTCCCCGAGGTCGGCCTGGGTCTGATCGCCGAGTGCGGCGGCCTCTTCCGGGGGCCACGGGCCCTGCCACTGAACGTAGCCAGGGAACTGCTGCTGACCGGCGAACGGCTTTCCGCCCAGCGGGCGTACGACCTGGGCCTGGTCAACCGGCTCACCGAGCCGGGCGGCGCGCTCGAGGAAGCCCTGTCCATGGCCGAGCGCATCGCCGGACTGGCCCCGATCGCGGTCCGGGAGACGTTGCGTGCCATCGAAGCCGTCTACCCCGCCGACGACGAGGACCGCTGGGCCGAGACCGCCGTCGCCAAGGACCACGCCCGCGCATCCGCCGACTCGGCCGAGGGCGTCGCGGCGTTCCTGGCCAAGCGAGCTCCACAGTGGACCGGCCGCTAACCGTTCGATGGCAAGGAGAACGATGGACAGAAACACCGAGAAGATCGTCGTACTCGACGGCGCACGGACCCCGATCGGCAGGTTCCAGGGCGTGTTCAAGGACGTCCCTGCACACGAACTGGGCGGCAAGGTCGTCACCGAGGCGCTTCGCCGTTCCGGGCTGCCGCCCGAGCGGGTCGGCGAGGTCGTCATGGGACAGGTCGGCCAGGTAGGCCCCGATGCGTTCAACGCTCGCCGCGTCGCGCTCGCGGCGGGCCTGGCGAAGAACACCCCGGCCGTCAACGTGAACCGGCTGTGCGGCAGCGGACTGCAGGCGATCTGGACCGGGGCGATGGAGCTGCGCTGGGGCGGTGTGGACGCCGTCGTCGCCGGTGGCGACGAGTCCATGACCCGGATGCCGTTCTACGACTACAGCGACCGCTCGAAGCGCCGCCTCGGCGACGTCACGCTGCACGATGGCACGCTGATGATGCTCACCGACCCGTGGAGCCGCATCCACATGGGCATCACCGCGGAGAACGTGGCGACCAAGTACGACGTCTCCCGGCAGGCGCAGGACGAGTTCGCGCTGGAGTCCCAGCGGCGCGCCGCGAGCGACGCAGCGAAGGCCGCTTTCACCGAGGAGATCGTGCCCTTCGAGATCGGCGGCCGCAGGCCGAGGACCGTCGAGACGGACGAGCACCCGAGGCCCGACACCACCATGGAGATGCTGTCCGGCCTGTCGCCCGCCTTCGCCGACGACGGCACCGTCACCGCCGGCAACTCCTCCGGCATCAACGACGGCGCGGCAGCACTCGTGCTGACGCGCGAGTCCTACGCCCGCGAGCACGGGCTGAAGCCGCTCGTCTCACTCGACGCCATCACGACGGCCGCGATGGAGCCCGAACTGATGGGCTACACGCCGGTCCTGGCGCTGAACGCGCTCTTCGAGAAGACCGGCCTGTCCCCCAGCGACATCGCCATCGCCGAGGTCAACGAGGCCTTCGCCGCACAGGCCGTCGCGGTGATCCGCGACGCCAAGCTCGACCCGGCCACCACCAACCCCTACGGCGGCGCGATCGCTCTCGGCCACCCCGTCGGCGCGACAGGGGCCAACCTCACCCTGCGCGTGGCCAGGCATCTGGTCCGCCACGACCAGGAGTTCGGGATCGTCACGATGTGCATCGGCGGCGGGCAGGCACTGGCCGCGCTGTTCCGCCGCGTCTGAACCGGCCGGGGCGGGGTTGCTCACCCTGCTGCGGCCTCGCCCCGGTCTCCACCCCATCCCTATCCCGGAGGAACCGTTGCCCACCGTCCGTGCACGCGCCACCGCCGGTCCCCACCAGCCCTTCGAGCCTGCGACGATCGACCGCCGCGAACCCGGCCCCCGCGACGTGGTCATCGACATCGCCTACGCCGGCATCTGCCACTCCGACATCCACCACGCGCACAACGACTACGGCAAAACCCGGTTTCCGCTGGTGCCGGGGCACGAGATCGCCGGGACCGTGGCGGGCGTCGGAGCGGACGTCACCGCGTTCGCGGTCGGCGACCGGGCCGGGGTTGGTTGCATGATCGAGTCCTGCGGACGGTGCGACCACTGCCGTGCCGGCCGGCAGCAGTTCTGCGTCGAGGGATACACCCCGACCGCGGCGGGCGTCGACCGGGCGGGCCGGATCACCCAGGGCGGCTACAGCCGGTCCATTGTGGTCGATGAGACCTTCGTCCTGCGTATCCCCGACGCGCTGCCCCTGCGCAACGCCGCTCCGTTGCTGTGTGCGGGAATCACGCTGTACTCGCCGCTACGACACTGGCAGGCGGGGCCGGGCAAGCGGATCGCCCTCCTCGGGTTCGGCGGCCTCGGGCACATCGGGGTGCAGCTCTCCTCGGCACTCGGCGCGCACACCACGGTTCTCGACCTCTCGCTCGACAAGCGGGACGACGGTCTGCGGCTCGGCGCCGACGACTACGTCGCGACGACGAACGACAGCCTGTTCACGGACCTCGCGTCGTCGTTCGACCTGATCCTGTGCACGGTTCCGGTGAACCTCGACCTCGACCGCTACCTGGGACTGCTCGCGGCGAACGGCACCTGGGTCAATATCGGCGTGCCGGAGAAGCCGTTCACGATCAGTCCGTTCACGCTCCTGCGCAACCGCCGCTCCATGGCGGCCTCGCTCATCGGGGGAGTCACCGAGACGCAGGAGATGCTGGACTTCTGCGCCGAACACGGTATCGGGGCCGAGGTCGAGGTGATCGACGGCGACCGGATAGACGAGGCATACGAGCGGGTTCTGCGCGGCGACGTCCGCTACCGGTTCGTCCTCGACGCCACCACCCTGTAGCCGGGGTTTGCTCTCAGTAGCCGAACCGGCCCTTGTCGACCACGGAGTGATCGTGCGCCGGCAGCGGAAGCCAGCCGGTGCCTTTCAGGTAGGTCATGCTCGAGTACAGGGCAGGCAGGTCGGTGAAGCGCCCCGACGGCAGCGGCAGGTCGGCCCCGCCGTTGTCCCAGTTCTCGAAGGTGTCCACGCAGTCACCGGGGATGATGTAGGTGCCGTCGCCGGCATCGACGCGGACGCCCTGCGACCCCGGCGAATGGCCGGGTAGCGGCACGATGCCGAGCCCTGGCGCGATCTCCTCCGCTCCGTCGAGGGCCCGGACCCGGTCGAGGCACTGGGCGAACGGCGGCACCGTGTCCTCGTGAATGCCGTAGGAGCCACGGTTGGCCGGGCACGGCGCGACCGCGTAACCGAGTTCGGCGCGCTGGACGAGAATCTCCGCGTTGCGGAAAAGGTGGTTGTTCGAACAGTGATCCCAGTGCAGGTGCGTGTTGACCACGATGTCGACGTCGTCGGGGTTCACGCCGAGGCGCGCCAACGCGTTCTCCGGCCGCATCGCCTCGGACACCTCGTACTCGAACGCGTGATGCCGCCGGATCTGCTCCTCGTCCGCCGGACCACCGGTGTCCACCACAACCGTGCGCGAATCGGATCTCAACACGAACATGGTCAGGGGAATACTCATCATCCGCTGCGAACGATCCCGGAAGTAGAAGTCGCTGGCGGGTAGGTTCCTCGCCTCTCCGAGCTTGACAGCGTCGATGACCCACTGCGTCGTCACGAGACCTCCTAGCCGCGTCGCTTGGCGGGAACGCTAAAGTTCCGTGCCGCATTTTGTCAAGGACAGAACAGAACGGTTCTTGACTAAAAAGCGCCGGGTCGACTAGGGTCACGACAGGATCGGACCACAGTCGGCGAAACGGAGGAATCGACGTATGGCGCCGAAGAAGCACGATACCCGGCAGCCACCATCGTCGATCTCGGCCAAAGACCTGGACGGTTTGCTCGCGGAGACCGTATCGGCCCAGGTGCGTGACCTCGATCAGGAGGTGCTGCGCGCGGCGACCAACCTCAAGCGCGCCGCGACCGTGCTCGACCAGCTCGAGATCCGCCACGTGCACGGCGCGAACCGGCGCACCCCGGCAGCGTTCCGGGTCCTGGTCATGATCTGGGCGTTCGGCCCCATCGAAGCCAAGGACGTCTCCCGGCTCTCCGGCGTCTCCCGCCAGGCCGTGTCCGGCGTGCTCGCGACACTGGAGCGGGACGGCCTGGTCAGCCGCGAGCGCGCCACCAAGGCCGACAAGCGGCTCGTCCCGGTGACGATCACACAGGACGGAGCCGAGCTCGTCGAGGCGAACCTGCTCCCCCAGCACGAGGTGCAGCAGAAGTTCTTCGAGGCCCTCTCACCCGATGAGGTACGCACGCTCATCCAGCTGCTCTCGCGGATCATCGTCGCCGCGCACGACTACGAGTGAGCTAGACCTGAACCTCGTCGGGTTCAAGTGCGTCGAGGATCAGGGAGAGGCCGAACTCGAACTCGTCGGCGTAGGCGTAGTCGGGCCGCAGGGCGTGGTCGGTCATGAGCTCCATGAGGTGCGGGTAGGCGTCGGTCGGCACATCGCGCAGGATGCCGTCTGCGACCTCGTCGAGTTCCGCTCGGCTCGTGAACGGCAGGCTGAGCTCCTGAAGGACGAACCCGTAGAGATAGCTGTCGATCACCGAGAAGGCATGCGCGGCCATCGCGACGGAGAAACCTCCCGCTCGCAGGACGCCCAGGACAGCATCGTGGTGACGCAACGTCGCCGGGCCGGGCCGGCTGCGGGAGTCCATCAGGCCGACCGCCCAGGGATGGCGCCGGAGCACCGTGCGCGATGACGCGGCACGCTCGCGCATGGCCTCCTTCCAGTCCGTGGCCGACGCCGGAAGGTCGATCTCGGCGAACACCGCGTCGACCATCCCGTTGAGGAGGTCCTCCCTGCCGGCCACGTGGTTGTAGAGCGACATCGCCTCGACACCCAGCCGGGCGGCGATCGCCCGCATGCTGACCCCGGCTTCACCTTTCTCGTCGGCCAGCACCATGGCGGCGGTGATCACCCGCTCCCGGCTCAGCGGCTCCCGCTTCGGTTTCGCGCGCTGGCGCATGACTTGCCCTCCTCCCGCTGCCACTTGACGAACTTACGCCGTAAGTATAGCGTTACTTACACCGTAAGTTCGACCGGCGACACGAGAGGCAGGAGCGGGACATGAGCACGGACCAGTTGCGGAAGGTCTGCATTGTCGGCGCCTCGGGCAAGCTCGGGCAGTACATGGTCCGGCACGCGCTGGACCGCGGCTACGAGGTCGTGGGCGTGTGCCGCGAACGCAGCGTCGGAAAGCTCGCCGCGTTCGCCGACCGGATCACGATCGTGCCCGGGCCCACGAACGACCGGGAGGTGATCCAGAAGGCGGTCGCCGGCTGCGATGGGGTGCTGAGCGTGCTGGTTCCCTGGCGCGTGCAGCAGTACTCGTCGGGCACGGCGCAGGCGGTGCTCGACTACGCCGACCCCGGCGCGCGCCTGGTCTTCTCGTGCGGCTGGCACATCACCCGGGACGGCAAGGACCAGTACTCCTGGAAGTTCCGTGCAGCCCTGCGGGTCGCCACCTTGCTAGCCCGCCTCCTGCGCTTTGCCGAGATCGACGACCAGGTGGAGGCATGCCGGCGGATCTTCGCCAGCGACCGGCGGTGGACCGTCGTCCGCGGGAGCGACCTCGAAGAGGGCGAGAGCCAGGGCCTACCCGTGTGGAGCCGGCACGTCGGCGACCCGGTCCTGGCGAGCAATCTGACGCGGCGCGTGGACTTCGCGCTGTTCATGGTGGAAGCACTCACCGACGACACACTCATCCACGAGGCGCCGGCGATCGTCGGGCGCCTCTCCCCCAGCGCGCTGGCCCACGCCTCAGCCCGCGAAGCCGACCGCCCGGCACCCGGCCACCCCGACCTCGGCCATTAGTACGCCGCCCGCGAGGGGCTGTTCCGCCGCCTCGGCCGCACTCAGCCGGTGCCGCGCGCTCGTCACGAACAACGTCCGCAATCCGGTTCCTCCGAACGCGACACTCGTCGGGAGTGACACCGGTAGAGAGAGGACCTCGGTGAGGTTCCCCTCGGGCGAGTAGCGGTGTACCGCGCCACCGCTGAAGAGGCAGACCCACACGCCGCCCTCCGCATCGACCGTGAGCCCATCGGGCAGGCCGTCGGCCCGGTCGATACTCACGAAGGGGCGCCGGTTCGTCGTCTCTCCGGTGTCCTCGTCGTAGTCGAGGACGTCGACACGCCAGGTCCATGAGTCGACGTAGTAGAGACGGTGCCGCCGGTCGTCCCAGCCGAGGCCGTTGGACACAGTGACCCCATCGAGCACCCGCACGGTGGAACCGGAGGCGGATGTGCGGTAGAAGCCGCCTACGGGACGGCGCTCCGCCGAGATCGTTCCGTAGAACACCCGGCCACGCGGATCGCATTTGCCATCGTTGATCCGGGTTTCGGAGAGTCCCTTTTCGACGGTGGCGAGTACCCGCACGGTACGGCCGGACCAGTCGATCTCCTCCACTGTGGACTGTCGCCCGACGATCAGCCGCCCTTCCCGGCTGGGCACGGCGAAACCCACCGGCCCCTGCAGCGTCACCGTGTCCTGCTCGCCGGTGTGAACGTCGAGCCGGTGCACCTCCCCGCGCTGAATGTCGACGTAGAGCAGGCGATCGCCGTCCCAATGCGGCCCCTCACCCAGTTGGCTGCGGTGCGCGAACGGACCGTCGACCCGGATTCCCATGCGCCGTCTCCTCAGTGAATGGTCACGCCGCTGTCGACCGAGAGGACCTGCCCGGTGACGATCCTCGACTCGTCAGAAGCAAGGTAAACCGCCAGGTGCGCGACGTCCTCCGGCTCGCCGACGCCCAGCAGGTGCCGGTCCGCGATGTCCTTGACCCGCCCGGTCCTGGGGCGGCTCGCCACCCTCGGCGTCATGATCATGCCCGGTGCGATCGCGTTGACGCGCACGCGATCCTCGGCATAACCGGCCGCCATCGACCTGGTCAGCGACGCGACGCCGCCTTTCGCCGCGGTATAGCAGTCCCGGTCGGGCAACGCCATGAGTGCGCCCATCGACGTCAGGTTGACGACCGATCCACCACCGGCCCGGATGAGCTCCGGGATGCCGTGTTTACACGCGAGAAAGGTCCCGAAGAGGTCGAGCCGGATCACCCGCCAGAACTCCTCCTCCGGCGCCTCGGTGACCCGGGCGTCCTGGGAAGACGAGCCTCCGGCGACGTTGCACAGGACGTTCAGCGAACCGAAGGCCGAGACAGCACGCGCAATCGCCGCACGCACCTGGTCACCGTCACCGGCGTCGCAGCGGAGTGCAAGCCCCCGGTCCCCCGCTCCGGCAACCGCGTTCTCCGCGGCGCCGGCGTCGATGTCGGTCGCGACTACACGCGCTCCCTCGGCGAGGAACCGCTCGCAGATGGCACGGCCGATACCCCCGCCTGCGCCGGTGACATAGGCGATCTTGCCTTCGAGTCTGGACACTGCAATTCCTTTCCTGTCAACGCTATGACGATGCACAGCCTAATGTCAACGACAAGACAGATCCGCCCTTGACTGTCTCACCGGATGGCGAGATGGTGAACGCATGAAGCTCCAGCACGGACAGGTCGCCGTCGTCACGGGCGCCGGCAGCGGCATCGGCCGGTCGCTCGTCAAGGCCCTCGCGGACCGGGGTCTGCGGGTCGTCGCCGCGGACGTGGAGAAACCAGCGCTGGACGAGACGGTCACCGAGGCGAGCGGGACCGGGGCCGAGGTCAGCGGCAGGGTCGTCGACGTGCGCATCCTCGCCGAGGTCACCGCACTCGCCGAGGACGTCCTCGCCAGGTACGGCCACGTCGACCTCGTGGTGAACAACGCCGGTGTGGTCGGCCCGCGGGCCTACACCTGGGAGCAGGATGAGCAGGACTGGCGCTGGATCACCGAGGTGAACTACCTCGGTGTGCTGCACGGGGTGCGCGCGTTCGTGCCCCACCTGGTGAGCGCCGGGCGAGGACACGTCGTGAACACCGCGTCGATCACCGGGATCGCACTGCTCGGCGCCGGGCTCGCGACCTACGCGGCGAGCAAGCATGCGGTCGTCGGGCTCACCGAGTGGCTCCGGCATGAGCTGGACACGGTCGCCCCCGGTGTCGGGACAACGATCTTCTGCCCCGGTCCGGTCACCACCCGGATCCGTGATGCCGAGCGCAACCGCCCGGAGCGGTACGCCACGACGGCACGGCGGGCAAGGCCCATCGATCCCTCCTTCGACCACGACCTGCCCTCGATCTCCGCCGACCAGGCCGCGGCAGAACTGGTGGCCGGAATCGAGTCCGGTGTGTTGTACCTGCCGGTCGGTCCTGGCGTCGCGGCCAAGGCACGGGAGCGTGCGCGGCGACTGCTGGCCGACCTGGACACCATCGACCCGATCCGCTGAGCAGGATTCAGCGCGGCGCCATGCGGATCGCTCCGTCGAGGCGGATGACCTCGCCGTTGAGCATCGGATTGGCGATGATGTGCTCGACGAGTGCCGCGTACTCGCTGGGCTCGCCCAGCCTGCTCGGATGCGGCACCTGGTGGGCGAGCGAGGCCCGCGCCTCCGCGGGTAGCGCTGCCATCAGCGGGGTGTTGAACAGCCCCGGGGCGATGCTGACCACCCGGATGAGGTGCTGCGCGAGGTCGCGGGCGACGGGCAGGGTCATCCCGGCGACACCTCCCTTGCTCGACGAGTACGCCGCCTGCCCGACCTGACCGTCGAACGCGGCCACACTCGCCGTGTTGACGACGACGCCGCGCTCACCATCGACCGGCTCCGTCCGAAACATCCGCTCGGCGCCCAGCCGCAGGACGTTGAACGACCCGATCAGGTTGACCTCGACGACCTTGCGGTAGGCAGCCAGCGGTGTGGCCTTGCCTTCCTTGGTCAGCACCCGGGCAGGTGTCGCGATACCGGCGCAGTTGACCACCACCCTGACCGGGCCGCGCTCCTCGGCGAGGTCGAACGCGGCGGCGACCGCGGTTTCGTCGGTCACGTCGGCTGGGGCGAACTGCGCCGGACCGTCCAGTGTGGACGCGGCCGCGGCACCATCGCTGCCTGGGAGATCCAGCAGGACGACGTGGGCTCCCGCGCCGCTCAGCCTGCGGGCCGTGGCCAACCCGAGTCCACTCGCTCCTCCCGTGATCACAGCCGACGCGCCGTTGATGTCCATCGCGATCCTTCTTCCGTATCGAGGTCGAGCCGAGCCTCTCCCACCGGCGGAATATTTGTCAATCGCTTGTCTGTATCGTCCTTGACGAGCACGCGTGCGGCTCATAAGCTCGGCGAGCCGGCAGAGCGCCTGACACCTCATCCCCAGCCAGGTAAAGGACAGACGATGATGTCTGAACACCAGAGTTCGCTGCAGTCCCCAGCGGGCACCGCGTCCAGCACGACAGGCGGCTCCTCCATGCCGCGCATCGCGATCGCGAGCTTCACCGGCAGCGTGATCGAGTTCTACGACTTCTTCATCTACGGCATCGCGGCAGCGCTGGTGTTCCCGCACATATTCTTCCCCGCACTCGGGTCCGCGGCGGGCACGGTGGCCTCCTTCGCCACTCTCGGCGTCGCGTTTGTGGCGAGGCCGATCGGCAGCATCCTTTTCGGACATTTCGGTGACCGTCTCGGCCGCAAGAAGACGCTCGTGACGACACTGCTCATGATGGGGATCGCTACGGTTCTGGTCGGCCTCATGCCCACGGCAGGGCAGATCGGAGTCGTCGCCCCGATATGTCTGGTGGTGCTCCGCATCGTCCAGGGCCTGGCGGCAGGAGGCGAATGGGCAGGCGCCGTGCTTTTCGCCGCGGAGAACGCGCCACGAGAAAAACGTGGCTTCTG
Source organism: Saccharomonospora sp. NPDC046836 (assembly GCF_040645195.1). Classification (NCBI taxonomy): domain Bacteria; kingdom Bacillati; phylum Actinomycetota; class Actinomycetes; order Pseudonocardiales; family Pseudonocardiaceae; genus Saccharomonospora; species Saccharomonospora sp. NPDC046836. The sequence continues at coordinate 119,117 of NZ_JBEYXW010000012.1, forward strand.
GGCGATGTTCCCTTCGCTCGGCGGCGGCGCGGCACTCGTGCTCGGTAACGCGACGTTCCTGCTCACCGGTTTGGGCATGAGCAACGAGACCTTCATGAGCTGGGGCTGGCGGATCCCGTTCGTCGCCAGCGCCGTGCTCATCGTCGTCGGCCTCTGGATCAGGCTCAGGATCGACGAGACACCGGTGTTCGCCACGCAACTCGCGCGCCGTGAGACGTCCCGGCTGCCCTTCTTCGAAGCCTTGCGCCGTCAGCCGAAGCAGATCCTGCTGGCCTCGGGAATGGTGATCATGGTCCCGACCTTCACCTATCTCGGATCATCCTATTTGACCAACTACGGCGCATCGGCGCTTGACCTGCCCCGCACCGCCGTGCTCGCCATGGGCGTCGGCGGCGGCGTCGCCATCTCGCTGGGCATCGTCGTCGGAGCCGTGTTGTCCGACCGGGTCGGGCGGCGCCGGGTGATCCTGACCGGTGCGATCCTGGCGGTCACCTGGTCACTCGCACTGTTCCCGATTGTCGACATCGGATCGACGTGGGCGTTCGGGCTCGGTGTCTTCCTGACCATGTTCATCTCCGGTGTCGCCTACGGCCCCATGAGCGCGCTGATGTCGGAGCTCTTCCACACCCGGTACCGCTACACCGCCGCCGGGTTCAGCTACAACGCCGCCCACATCGTCGGCGGCGCGATCCCGCCGATGGTCGCGGCGGCGATCACCGCGGCCTACGGTGGGTTCGTCTTCGGCCTGTGCCTCGCCGCACTCTGCACGGTCAGCCTCCTGTGCGTCCGCGCGCTCGCGGAAACACGCCACTACGAGCTGGACAGCGACGACTACTGAACCGCGGCAACAGCAAGGAGACAACTGTGAGTCCGACCAAGCAGGCCGAGGTGCCACTGCGGCATCCGAACCGCCTCTTCATCGGCGGACAATGGGTCGCCCCGTCATCGACAGCGACCATCGAGGTCATCGACTCGGCGACGGAACAGACACTGTTCCACGTCGCTGAGGCCACGGCCGAGGACATGGCACGCGCTGTCGCGGCGGCGCGCGACGCGTTCGACAACGGCCCGTGGCCGAGGCTCAGTCACGCCGAGCGGGCCGGATACCTGCGCGCGTTCGCCGAAGGCTGGCGCGAACGGGCAGCGGACATCGGTCAGCTGTGGCCGCGAGAATCGGGCGCGCTACACGCTCTCGCGGAGCCGTTCACCCGGCGCGCCGCCGCCGAATGGGACTACTACGCCGGACTCGCGGACACCTACCCCTTCGAGGAGCCGGTGCAGCCGACGGCAGGTGGCGAGTTCGGCCTGCTGGTGCGGGAACCGGTGGGCGTGGTCGGTGCGATCATCCCGTGGAACGGCCCGGTGTCGTCCATCAGCCACAAGGTCGCGCCCGCGCTGCTCGCCGGGTGCACGGTCGTTCTCAAGTCGGCACCGGAAGCGCCCGGGGAGGGACTGGTCGCCGCGGAGATCGCGGAGAAGATCGGGCTGCCCCCGGGTGTGTTCAATGTGGTCACCGCCGACCGTGAGGTTTCCGAGCTACTGGTACGCGACCCCCGGGTGGACAAGATCTCCTTCACCGGCTCCACCGCCGCGGGCCGCCGGATCGGCGCGCTCTGCGGTGACCGGATCGCCCGCGTCAGCCTGGAACTCGGCGGCAAGTCGGCTGCGGTGATCCTCGACGACGCGGACCTCGCGCACGCGGCCACGACCTTGGCGACCGCGGAGTGCCTGCTGTCCGGGCAGGTCTGCTCCTCGCTGACCCGCATCGTGGTGAGCCGGAACCGGCACGACGAGCTCGTCGACGCCCTCGCGAGCACGTTCGCCGAGGTGCGGGTCGGGGACCCCTACGACGCGCAGACGCAGATGGGCCCGCTGGCCGCCGATCGCCAGCGCACGCGGGTGGAGGGCTACATCGCCAAGGGCATCGAGCAGGGCGCCAAACTGGTCGCCGGCGGCAGCCGGCCCCGGCATCTCGACCGCGGCTACTACGTGGAGCCGACGGTGTTCGCGGAAGTGGACAACAGCCACGCCATCGCTCAGGAAGAGATCTTCGGTCCGGTGCTCACCGTCATTCCGGCCGTCGACGAAGCGGATGCGGTGCGCATTGCCAATGACACGGTCTACGGGCTCAACGCGTCGGTGTTCACCGCTGACCCGGACCGCGCTCGCGCCGTCGCCGGTCAGCTGCGGTCAGGAACGGTCGGCCACAACGCGATGCGGATGGATTTCGGTATCGCCTTCGGTGGGTTCAAGCAGTCCGGCATCGGCCGCGAAGGGGGCACCGAAGGACTGCGGCTCTACCTCGAACCCAAAACGGTGATCCTCGACGGCATTCCTGCCGGATACCGCACCTGACCCGTTCTGTCGGCGTTACGGTGCCGCCTGTTGATCGGCGACCCATGCGGCGATCTGCGCACGCGACGTGAATCCGAGCTTGGTCAGGATTGTCTCCACATGCGACTCAGCGGTTCGCTGGGCGATCACGAGGAGGTCGGCGATCTCCTTGTTGGTGTGGCCCTGCGCGACCAGCTCGGCGACCTGCTGTTGCCTGCGGGTCAGTCGCGATGGCCCGGGGCGCCTGGTCGCCGGGCGCCGGATCAGCTCGTCGTCGAGGGCGAAGGTGAGGGCCTCCTCGAAGCCGAGCTCCGCGCCCTCGCCGACCTTGGCCCGGTAGGACCGCTCTCCGATGGCATGGCGGATCTTCGCCACGTACTCGTCGCGGTAGGCCGCCAGGTGTGTGTACCCGATCAGCGGCACGCCGCTCGACTGCAGGAGGGCCTGCAGGACGCCGAACAGCCGGGCCGCGCGCTCGTACTGGTGGTCGGTGACGGCGGCGAGAGCCAGCACCTCGACGTTCAGCGCGATGCCAAGGCGGCCGTCCAGCATCCGGTTGTACCGGAGGCTTTCTCGTTCCAGCACGGTCGCCCGCTGCGCGTCACCCTGTCGCCACACATCGATGCCGAGGGCCAGTAGCGCGTGGGACTTGTGCCAGATGTCACCGGCGGCATCGCAGAACGCCACACATTCCTCGCCGAATGCTACGGCCCGCTCGGAATCGCCAAGTCGCGAATAGGCCATGGACAACCGGATCAGGGTGGCGGCGATCCCGTGCGCGTTGTGGATGGCCTGATGGCGGGCGAGCGCCTCGCCGTAGAGCGCGAGTGCCACGGCGGTGTCCCCGGTGAACATCTCGACCATGCCGGAAAAGAGGGCGACGTAGCCGAGCACGGCCGGCGCTTCGAGCAGTTCGCCCAACGAGCGCGCCTTGGCCAGCATCGCCCTCGCGGTGGGAAAATCGGCCTGGATGACGGCCAGCCAGCCGTTCACCCAGAGCGCCTCGGCGCGCGCCGGAGTGGGCGTCGTCTCGATCGCCAGCAACCGGTCCAGCCAGTCGCGTCCCTCGTTGAGGTAGTAGCTGCTGAGCCAGTGGTAGAGCAGGCTGACCGCAAGCCGGAGCCCGGCCTGCGCTTCACCCGGCTCGGTGGCGCAGTACTCCAGTGCGGCGCGCACATCGGCGTAGTCGAGCTGCAGCCGGGTGCCCCACTCGACCTGGTTCGCGCCGAACCATTCGGTCTGCGCCGCCAAGTGCAGGTAGTGGTCTCGGTGCCGCCGCCGCAGGCTTGCCTCGTCAGTGTGGTCACCCAGCCGTTCGCACCCGAACTGGCGGATGGTCTCCAGCAGCCGGTATCGCGCCCGTGGTCCCTGTTGCCCCTCCCGCACGAGCACGGACTTCTCCACGAGCCCTGCCACACCCGGGAGCACGTCGTCGACCGCCAGACCGTCGCCGGCGCACACGTCCTCGGCCGCTTCCAGGTCGAAGGGGCCGGCGAACACCGACATCCTCGCCCACAGCGTGCGCTCCTGCTCGGTGCACAACTCGAAGCTCCACTCGATGGCCGCACGCAGCGTGTGGTGACGTGGTAGTCCGTCGCGGCTGCCTCCGTCCAGGAGCTGGTGGCGGCCTTCCAGCCCGGCGACGAGTTGGTCGACCGACATCGTTCGCATCCGCACGGCCGCGAGCTCGATGGCCAACGGCAGCCCGTCGAGCCGCTGGCAGACGCGGGTCACCGCTGCTTCGTTGTCCTGGTTGAGGGTGAACCCGGGAAGAACAGCCGAAGTCCGCTGCTCGAACAAGGCCAGTGCCTCCGGCCGATGACGGACACCCTTGGCCGGACGCTCGCCATCCGGCCCGTTCTGCTCGGGCACCGACAGGGACGGCACCGACAGTGTGTGTTCCCCGGCGAGGCCCAGCGGTTCCCGGCTGGTGACGAGAACCTGGACCTCCGGGGCTGCAGGCAGCACCGAGCCGACCAGCTCGTAACAGGCATCGAGCAGGTGCTCGCAGTCGTCCAGTACGAGCAGGAGGCGCTTGTCGGCGAGGTACTCCTTCAGCACGGTCTCCGGCGGGCGTGCCGACCGGTCCCACAACTGCAGGACCTCCGCGACCGCGTGGGTCAGCAATGCGGGATCCCGCAGCCCGGCCAGCTCGGCCAGCCACACCCCGTCGGGAAACGCCCGCTGCACCTGGCGCGCCACCTGTAACGCCAACCGGGATTTGCCCACTCCACCGACACCGGTCAGCGTGACCAGCCGCGACGACGTCAGCAGCCGCTTGACCGCGTCCACCTCACGCCGCCGGCCCACAAAACTTGTCACCTCAGCTGGAAGGTTCCCCACCCGCCGGTACATCACGCTCGTCACCGGACTCCTTGCTCACGTGCCAGGCGGCGGACATTCCTGAATAGTACAGCGAATTCGTCAGTGGGGTGTTTATCCGTGTTATTTCAAGGGATTGCAAAAGGACAACCGGGGAGTCAATTACCACGAGCTTATGGATCGGTTAACCTGTCGGAGTTCCTCATTGGACATCTCTCCGAGACTGCACTACGTCGAATGACCTGGATTCGGGCCCTGCGCCGGCGATGTGCGGGCCCAGTGGTGCGTCAGGTCCATCGGTTATGCATCCTGGGCAGGTAGATCGACACAACCGGTGCTCGATACTCACCGTCACAGCCGACGCTGAGGAGGTCCGCCATGGCCGGCCACCGCGAGAGCGGGGGGACAACCGTTCCCCCGCCGACGCCATGGACCGACCTGGCCGCCGAGGCCCCGGACGGTCTCGCGATCGTGGATTCGGCAGGGCGCTTCGTCTGTGTCAACCGGGCAGGCGCCCACCTGTTCGGGCTTGCCGAGACCGCCCTGATCGGCACGCCTGCTCCCTTCCCGCTCGCTCTGGATGTCGTCGCCGGACCCGCCGGGCTGTTCGATGACGGTCCGGGCGAGCAGCTGACGGCGTGGACGCCTCCCTCGGGACTCCGCCGTGAGTTCGCCTACCGTCTGCGCCGCACGTCACGGGATCCCGCCCTCACCGTCATCGCCTTCCGTGACGTCACGGAGGAGCGACACCGGCAGCGCCGGATCGCCGCGATCGCCCGCAGCGCCGCGAACCTGGCCTCACAGGGCTCGCTCTCCGCGACCCTGGACGCGCTGGCTCGCGAGGTGCTGCAGACCGACGCGCTGGCCGGGGTACAGATCCTCACGGTCGACGACAGCGGGCGCGGCCTGCGCATCATGGGTTCAGCGGGCTTCCGCGACCTGCCGGACTTCTTCGACCGGCTCCTCGACTGCCGACAGCGGGGCGCGTCCCTGCGGATGCTCGACGCGCTGCGGGACAGTGAACCCGTCGTGGTCGCCCACCGTTGGGACACGATCCGCACGGATCCGGCCTGGGAACCCCTGCGGGATTATCTGGGCGAGCTGCGCTGGGACTCCTTCGCGAGCGTGCCGCTGATCATCCGCGGACGGGCCGCCGGAGTTCTCAACGCCTTCTTCGCATCCGGACAGGTCGTCGGCGGACGAACCCTGGAGTTCCTCGTCGCGATGGCGGAGCAGGCGGCGATCGCGGTCGACTACGCCTCGCTGATGCAGCGCGAGCGAGACGTCGCTCGCCGTCAGGAGCGGCAACGGCTGGCCCGCGACCTGCACGACTCGATCGTGCAGCAGGTGTTCTCCATCTCGATGCAGGCCAGCTCGATGGAGGTGCTGGCCCAGCGGGATACCTCACTGCCTGCCGGTACCGTCCGCAGGATCGCCGACGAGGTCGGCCTGCTGTCACAGACGGTGCTCGCGGACCTGCGGGCAATGGTGCACGAGCTGCGGCCGTCGTCGACCACCGAGCTCGGCGGCCTGGAGGAAGCCGTGCGCGCACTGGTCGACAGCACCACCAACCGCACCGGCCTCCGGTTCAGCCTCGTCGTGGGGCAGGGCCTGGACGGCATCGCGGGCGAACTGGCCGAGGACGTCTACCGCATCCTCGCCGAGGCCATCCACAACGTGGTCAAACACGCCGAAGCGGGCAAGGTCGTCATCCGGTTGACCGTGCGCGACGAGCAGGTGCGGGCCAGCGTCGCCGACGACGGACGCGGCCTGGCCACCTCACGCCAGGAGGCACCCGCACCGGATTCCGGTTATGGACTGAAGACAATGCAGGAAAGGGCACAGCGATGGGGCGGAACAGTCACGGTGAAGCCACGCGAGAACTCCGGCACGGTCGTCCGGCTCGTGGTGCCACTCGCGGTCGGGGTACCGCTGCGGCAGACGTCGCGACCGAGGAGCCGCCCACTGTCCGGGTGCTGATCGTCGACGACCACGCTGTGGTCCGCCGGGGCATCCGCGCCTACCTCGACGTGCTCGACGGCATGGAGGTCGTCGCCGAGGCGGTGGACGGCCAGGACGCGCTCGACAAGCTGGAGACGATGGCCGCTCACCGGGAACTCCCCGACGTCGTCCTGCTCGACCTGCTCATGCCGAGGCTCGACGGTTCCGCCACGACGGCCAGGATCACGAGCACCCATCCCGGGGTCCGGGTCGTCGTGCTGACCAGCTTCGGCGAGATGGAGCGCGTGCACGCCGCGCTGGCCAACGGCGCGTCCGGGTACCTGCTCAAAAGCGCGGGGCCCGCCGAGGTGGCAGGCGCCATCCGCGCGGCGGCCCGCGATGAGGTCTTCCTCGACCCGGCGGTGGCCCGCCGGCTGACGCAGGAGATCATCTCGCCGCCCACGGGACTCAACGCGCTGACGGAAAGGGAGCGTGGCGTGCTCGCCCTGATCGCGACGGGCAGGTCGAACAAGGCGATCGCCGAGGAACTGGTGATCAGCGAACGCACCGCCCGTACCCACGTCAGTAATGTCCTGCGCAAGCTCCAGCTGACCTCGCGGACCCAGGCGGCGCTGGTCGCCGTCCGCGAGGGACTCGTTCCGCCCCAGAGCTGAGCACAGCAGAGCCGGCCGTCTCCGGGGTGAGACGGCCGGCTCCCGGTCACTCCCCTGGCTGCAGGATCCGGCGTCCCGCAGGCACAATCGCCAGCAGGCTGATCAGCGACGCGACCGCGATGAGGGCCGAGACCGCGATCGTGCTGCCGAACTCCGCGAACAGCGCGGTGGCCAGGATCGGCGTGATGCCGCCACCCAGGATCGAACCGGCCGTGTAGCAGAGCGAGGCCCCGCTGTAGCGCAGCCGGATCGGGAACATCTCGGTGATCAGCGCAGGCTGCGGGCCCGCCATGATCGCGTTGGCGGCGGTGATGACGACCAGCGCGATGAAGATCAGCGGGATGGCCTTCGTGTCGACCAGGATGAACATCGGGAACGCCCACAACACGGCGAGCACAGCGCCGACGACGAACGTCTGTTTGCGCCCGGCCCGGTCGCCGGCTATCCCGGCGGCGAGCATCATCAGGATCCACAGCACGCTCACGCCGACGATGATCCACAGCATCGTGGTGGTCGGCAGCTCGAGCTGTGTCGTGCCGTAGGAGACCATGTAGACCGACACGAGGTAGCCGAGTGCCGGCGCGGCAATCGAGGCGAGGCTCCCGACCAGCAGCTGCACCGGGGAGCGGCGGAAGACCTCGACCACGGGTAGCTTCGCCACCTGGCCGGCCTCGCGGATGCGCTCGAAATCCGCACTCTCCTCGATCCGCAACCGGATCACCAGGCCGACGATGATCAGCGCGGCACTGATGAGGAACGCGATCCGCCAGCCCCACGAGGCGAACGTGTCAGCCGGCATGATCCCGGTCAGCAGCAGGAAAACCAGTTGCGACAACAGGATTCCCGACGGCAACCCCAGTTGGGGGAAGCATCCGTAGAGCGACTTGCGCTTCGGTGGCGCATTCTCCACCGCCATGAGCACCGCACCGGCCCACTCGCCACCGACGCCCATGCCCTGCGCGAGCCGGAGCACCACAAGCAGGATCGGGGCCCAGATGCCGATGGTGTCATAGGTGGGGATCAGGCCGATGAGTGTGGTGGCGATTCCCATCGTCAGCAGCGATACCACCAGCATCGACTTACGGCCGACGCGGTCACCGAAGTGTCCCATCACGACACCGCCGATGGGGCGCGCGATGAACCCGACCGCGAAAGTACCGAGCGAGGCCAGTGTTCCGCCGAGTTCGGAGAACTCGGGGAAGAACTGTGTGCGGAAGACGAGCGTCGCCGCGACACCGTAAATGAAGAAGTCGTACCACTCGATCGTCGTGCCGATATAGCTGGCCAGTGCGACTGTTCTGGCCTTGCGTGCCCTGACGGGCGCGGTACCGGTGGTGGACATGATGTGAGCTCCTCGTTGAGCGGTCAAACGGTGGGGATGGGAATTTCTATGAGCCTTCGCAGGTGTTGGTGGCCGATGCCGATCCGTGGTGCCGCGCCGCCCTGATCGTCTGCGCGAGCAGGGTCGCGATGGTCATCGGCCCGACACCCCCGGGAACCGGGGTGATGTAGGACGCTCGCTCCACAGCGGACTCATACTCGACATCTCCGCTGTCGTCGGCGTATCCGGCGTCGACGACGACGGCGCCGGGTTTGATCCACTCACCGCGAATCAGTGCGGGGCGGCCGACCGCGGCGACCACCACATCCGCGCGACGCACGTGGTCGGCCAGCTCCCTGGTCCGGGAGTGGCAGTAGGTCACCGTGGCGTCGCGAGCCAGCAACAACATGCCGGCTGGTTTACCGAGGATCGGGCTACGCCCGATGACGACCGCGTGTTTGCCCGCCAGCGGGATGTCGTAGGCGTCGAGAAGGGCCATGATCCCGCCGGGAGTCGCGGAGTGGAAGCCGCCCTCGTCGAAAGCCATTGTCGCGAAAGAGGTTCGGGTCACGCCGTCGACGTCCTTCGACGGTGCGATGGCCTCGAAGGCGGCACGTTCGTCGATGTGTTCGGGCACCGGGTGCTGCAGCAGGATCCCATCGACCGCGGGATCGGCCGACAGGTCCCGTATCCGGTCGACCAACGTCGCGGTGGTGATGCCGGCGTCGAGCTCGACGCGGCGCGACTGCATCCCGACTCGTCCACAGCGGTTGGCCTTCATGCGGACATAGGTGTGGGACGCCGGATCGTCGCCGACGAGCACGGTCGCCAGCACCGGGAGCCGGTCGTGCTGGGCGACGAACTCCGCGACGTCCTTCTGTACCCGGTCGAGGATGGTCGCCGAAACGGCGCGTCCGTCCAGAATCGTCGCGGTCACTCGAGCCTCCTCAGCAGCTCCTGGCGCCAGAGCTCGGTCTTGCGGAGCTCGTTGAAGGTGAAGATGTGCAGTCCGCTGATGTTGTTGGCAGTTCGGGGAAGCATGGTTTCTCGATCCCGGATGCGAGCAGGGAGAGGTCAGGACTTGCGGTAGGAGTCGCGGACCTCACGCACGTACGGCGCGGGCGCGACAGTGGCGCGAATCGCGACCTGGCGGTGACGTTCGACAGCGGGCTTGGCCGAGTTGGGAGCCTCACCCCACAGCACGGTCACCTCGGTGCCAGGCTCGGCGACGGCCGTGTCCACAGTGGCCAGTGAGACGAAGTCCTGCTCGTTGACGATGTAGCCGAGGTCCAGCGAAAGGCCGACCGGTTCACCGTCTCGTAGCACCTTGTCGACCTGGAAGAACGCGTAGCGGGCCTTCGGCGGCTCGAGGTACTTGGCCGGCGTGCCCGGCTCGTAGAGCGAGCGGACCGCGGCGGCGACGTCCTCGGGGTTCCACACCAACGTGACCTTCGTCCGCGCCGGGTCCTGCGCGATGCGCTCCAGCGCTTCACGGCCATGGAAGTCGTGGTCGAACTTGACGGTGCGCCCGTAGCCGATGTCGTAGGGGGTCACGTAGTAGTCGGTGATCTCGCCCGAGTCCATGCTTCCGCCCAGCGATCCGAGCGAGGTGGCACCGAGCCACTCACGGTAGCCGCGCATCTCGGGCCCGAAGATCGCGGGCACCGCAGTGGGAATCCAGCCGGACTCCAGGTTGGCGGTGGAGTAGGCCTTCGCACCGGCGCGGACGAGGCCGAACTCCCTGCCGGCGTCCACAATGGCCGCCAGCACGTCCTCGCCGTCGGACCACGGACCGAACAGCTCGAACCCTGGCTGACCGGCCATGCCGTGCCGCAGCGCGCGAACCCGGTGCCCGGCGATGGTGAACTCGGTCATGTTGAAGAACTTCACGTCCGGCAGGGGCGCGTTGATCAGCTTCTCGACCAGCGGCTTGGCGGTCGGGCCCTGCAGCTCGTAGCGGTAGGTCTTCGGCGGGCCGGAGGGCCGGTCGTAGGAGTTCTCGTCGCGTTCGATGGTCACGTCGTAGTCGCCGGTCTCGGCGTTGTACTGCAGCCAGTTGAGCACCGTCGGGTGGCCGACGATGTCGAACAGGTCGTCGTCGAGGTGGAACAGGATCGCGTCGCCGATGAAGTACCCGTCGGAGTTCACCGCGACGTACTGCTTCGCCTTGCCCGGCGTGAAGTTCGCGAACGTGTTCACGCCGAAGTCGCTCAGCAGCCGCAGCGCGTCCTTGCCGCCGAGGTAGAGGTCGGTCATGTGGTGCGACTGGTCGAGGAGGGCACAGGACGTGCGCCAGGCCTGCTGCTCGGAACGCCAGTTCGTGAACTCCGGAGCGACGGGGAAGGTCATGGGGCGGACTGTCGAGTTGCGTAGCAGCTCGACGGCAGACCCCACACGCTGGATCGCGGCCTCAAGACTGTCAACACCCATGACGTGGCTTACCTCCTGCGGCCGGACCCGTGGTCCAAGCCTCGATGCTCGACGTGGCGGGCCCCGGCAACACCGCCTGTGCTCACAGTGAAACCGACCACGCGTCACGTTTCGTCCAGCATCGAGACAGATTTGGCTGCGACAAATGACCGAGACGCGCGGGCGGCTTGCCGTAGGCTCACGCCACCTCCGGCAGCGTCGAGCACGGCCGCCTTCGCCCGCAGCTCGGCGTACTCCGCGTCGGCTGTGGAGTCCCACGTGATGCCGCCGCCTGTGCCATAGCCGGCGCGGCCGCGGTCGCGGTCGGCGACCAGGGTGCGGATCGCGACATTGAACCGCGTCCTGACCCGGGCGCCCAACGGAGCCACGACCCCGATCACTCCACAGTAGACACCGCGTGGTGTCGGCTCGAGGGCACGGATGATCTCCATGGTTCGCGGCTTGGGGGCACCGGTCACGGAACCGCAGGGGAACAACGCACGGAACATCTCGACGAGGTCGACATCCGGCCGCAGCCTGGCGGTGACGTCGGAGGTGAGCTGGTGCACGGTCTCGTACTGCTCCGCCCGGCACAACGCGGTGACGGACACGCCCCCGGCCACCGCCAGCCGGGCGAGGTCGTTGCGGACGAGGTCGACGATCATGATGTTCTCGGCGCGTTCCTTCTCGCTGGCCCGCAAGCGAGCCACGATCTCCTGGTCCTCGTCCTCCGTGCTCCCCCGCCCTGCCGTGCCCTTCATCGGGCGCATGAGCAGCCGGTCGCCTCGGGTCTCGAAGAACAGCTCGGGACTCGCACTGGCGATCACGAACTGACCGGTGTCGAGGTAGGCGTTGTGGGCGCCGCCCTGAGCGTGTGCGAGGTCCGCATAGAGCTGGGGAAGGTCACCGTCGATCTCAGCGGTCATTCGTGTGGTGAGATTGCACTGGTAGGTCTCCCCCGCCGCGATCTCACGGCGAACGGCCTCGACCGCGCGGCGATGCTCGTCCGGACCCCATTCGTAGTGCCACTCCCCGACGCGGTAGGTACGGTGGTCGGTCGGTTGTATCAGCGGTGCCCTTTCCGGGGCGGCGCTGATCCCGAACCAGGCCAGCGGCAGGCCGTCCGCGGGTTCATGCACGGCAAGTGCGGGATCCAGTCCCGCGGCGGCCTCATAGGACACGAACCCGAACGCCCACCAGCCGTTCCGGGTCGCGTGTTCGACCTCTGCCAGCACGGCAGGCACGTGTTCCGGCCTGGTCGCCACGAGGTCGTAGGCGACCTCCGGGAAACGGCAGGCGACTCCTGCCCGCAGGTCGTCGAATCGGGCCCAGGCGGTCAGCGGTCTCATAACGGAACGACGCTATGAGCCCGCGAAAGTAGCCGAAACGGTCCGATGTCGACTCTCGCGAGGGCAATCATCCGGGCGTCATCGAGTCAAATGACGTAGAGCGGACCGGACCGCAGGACCTGACAACCGGCCCCGCACGACTTCTACTGTTTCGATCGGAAAGCTCTGTCCGCAACACCTCAAGGGGGAGAACGTATGGACTCGTCCGCCCGCCTGGCCGGCAAGATCGCGATCGTGACCGGCGCAGCCGGCGGACTGGGTCACGCCATCGCCCAGCGCCTCGCCGCCGAGGGGGCCACGGTCGCCGCCCTCGACACGACGACCCGACCACGCGTCGACGACGAAGGCTCGGTCAGGCACTGGACGTGCGACGTGAGCGACCCCGACGCGGCGGCCGCAACAGTCGCCGACATCGCCGGCACACTCGGCGGCATCGACATCCTGGTCAACAATGCAGGCCTGCTCTCCGGGCGCTCGAGCCTGCTCGACGCGACCCCAGCCGAGCTCCACCGCTTCTACGACGTCAACGCCGTTGGCGCGCTCCTGATGGTCCAGGCGTGCTTCCCGCATCTGCGAGACAGCACCCACCGCGGCCGCGTCATCAATGTCGCCTCCCGCACCTTCTTCACCGGCGCCCCGGGCCAGATAGCCTACGTCGCCAGCAAAGGCGCGCTGATCGGGATGACCCGTGTCATGGCCCGCGAACTGGGCGAGCACCGCATCACCGTCAACGCGGTCATGCCGGCCCAGGTCGCCACGCCCGGCACACGCGCCCACTCCGGCGACGAGATCTTCCACCGGACGATGTCCCAGCAGGCCATCCAGGAGTTCGTCACGCCCGACGACTTCGCGGGCCTGGTCGCCTTCCTCGCCTCGGCCGACGGTGCCATGATCACCGGCCAGTCACTGGTCTGCGATGGCGGCGGACTGCTCCACTGACCAGCGGCCGGCGCTGAGCAGCCACGCCGTCAGTTGTGAAGCCACGAATGACCCAGCTCGGGCGGGCGAGTTGTCCGTACCCGGCTGCGTCATTTGTCCCGACGTTGGTCCCGACTCGCCCGAAATCGGCGGAGTCTCAGAAATGAGACGGAGAACGGCGAGTGCGGTCGTAACGTTCGCGTCACCTCCGCGGGACGACCCGCATCAGCGTTGTTGAAGGGAGGCGGGACGCCGATGACCGGGACCTTGCCGAATGTGGCGAACTTCGTGGTGGAGCGGGTCCGCGTGCCCACCCGGGATGGGGTGGATCTCGCCGGGATCGTCTATCACCTCAACGCCGGGCCCCAGCCGGTGTTGCTGGTCCGGACACCCTACAGCGAGCCGTTATCCCGCGCTCTTCCCGTACAGCCTGCGATGGATGCGGGTTTCGCAGTGTTGGTCCAGGACTGCCGCGGCACGGGCCGTTCCGACGGCGAGTTCCGGACATTCGAGAACGAGCAGGCCGACGGGCTGGACACGCTGGCCTGGCTGCGGCGGCAGCCTTGGTGCGACGGCAAGATCGTCATGTTCGGCCAGTCCTATCTCGGCATGGTCCAGCTCGCGGTGAGCGGGGAACGCCCGGAAGGGCTGGTGGCGATCGCTCCGACGGTCACGCCGGACGACTACCGCGACGGGCTGGTCTACCGGCAGGGCGCCTTTCAGCTCGGGCAGGGGCTGGCCTGGCATCTAATGAAGGCCGCACAGGCGATCGGCGACGCGGCCACCCGTGGCGCGGACATCGCCGCAGCGATGGCCAACCTGATGACACTGATGCATGACGTCGAGGCCGCTTACCGAGCGCTCCCACTGCCCGACCAGCCGGGCATCACCGAGGTCCTGCCCAGCTGGCGTGTTTGGCTGTCCACCGAGGATGACCCGGCATACTGGGACAATCTCAGCTACGCCGCAAAACGGTCCGCCACGGCGATACCCGGCCTGCACGTCGGCGGCTGGTTCGATGTCTTCCTGCGCGGCACCCTCGACAACTACACCACCATGGCAGCCACCCCGAACCAGCACCTGGTCGTCGGGCCGTGGTCACACGTCGACCAGACCGGTGTCGTAGGCGAGAACTTCTATGACGGCGGCAGCGCACAGGCGATCCAGCTCGAGAGCCAGCAGATCCGGTTCCTCCGGGAAAGCGTCGACGACCTGCCGACGACATTGCCACCCGTGCAGATCTACGTGATGGGCGCGAACCGCTGGCGCACGGAGAACGAGTGGCCACTGGCCCGCACCGACTGGCAGACCTGGTACCTCGGCCCCGATGGGACACTCGGCCGGGAGTTGCCCGGCGCCGCCGAGACACAGTACGTCCACGATCCGCATGATCCGGTGCCCACCACAGGAGGCGCGATCCTGCTGACGGGCAGCCGGGACGGCAGGCTCGGCTACCAGCCGGGTTCGCGGGACCAGCGGGAACTCGATGGCCGCACGGACATTCTGCGCTTCACCAGCACCCCGCTGGCCACGGACATCGAGGTGACCGGCCCGATCACCGTCTCGCTCAACGCCGCCACGTCAGCCGCCGACACCGACTTCACGGCCAAGCTCGTGGACGTTCACCCGGACGGCAGGGCTATGGGCATTGTGGACGGGGTGGTACGCGCCCGCTACCGCACCGGGATGGATTCACCACGACCAGTCGTGCCTGGCCAGATGTACGAGTACACAATCGATCTCGGCGCGACGAGCCAGGTGTTCCGGGCGGGGCATCGGATCCGGGTGGACATCGCGAGCTCGAACTTTCCCTGCTACGACCGCAACTCCGGCAGTGGCAAGCTCGCCGGAGAGGTCACCGAGAGCGACTTCGTCACCGCCACCCAGCACATCTTCTTCGGTGCTGGACACGCCAGCGCCATCCGGCTCCCCGTCATTGCCATTGGATTGACCCACTGAGAAAGGTGGAACACCGTTGTTGAACATCGGCATCAATCTCGGCTTCGCCGCACTCAACCCCGAACTCACCGACGAAGACATGTACCACGCCGAGCTGGATCTCGCGGTTCAGGCCGACAGGCTCGGTTACGACAGCGTGTGGGTTGTCGAGCACCACTTCGAAGACTACTCGCTCTGTCCCGACAACCTGGTGCTGCTGGCTCACCTGGCCGGTCGTACGAAACAGATCAAACTCGGCACCGCCGCCGTCATCCTGCCCTGGAACAATCCGCTGCGGGTGGCCGAGAAGGCGCTGATGGTCGACAACATCTGCGGCGGCCGCCTCCTGCTGGGATTCGGCCGTGGACTGTCCCGTAAGGAGTATGAGCCGTTCCGGATCACATTGGACGAAACACGCGGCCGGTTCGACGAAGCGGCACCGATGATCTTCGACGCGCTCGAGACCGGCGTCATCGAAGGCGACGGCACCTACTACCCGCAGCCACGCGCCGAGCTGCGACCCCGCCCTCGCACGTCGTTCCTCGGCCGGCGGTACATGGTGGCCGGCTCCCCTGACTCAGTTCTCATGGCCGCCAAGCTCCAGGCCAGGATGATGTCGTTCATTGTCCGGCCGGTGCGGGATCTGATGCCCGGTTTCACCAAGTACCGCGAAACATATGAGGCCGAGCACGGCGAGGTCGCGCCGCCCATTGCCCTGAACGTCAACATGTACTGCCACGAGGACAACGAACTGGCCCGCGAGCGCCACTTCGAGTACGTCAACCGGTTCTTCATGTCCAATGTGGAGCATTACGAGATGGCCGGTACCCACTTCGAGGGCCTCAAGGGCCACGAACGCTACGCCGTCAACGCGGCGTACTTCCGCGAGATCGGCCTGGAGAAGGCCGCCAACGACTACGCGGCCACCGCGCTGTGGGGCACCCCGGAGCGCATCCTCGGCCAGATCGAGGACATCCGCGACACACTCGGCGACTTCGAGCTCACGCTGGCGCCGTCCTTCGGCGGCATGCCCTACGACCAGGCCACGGCGAGCCTGGAACTGTTCGCCCGCGAGGTGCTGCCCAAGGCCCGCAGCCTCCGCGGCAAGCCGGTCAGCACATGAACTCTGACGTCGCCGCCTTCCGGGAGGTGATGGCCGCTGTCTGCACCCCGGTCGCCGTGGTGACCACTATGGACGTCGGTCTCCCCCATGGCACGACCGTCAGCGCGTTCGCATCCCTTTCGTTGGCCCCGCCGATGCTCCTGGTCTCGCTCGACCGTTCCTCGCAACTGCTCACCATCGTCCGGCGGACCGGCCGGTTCGGGGTCAACGTCCTCGGTAGCGCGCATGCGGACCTCGCACGGCGGTTCGCAGGCAAGGGCGGCCCTGGCAAGTTCGACGGCGTCGCGTGGGAGCCGCACACGGATGTGCCCCGTATTCCCGGCGCGGGCGGCTTCGTCGGCTGTCGCGTCACAAGCCTCGTGCCTGGCGGCGACCATGTCATTGTGCTGGGGCACGTGGTGGCCGCCGAGGCAACGGGCGGTCGGCCGCTGGTCTATCACCGCCGCGTCTACGGCACGCACACCGCGATCTAAAAGACTGGTTCGAAGTGGTTTGTGTAGCGGTGCGGGTAGCGGAACCTGACGCGGCCCCTCGCTGCGGGATCGCCTCCTCATGAATGCCAGGAAGGAGAACCCATGGATTTCTCAG
This sequence comes from Saccharomonospora sp. NPDC046836, assembly GCF_040645195.1. Classification (NCBI taxonomy): domain Bacteria; kingdom Bacillati; phylum Actinomycetota; class Actinomycetes; order Pseudonocardiales; family Pseudonocardiaceae; genus Saccharomonospora; species Saccharomonospora sp. NPDC046836. Next base: position 136,034 of record NZ_JBEYXW010000012.1, read on the forward strand.
GGAAGATCGCCTTCATCACGGGCGCAGCCAATGGCGCCGGGCTCGGTCAGGCACACGTCTTCGGCCGGGCGGGCTGCCGGCTGTTCCTGGTCGACATCCGAGCCGACGCACTGGCCACAGCGATCGAGCAGCTGCGCGCCGAAGGCATCGAAGCCGAAGGCTGTGCGCTCGACCTCACTGACCGCGTCGCGTACGCCCGGGTGGCCGACCGCGTGGAGGAGGTCTACGGCGAGCCGCCGCACCTACTGTTCAACACCGCAGGGGTTTTCGCCATCGGGCCGACCGAGATGTCTCGCTACGAGGACTTCGACTGGGTGCTCGGTGTCAACCTGGGCGGCGTCGTCAACGGCATGGTCACCCTCGTGCCGCGGATGATCGACGCGGGCAGGCCTGGGCACATCGTGACCACCGCTTCGGTGGGAGGGTTCTACGGCGCCGACGCCGTCGCCATCTACAGCGCGTCCAAGGCCGCGGTCATCAACCTGATGGAGGGCTACCGGAAAGCGCTGGCCAAGTACCGGATCGGCGTCTCGGTGCTGTGCCCGATGAACATCAACTCCAACATCGGGCTCTCCTCGCAGGTCCGTCCGGCGCAGCTGCGGGCCAGTGGCTACGTGGTCGACGACGCCACGACGGCCTCGCTACAAGGGATTTTCGCGCACGGAATGGATCCGCTGGAACTGGCCGGTCACGTCAAGGCAGGCATCGAACGCAACGATCTCTATATCATCCCTTACCCGGAGGCCGCCGTACCCGTGCGGCAGCACGTCGAGGACATCCTGGCGGCGATACCGGCAACGTCGACGGACCCGGACGGCGTGGCCAGTCGGACCGCGGCGCTCGAGAACTGGGCACGCGACCGCGACGAGATCGCCCGCCGGCGCAGTGACCAGGCGCCGGGCCGGGTTGTCCGCCAACGCCAGGAGGAGGCCGCGAGATGACATCGCTGTCAGCGCCTACCGGCCCGCCGTTGCCGCGCAGCACCCCCGAGTGGGACAAGGTCCGCGAGGCGAAGCTGGACGCATTGTCCCGAGACCCGTTCTCGGTCCACCCCACGGACTATCCTGAGGTCCGCCCGGAGGTGGTCACCTCGTGGCGGCGCTCGATGCTGTCCGGCGTCGACCCCGCCGGGCGGGCGTACACCGGCCACGAGACGTTCCAGTCCCGCACCCGGCTCGCCGCGGTAGCGCGGCCGATCATGAACCGGCTCAAGGACGAGATCTCCGATCTCAACTGCTGGGGATTCCTCGCCGACCGCGGCTGCCGGCTGCTGACAGCGGTCGTCGGAGATTTCCCTGAGGCTGAACGGGTGCACCGGCAACAGCTCCGGCCGGGTATGTGCTTCGCCGAGGATGTCATGGGGACCAACGGGCTCGGCTGCGCGCACGAGACGCAGCGCGCCTTCATCATCTCCGGCACCGAGCACTTCCGCAGCGACACCGAGATCCTCACCACCACCGGAGTGATTCTGCGCGATCCGTTCACCAAGAGGTACGTCGGGACGCTGGGCGCGCACTGCCTCCGCGAGTACAGCACCGCCGCGCTGCTACCCCTGGTGATCGAGATCGGCCGGTCGATCGAGGCGCAGCTCCTCGCGAGCCGCACGGATGGCGACCGGGAGTTCTTCGATGCCTACTCCGCCGCACAGCGTCGCTACCGCTGTCCCGTTGTCGGGGTGAGCAGGCGGCTGTTCATCGTCAGCACCGAGGCCCGGACGCTCGTGCGCGAGGCCGACGAGGAACTGTTACGCCGCCTGGCCGAGGAATCCGGTTCGAGAACCCGCACCGTCTGCAGGCATCTCAGCTCCGGCATTGTGGTGACCATCGAGGTTCTCCCTGTGCCGCAACCGGCGGGTGAGTTCGCTGCGGTCCTCGCGCTGCGAACGGTCGAGGGCGATACACGTGTTCCTGAGCGGAACTCACCGGAGAGGCCGGTGGACTTCCGCGACGGGTTGGAGCGCGCGGTACGCGATCGACTGCCGGTGCTGCTGGCCGGCGAACGCGGTTGCGGTAAGCGATACGAGGCACGCGCGGCTTTGACGGAGCGCCCCCGCATGGTCGTCGAGTTCGACGGCGCACTGGCACACCTGTCCCCCGACAGCTGGTTATGCGATCTCGCCGACGCCCTGAGCGACGAACGCGCTGCCGTGCTGCTCGGCCACGTCACGAGCGTTCCCGCGGACCTGATGACCACAGTGGCCGACCTGGTTGCCGGCGCCCGCGCCGCTGTCGTCGGCACCACCACCGACGACAGCGCCGAAGACAGCCGCGCGGTTCTGGTGCGCGAGAGCTTCGTCGTGATGTTGACGGCCCCACCGCTGCGGGAGCGCCGCCACGAGTTTCCCGCGCTGTGCGAAAGCCTGCTTCGTCGTCTCGTCGAGCCCGGTGCTGACAAGGCGAGCCTGACGCCGCGAGCGGTCGCCGCGCTGATGGCCAGCGACTGGCCCGGCAACATCCGCCAGTTGCAGCAGGTACTCGCGAGCGCCCTCATCCGGGTGGCCGGAACGGTCATCGACCTCCAGGACCTGCCGAGCCAGCACGGCAAGAACCGCACGAACGGCCCACTCGACGAGGTCCAGACCGCTGAACGCCGCGTCCTCATGGCAGCACTGCGCGAGACCGGCGGCGACCGCAACGCCGTCGCGGAGAAGCTGGGCATCTCCCGAGCGACCGTCTACCGAAAGCTCAAGCGCTACGAGCTGAAATGAACCGCCGCCATCTCACCACGAGGAGTTGCACATGTCCCGCAGCGTGGAGTTCGCCGGTACGACGGCCGTGGTGACCGGTGGCGCGTCCGGCATCGGCAAAGCCATGGCAAAGGCGTTCTTGACCGCGGGCTGCCACGTGATCATCGCCGACGTGGACGAACACGCACTGGCCGCGGCCACAGAGGAGCTGGGCGTGCTTGGTATCCGGACCGATGTCACCAACCCCGACAGCGTGGGCTCACTGGCCGACCGCGCGCTGGCGGAGTTCGGCGAGGTCCACGTCGTGTGCAACAACGCCGGTGTCGGGCCTTTCGGAGCTGTTTCCAGCATGACGCCTGCGGACTGGCGCTGGGTGCTCGACATCAACCTGCACGGCGTCATTCACGGCGTGCACGCCTTCCTCCCACTGCTGCAACGGAATACCGACTGGGGACACGTGGTCAACACCTCGTCGTTGTCGGTGATGCTCACGCCCCCGAACACCTCCGCCTATGTGGCGAGCAAGGCGGCGGTGTTGGGCCTCACCGAGGTGCTCGCCGCAGAGCTGCGCGCTGCAAGCTCGCTGGTCGGCGTGACGGCACTGCTTCCTGGTGCCGTGCGTACGAACATCAAGCACAGCCTTCGGTCACGTCCCGCCACCGGCTCGTCCGGACTGTACGAAGTGGACCTCAGCGCAGGCGGCCGGCAGTTGCGTTGGTTGGAGGCGGACGAGGTCGGTTCGATGGTCCTTGATGCGATCCGTGACGATCAACTGTATCTGGTCACGCATCCGGAGTTTGCTCCGCACGTTGTGGAGCGGTATCAGCGGATCGTCGGCGGCGTTTCGAGGGGTCGTCCCTGGCGTTTCGGAGTTTAGGTGATTGTGTTTCAAGCACGCCTTCGGCGCGCCGTGTGAAACTGTCGCTCCAGTGTGTCACGAACGTGGAAAGGGGTTGGTAGGTCGCTTCTGGATGCGGTGCTGTGCAAAGAGAAGGGGTCTGCGATCTCTCCGCTGCTGGCGAACCTGTTCCTGCATTACGCGTTCGATGCCAGGACGGTAATCGGCGCGGCGGCTTCGAGCACACCGCGTTCACCTCTCTGGGATTTTCACGTTCCGCCAGCGTGAAGCACGAACCAAAGGCGGGCAGCCGTTCAGCTCGTTTACGCCCGCGATCAGCAATGGCGCTCTGAACAAGATCAGTGCTACCCCACGCGGACCAAGAAAGCCTTCAAGCGCTGGCGGGAGATCGTCACGACATATCCCGCCATATTCGCCCACTGGAGATGAGCCTCCGCACCCCGCCTTACCTGACGATCAGAACGACAAGAGCCCGGCGACGGGAGACTGTCACGCCGGGATCTGCGGGAGCCCCCGGGGGGGTGAGACTCCCCCGGGCCACCCGACCGGGGCGACTTTCATCATTGTCCACTAGCGACAGTTCCCCACGGCTCGGGTTTCTGGTCCCTTTTCCCTTGTAGTGGTCTACATCTTTTGATACCATGACACCTGTGGGGAATTCGTTGCAGGATCACGAACTTTTGAGTCTGATCGAGGGTTTGAATCGGCTCAAGATGCGGGTAGATGCCTTGGTTCATCGGGCTGTCGAGGCGCTCGACGACTCTCGGGGGCGCGCTTCGGATGTGGCTGCCGAGTTGGCGTTGGTGCTCTCGGTTAGCGAGCAGCATGCTCGGCGGGTGGTGGATTTGTCTGCCACATTGGTTCGGCGGCTTCCGCAGACTTTGGCTGCCATGGAGTCCGGTGTACTCGATTCCTGTCGTGCTTCGAAAGTTGCCAGCGCTACCGCCTGGCTCGACGACGAGCAGGCCCGCCAGGTCGACTCGACTATCTCCTCCAAGCTTGCTGGAAAGAATCCTCATCAGGTCCGGCGGGTTGCCACCTACTGGGCAATGAAAGCCGATCCGGAGGGTGCTGCCCGGCGGGCTTCCGTTCGTCGGGCGGAGCGGTCGGTGCAGTTGCTGCCTGGTGACGACGGGATGTCCACATTGCTCGCCGATCTACCCGCCGAGGTCGCCTCATCCGCCTACGCCCGGATCGACCGGATGGCCCGCACCCTGCGCGGCACCAACGAATCCCGCACCCTCGACCAACTCCGGGCCGACGTGCTCGCCGAACTCCTGCTCGGCACGAACACCGACGGTTCCGGGGCGAAGGCCGATGTGCACGTCTACGTCGACCTCACCACTTTGGCTGGGCTCAACGACAATCCCGCACAGTTGGCCGGTTATGGTCCGGTTCCCGCTTCGGTGGCACGGGAAATCGCTCACCAGCCCTCCTCCACCTGGCGGCGGATCGTCACCGATCCGCTGACCGGGGCGCCGGTGGATGTGGGGCGCCACCGTTACCGGCCACCGGCTGTGACCGACGAGTTCGTGCGGGTGCGGGATCGCGAGTGCCGGTTCCCGTCGTGCCATCGGCCTGCGCACTTCGGCGACAACGACCACCACATCCCGTGGAGCGCCCAAGGGTCCACGAGCCACTCGAATCTGGTCAACCTTTGCCGGCGCCATCATCGGCTCAAGGACCGTCCAGGGTGGACCTACCGGTTGCACCCGGACACGGGGGCCGTCACCATCACCACACCCAGCGGGGCCACCTACACCAGCGACCCCGAACCACTCCACGACCCACCACCGCTCCAGAGACCAGGCGCGCTCAGGTACGAGGAAGATCCAGTCACACGCGAGAACACTACTGAGCCCGGTGACGGCGGCGAGCCAAGTTCGCGGCGGCGTGGTCTGGGAATCGGCACGAGGACGTGCTGGCCAGCTCGTGATGGTCACGGCTTGGCGTAGTCCCGGGTCGCCTCGCCGGTGTAGTCGGCCAAAAGCGGCGGGGGCAGCGGGCCCTTGACCCTGCGGCCACCGCTGGTCTCCTCCCAGGCGTGGGCGAGGATGCCGACGGAGCGCGCCAGCACGAAGAACCCGCGCGCCAGCTCGGGTTCCACACCGAGTTCGGCGTAGACGATCGCTGTGACGCCGTCGATGTTCATCGGTGGTTTCCGTGTCCCGTTCGCCAGCGCCCGCTCGACGGCGACCCCGGCCCGCAGGTAGTCACCCGGAACAGTTCCCGCAGCGACGGCGTCCTCGACGAGGCGGAGGAGCACGTCGCGCCGGGGATCGCGCGGGTGAAAGCGATGCCCGAACCCGGGAACGAACGCCGACCGCGCGCGGTAGTCGGCGACGACCTGGGCCGCGACGTCGTCGACGCGACCGCCTTGTTCCGCCACGGTGGCGACGATCCGGTTGAGCAGCGCCACGCATTGCTGCCCGGCGCCGCCATGAGTGTCGCCGAGGACGTTGATTCCGTTGGCCATCGCCGAGTTGATGCCCACGCCACAGGTCGCCGCCATGCGCGCGCTCGCGATCGACGGCGCTTGCGGCCCGTGGTCCACGCTCGCGACCAGCGCGGCCTGCAGGAGCCGCGACTCGGTGTCGGTCGGCAGCTCCCCCTTGGTGAGCAACCAAACGATACTGACGAAGTCGAGCCGTCCGATCAGCTGCTCGATCGGGTAGCCGCGCAGCTCGATCACACCGGGTTCGATGCGGGTGATCGCGGTGGACCACCATGCGGTGGCGTCGGCGACGGTGGGCACGTCGGTCATACGGCCTTCTCCTCGTGCAGTCGCGCGATCTCGGCGGGCGAGTAGCCGAGTTCGGCGAGAATGTCGTCGGTGTGCTGGCCGAGCGTCGGCGGGGGCAGCTCGGGCCTGCTCGGGCCGCCGTCGATATGGATGCCGTGCCCGAGAACCCGCAGCGGCCCGGGTTCACCACCGGGGAACGGCAGTTCGTGCACCAGCTCGCGGGCCCGGATCTGTTCGCTCGCCAGCATTTCCGGCACGCTCAGCACCGCGGCGGCCGGGACACCCGCCGTGCTGAGTGCCTCCTCCCAGTGCGCCGCCGTCTGCTTCGTCAGCGCCACCTCCAGCTCGGCGGTCAGCTGCGCGCGATGGGTCTTACGCGCCTCCCGTTCGACGAAGCGAGGGTCGGCCGCCAGCTCGGGCCTGCCGATGATCCGGCACAGCAGTTCGAACTGCTCCTGCTTGTTGGCGGCGATGTTGAGCTCGCCATCGGCTGTACGGAAGGTGCCCGACGGGGCAGCCGTGCCGTTGTCGTTGCCGAGCGGACTGGGCTCCTGGCCCGCGATGAGGTGGTTGGACACGACCCAGCCCATCGCCGTCACCGCAGTCTCCAACATGGACACATCGATCATGCATCCGGCACCGGTCTGTTCCCTGCCAAGCAGTGCAGAGGAGATCGCGAACGCGGCCGCCAGCCCGCCCAGTGTGTCGGCGATGGGATAACCGGCACGCAACGGTGCCACCTGAGCGGTCCCGGTCACGCTCATCATCCCGGAACTGCCCTGGATGATCTGGTCGTAGGCGGGTTTGGCACGCAGTGGCCCGGTCTGGCCGAAACCGGAGATCGCGCAGTAGACCAGGCGCGGGTTGATCCGCCGTAGTTCCGGCCAGCCGAAGCCGAGCCGTTCGAGCACGCCCGGCCGGAAGTTCTCGCACAGCACATCCGCGCCGGCGACCAGCTTGCGCAGCAGCTCCTTGCCCTGAGCCGACTTGAGGTTCAGCGTGAGCGAGCGCTTCTGCGCGTTCTGTGCCAGGAACGAGGCCCCGAGCTCGCGCCGGTTCAGCTCGGCGGAGGCACCCAGCTTGCGGGCGAGGTCGCCGCCGTCGGGAACCTCGACCTTGATCACGTCCGCGCCGAGCAGTGCGAGCTGGTAGGCAGCATAGGGTCCGGCGAGGACGTTCGTCAGGTCGAGGACCCGGATCCCGGCGAGCGGGCGCTCTGTGGGCGAATCCTGTTTCATACCACCGCTTTCTGTTGACGGCGGGCCCGGAACCGCTGAAGCAGCAGTACCGCGACGACGAGGACCAGCAGGGTGTACAACGTGATCGAGATCGGGCTCGACACGAGCGCGGCCGGGTCTCCTTCGCTGACCGCCATCGCGCGCCGGTACTCGGTCTCGGCGAGTGGACCGAGGATCACGGCGATGAGCACCGGCGCGATGGGCAGCCCGTAGCGGCGCATGACGAACCCGAGCAGGCCGATCGCCAGCACCAGCACGAGGTCGAGGATCTTGGCGCTGGTGGCGTACACACCCAACATCGCGAACACCGTGATGCCGGCGTAGAGGTAGTGCTTGGGCACCTTCAGCAACTTGGCCCACAGCGGCGCGAACGGCAGGTTCAGGATCAGCAGCACGACCATGCCGATGAAGAAGCTCGCCAGCAGTGCCCAGACCAGCTCGCTGGCGCGCTCGAACAGCAGCGGCCCCGGCTGCAGGCCGTACTGGCGAAACGCGGCGAGCAGGATCGCCGCGGTGGCCGAGGTCGGCAGCCCGAGCGCGAGCAAGGCGCCCATCGCGGTACCCGCGGTGGCGTTGCCCGCCGCCTCCGGTCCGGCGACGCCCTGGATCGCACCTTTGCCGAACATCGAGTTCGGCTTGCGGGACCCGAGCCTGCGCTCGGTGCCATAGGCGAGGAACGTCGGCACCTCGGATCCGCCGACGGGAATGATGCCGAAGGGCACCCCGATCGCGGTGCCACGCAGCCAGGCCGGCAGCGCGAGCCGGAACTCCCGCCGGGACAACCACAGGCGCCCGGTGGATGGGATCAGTTCGGTGTCGTCCTTCGTGCCACGGCGTGCGGCGACGCTGAGCACCTCGCCGAGAGCGAGCAGCCCCACGGTGATCACGACGATGTCGATGCCGTCGAAAAGCTCCGGCAGGCCCGCGGTGAAACGCGCGGCACCGGAGGTGCCGTCGATGCCCACGAGAGCGATCGCGAGCCCGATGACGAGTGCGGCCAACCCGCGGATCACGGATTCGCTGACGACGGCCGAGATCGCGACGAACGCGAAGATCGCCAGCGCCAGGTACTCGGCGGGGCCGAAGAGGGTGGCCAGCTCTGCCAGTGAGGGTGCGAAGAAGACCACCAGGATCGAGGCGACGATGCCGCCGACGAACGCGCCGATCGCGGAGGTCGCCAGCGCCTGCGCGGCGCGCCCGCTCTTGGCCATCCGGTGCCCCTCGATCGATCCTGCGATCGCGGTGCTGTTGCCGGGCGTGTTCATCAGGATGCCCGCGATCGAGTCGCCGAACAGGCCACCGAAGAGCACCCCGGCGAACATGATGAAGGCCCCGATGGGGTCGAGCGAGAACGTGACGGGCAGCAGCAGCGCCACCGCCATCGCGGAGCCGAGCCCGGGCAGGACCCCCACCGCGGTGCCGAGGAGGGCACCGATGAACACCCACAGCATGTTCATCGGGGTGAGTACGGTGAGGAAGCCCTCACCGAGATTGGTCAGTGACTCCATCAGAAGACTCCCGCCAGGATGCCGGGGGGCAGGTTGAGCCCGAGCCCCGCGGAGAAGGCCAGCTGCACGATCGAGGAGATCGCGACCGACAGGAAGAGGTCGAACACCGTGCGGCGGCTGCCGAGCGCGCGGGCGATACCCCAGAACAGCGCCGCCCCGGAGATCAGCCAGCCCACCGGGTTCAGCATGGCGATGAAGACGACGATGGTGCCGACCACGCCGAACAACGCCGGATGGTTGCTGCACGTGCGCACGGGCTGCTCGTCCTGCGCTGCTGTCTCACCGTCAGTGCCGGCGATCGCGACCGCCGCAGGCTCGGGTCGGCGGATCACGTCGACGGCCAGCAGAACTGCGAACACGACACACGCGATCGCGACGATCGTCGGGAACAGCTGTGGTCCCGGCGAGGAGACGTTGTCGGGAACGTCCATTGTGATCGTTCCGATGCCGAGTCCAATCCCGACGATCAACAACAGCAACGGGACGATGAGACCGGTGCGGCGGCGTAGATAGGAGGCCGAGCCGGTGACTGGTGTGCTCACAGTCCCAACTCCTCGATGATCGCGTTGACCCTGGCCTGGTCCTGCCGGATGAAGTCGGTGAACTCGTCACCGGCCAGGAAGCTGTCCTGCCACTTGTTGCGGCTCAGCGCGTCGGCCCACTCCGGGGTTCGCACCAGCTCGCCGACGATGGCGATGAGTTCCTGCCGTTGCTCGGCCGTGATTCCGGGTGGCGCCACCAGTCCGCGCCAGTTCGGCAGGGCGACATCGATGCCCTGTTCGATGAAGGTCGGAGTGTCGATGCCCGCGACGGGCTGATCCGCCGAAACGGCCAGTGCCCGCAGGTTCCCGGTCTCGATCTGGTCGCGGAAGTCGTTGTACCCGCTGACCCCGACCTCGACGGTTCCCGACAGCAGAGCGGTGAGCACCTCGCCGCCGCCCGCGAAGGACACGTAGTTCAACTGCCCGGGGTCGATCCCGGCTTCGCGTGCGACGAGCCCGGTCAGCAGGTGGTCTGTGCCACCGAGCCCGCCCCCGCCGACGGCGTGCGAGTGCGGATTCTCCTGCCATGCCCGGAGAAAGTCCTCCAACGTCCGGTATGGAGAGTCCGCCGGGACGATGAACACCTCGTAGTCCTCGGCCAGCCGCGCGATCGGCGTGGTGTCGAGCAGGCCGACCGGCGACCGGTTGACGGTGATGGCTCCTTCCATCACGGTGCCGGTCATCATCAGCTGCGTGGGGTCGGCGCCCAGTTCGACGAACTGCGACAGCCCGATCGTCCCTCCCGCGCCAGGCACGTTGATGACCTGGACGTTGTTGACGATGGAGCTGCTGCCGCGCAACGCCTGCTGGGCCTCCCGCGAAGCGAGGTCCCAGCCGCCGCCGGGCGCGGCGGGTGCCATCACGGTGAGCTTCGATCTCGGCGTGGTTCCCGAGGTCGACTGGCTCGCGTCGACCGCCGCGAAGCCGGCCAGCACGAGTGTGCTCACGGCTCCGGCGACCGCGAGAGCGACACGTTTCCTCTGCACGATCACTCCCTTGTGACCTAGGTTCACACATGGTTGAGTGTCCATCTGGCGGACATCATTGACCGCCTGATGGTATAGTTACGGTTGGCGAGACGCAAACACCACGCTTCGATGGGGAGGGGCTGACGATGAAGTCCACTGGGGCCGCCGCTCCGGACAGCGACAACGGAGGTATCCGCGCGGTCAGTCGCGCTTTCCGTGTCCTGCAGGCATTCTCGGCCGACCGCATGACCCTCGGCGTGGCCGAGATCGTCCGCGCGACCGGATTGCCGAGAACCACCGTGCTGCGGCTGATCGAGACCCTCACCGCCGAAGGAGTGCTGGAATCCGGCGTCGACGGGCAGGTCCGCGTCGGCACCCGCATGATCGGCTGGGCCGCATTCGCCGAAGCCGCATGGGCCGTGCCCGAGGCGAGTCTCGCGCGCATGCGGGAGCTCGCCACCGAGACCGGCGAAACCGTGAGCCTCTACGTACGCAAAGGCCTGCACCGGGTGGTCGTGGGTCAGGCGCCGAGCCCGAACACGCTGCGGCACGTCGTGCAGACGGGCGACGAACTGCCGCTGTGGGCGGGTTCCGCGGCCTACGTGCTCCTCGGCCTCGAACCGCCCGCCGAGCGGGACGAGCTGATCGCGCGGGTCTCCGCGACCGCTGAGTCCCCCAGCAACGCCGACACCCTGCGCGACGGCGTCGAGCACGCCATGGCGCAGGGCTGGAGCATCTCGCACGGCCAGCGCGAGCCGGGCAACACCGGGCTCGCGGTGCCGGTCGACCCGGCCACAGGCGCGAGGGCACTCGCCCGGCCGGTGGTGCTCGCCCTCGGCGGGCCCACCGTCCGGTTCACCGACGACAAGATCCCTGGCTTCGTGGCGGCCGTACGCCGCTGCGCCGACGACATCGCCCGCACCGGGCTGCCGCCCGCACTCTACTGACGAAAGCGAGGAGGATCGTGGAGCTGACCACCACCTACCCGAAGCCGGGAGAGTTTCCGGTTGCGACCCTGTCCGACGCCATGGAGCGTTTCGGCGTCGCGCAGGGCATCCGTCCACTGTGGCCCGGCGCGGCGCTGTCCGGCCCGGCGTTCACCGTGTGGACCCGCCCAGGGGACAACAAGGGGCTGCACGCGGCGTTCGAGACGATCCGGCGCGGCGAGGTACTCGTCGTCAACGGTGGCGGGGACGAGACCCGCGCGTTGATCGGTGAGCTGGTGGTCCAGAAAGCGCGGGCACTCGAGATCGGCGGCATCGTCCTCGACGGCGCAGCCCGGGACGCAGCCGATCTCGCCGAGCTGCGGGTGCCCGTGTTCGCCCGTGCGGTCACCCCTGCCGGGCCGTGGAAGACCGGGCCGTACCGCATGGGCGTGACGATCGCGGTCGGTGGCGTGCCGGTCAGCCCCGGTGACTGGGTGGTCGGTGACGACGACGGGGTCGCGATCGTGCCCGCGGACCAGTGCGCGGAGGTCGTGCGGAGCACCCGGGAACTCCTCGCCGGCGAGGCGCAGCGGCGCAGCGCGAACCAGAAACTCGTGCCCCGTGGGTGAGCGGCCGCTCGTCTGGATCCCGCGACCCGTCCACGACGACGGCCTCGCGCTGTTGCGTGACCACGCCGATGTCCGCCTCGGCTACGGCGACGCCGCGACGACCTTCGACGACATCGCCGGCCAGGTGGCCGGAATCCTGCTGCGCACGGCGCGGGTCGACGGGGCGATGATGCGCCGCGCGCCCGCGCTGACGATCATCGCCCGGCACGGCGTCGGCCTCGACACCGTGGACCTCGATACCGCCGAGCAGCGCGGGATCGTGGTCACCACCACCCCGACGGCCAACACCCAGTCGGTCGCCGAACACACGATCGCGCTGCTGCTCGCCGTACGCCGCGGCATCGGTGTGGCCGTGCGCAACGAGGGCGACACACGAGCCGCCATCCAGGGGCGCGAGCTGTCCGGCTCGACGCTGGGTCTGATCGGCTTCGGGCGTATCGCGTCCCGGGTCGCGCACATCGCCAGGCAGGGGTTCGGCATGCGGGTGCTCGCCTACGATCCGCTGCTGCCCGACGCCGGCATCGCCGCGGCCGGTGCCGAGCCCGCGCCGCTCGACCGGGTGCTCGCACAGTCCGACGCGGTGAGCCTGCACGTACCGCTGACCGAGCGAACACGGCACCTGATCGGCCTCGCCGAGCTGCTGTCGATGCCGAAGGGTGGCGTGGTCATCAACACCTCCCGCGGCGGCACTGTGGACGAAGATGCGCTGCTTTCCGCGCTGCGCCAAGGACATCTGGCCGGAGCCGGCCTCGACGTCACGGTGCTCGAACCGCTTCCGGCGGACCATCCATTGCGCACGGAACCGTCCGTGATCATCACCCCGCACGTCGGGGCGCAGACCGCCGAGGCGATGCGCAGGATGGCCACGGACGCCGCCGGCAAGATCATCGAACACCTTGCCTGACCGCGCTCCTATGTGGACGACACCGCCGACGACGGTCGTGTGGCCTTCCCGAGCGGGCCGGTCCAGAAGCCTGCCGTGCCCAAGGCCATCAGTAACGCGGCGCCGGCGTAGACCGCGGCGATGTGAGCCGTGGCCTCGATGATCGCCGCGCCGACGAAGGCCCCAAGAGGCTGTACGGACCACGCCAGCACCTGGCCGGTTGTCTGCACCCTGGCCAGTAGGTGGTCCGGTACGACCAGTTGCCGGAACGTCAGCGTCTGCACCGCGTAGACGGTCGGCAAACCCGCAGCCACCGTCCACAGGATCGCACCGAGCCAGAAACTGGTACTGGCCGAGAAACCCAGTATGAGGGCGCTCCAGCACATCATCACACCGAGGGTGGCGGCGGCGAACGGCAATCGGTGCCTCAGCCTGGCGGACACGAACAACGCTGCCGCTGTGCCGATCGCTCCACAGCCAAAGAGGACGGAGACCTGTGCGTCGGTGGCACCGAGTCTGTCATGCGCGAAGAACACCAGTTGCGAGGTGACTATCGACCCGAGCAGGTTGTACAGAGCCGCATGCAGCGCAATGTTGCGCAGGAGAGGATCGGCGAGCACATAGCGGAGTCCGACGACAATTTCGGACCGGACCGACTTCGGTTCCCGCGCTGAATGGCCGCGGTTGAAAGGGCTGCGCACCACGACGAGCAGGGTGGCTGCGATCCAGAACGCGACCGCGTCCACGACGAAGACCTCAACGATCGGCAACCCGCCGCCGATGAGCGCACCAGCAAGGATCGGGCCGGCGACCTGGGCCGCGGCCGAGCCGGCCCGCAGCTTGCCGTTCGCGTCGGCCAGCCGTTCCCGGGAAACCAGGCTGGGCATCGCGGAACCTTCGACCGCGTGCGCAACGATCCCCAGCGATGCCCTGACGAACGCGACCATGTACACGATCCAGACGTGCAGGACGCCACAAGCCGCCATCGTTGGCAGCACCGCGACAGTCAGCCCGCTGGCCACTGTCGTGTAGATCAAGAGGCGGCGCCGATCCACCCGGTCAACCCAGGCGCCGATCAGCAGGCCGAACAACAGGTATGGCAGGAAGGTGGCGATCGTCGTCAGCGCAAGGTCGGTTGGGGATCCGGTGAGTCTGAACACGAGCAGGGGCAACCCGAACGTCGTGAAGGAAGACCCGAGACTCGATATCGTCTGACCGGCGAGAAACAGTCGGTAGTCACGCCTGGACGGCATGTATCGAGCTTATCTGGCAGGCAGGATGGTGCCGGTGACCTCGCCGAACCCGATCCGCGTGTCATTCGGGCCGGGCGCGGTGGCCGAGATGGTGACCTCGTCGCCGTCCTGCAGGAAGGAGCGTTGCTCGCCGTGGACCGTGACGGGCTCGCGGCCACCCCAGGTGAGTTCGATGAACGCGCCCCGCTGATGTTTCCCGGGGCCGGAGATGGTGCCGGAGGCGAAGAGGTCCCCGGTTCGCGTGGCTGCCCCGTTGACGGTCAGGTGGGCGAGCATCTGCGCCGGGGACCAGTACATGTCCTTGTACGGCGGGCGGGAGACCTCCTCGCCGTTCCACCGCACGACCAGGTCGACATCCAGGCCCCAGTCCTGGCTACCGCGCAGGTACGGCAACGGTTGTGGGTCCTGCCCTGGCAGCGGCACCCGCGCGGCCTGCAGCGCGGCCAGCGGCACCACCCACGGGGAGACCGAGGTGGCGAAGCTCTTGCCGAGATGCGGGCCCAGCGGCACGTACTCCCATGCCTGCAGGTCACGAGCGGACCAGTCGTTGACCAGCACAGCCCCGAACACATGCTCGGCGAACGTGTCGACCCCGATGCGGTCCCCCAGGCCGGATCCCGCCCCGACGACGAACCCGAGCTCCGCCTCGATGTCCAGTCGCTGGCTCGGTCCGAAGCTGGGGGTGGTCTCGTCGGGGGCTTTGCGTTGCCCGCAGGGCCGGACGATGCCGGTCCCCGACACCACGACCGTGCCGGAGCGGCCGTGGTAGCCGACCGGCAGGTGCTTCCAGTTCGGCATCAGCGGCTCGGCGTCCGGCCGGAACAGCCGCCCCAGGTTCGACGCGTGGTGCTCCGAAGCGTAGAAGTCCACGTAGTCGCCCACCTCGATCGGCAGGTGCAGCCGCACGCCGCCGACCGGATGCAGGGCGTTGTCCGGCAGGTCCCCGGCCACGATCGCGGAGATGCTCTCGCGCACCTGCGCCCACCGCGCGGGCCCCTGCGCCATGAACGGGTTCAATGACGGCGCGGCGAACACCGGATCGTCGAGCACCACGGACAGGTCCACCACGGTGTCGCCCAGCCGCGTCCCCACCCGGGGTGCGCCTCCGGCAACGGAGAACACACCGTAGGGCAGGTTGTCCCGGCCGAACGGCGAGTTCTGCGGGACCTCGATGACGCTCACGGGGTTGCCCCTCCTGTGGTGGTTGCGGTGCTCGGTTCGGTGAGCAGGCCCAGCTCGACGAGTTCGGTGAGCGGGTCGGTGATGCTGCAGGTGCCGAATGAGGTGAACGCGGCGCGGGCGCGGTGTACCCGGTCGGCGTCGAGGTCGCGCACTCGTCCGGCGACGGTGGCGCCGTCACGTTCGGCGAGCAGTGCGCGGGCATCGGGCTCGGTTCCGCCGTGCGCCAGCACATCGGTGGCGAGCAGGAGGTTGAGAAAACCGTGCTGCTCGAACCCTGTCTCCGGGTCGGTGTTGCGCAGCGCGTGGTGCAGCCCGGCCGTGGCCTTGAACGGCACTCCGGCCGCGGCCAGGGCGGCGACCGCGTCCGCGAGCTCGGCTTCCCCTGGATAGAGGTCCGCGCGGACACCACCGGTGCGCAGCTTCGCCCGGTACCGGCCGGCGATCGCCTCGATCAGCGGTAAGCGCCGTTCGTCGCGCGGAACCTCGACGTACACGTCGACGTCACCGTGCGGAGCCTCGGCGAGCTGGTCCAGGAACTCGCTCACACCTGTACCGTCCGGCACGGCGACCTCGACCGAACGCAGGTCGACCGGTAACGACGCCGTGGCGGCGACGACGGCGGGCAGGTCCGCGGGACCGTCCGGCAGCGTGACGGACAACGGCAATGGCCCCGCCTGCAGCGAACCGAGCCGGGGCAGGTCGGCCGCGGCCAGCACCAGTGGGCCGACGAGGTCGGCGTACCAGGTGCCCTGCCGTTCACGGTAGGCGCGGACGGCCTCGTGCAGGGGGGCGAGCCCCGGCGGGAACACGGCGGCGTCGTCGCACAGGCCGGCGACGACTCCCGGGATCGGGGAGCCGGTCACGATCCCGGCCCCCTGCCGGACCAGGTCCAGGCGTAGCCGGGGTCCTCGCTGGCAAGGCCACCCTCGCCCAGCTCCAGCGGGCGGAAGGTGTCGACCATGACCGCGAGCTCGTCGAAGAACTCCACCCCCAGCGACCGCTCCACCGCCCCCGGCTGTGGTCCGTGGCTGTGCCCACCCGGGTGCAGGCTGATCGAGCCCTGCCCGATCCCGGATCCCTTGCGTGCCTCGTAGTTCCCGCCGCAGTAGAACATCACCTCGTCGGAGTCCACATTGGAGTGGTAGTACGGCACCGGAACCGACAGTGGGTGATAGTCGACCTTGCGCGGAACGAAGTTGCAGATCACGAAGTTGTTGCCCTCGAAAACCTGGTGCACCGGCGGGGGCTGGTGTACCCGCCCCGTGATCGGCTCGAAGTCGGCGATGTTGAACGTGAAGGGGTACAGGCACCCGTCCCAGCCCACGACGTCGAACGGATGTGTCGGGTACACGTAACGGGTCCCGGTGATTCCGCGCGAGCCGCGGTGTTTGACCAGCACCTCCACATCGGTTCCCTCGACCACCACCGGGTCGGCCGGGCCGTGCAGGTCCCGCTCGCAGTACGGCGCGTGCTCCAGCAGCTGCCCGTAACGCGACAGGTACCGCTTCGGCGGCGCGATGTGCGAACTGGCCTCGATCGCGTACAACCGCACGGGCTCCGACCCGGTGGGAACCCATCGGTGCGTGGTGGCTCGCGGCAGGATCACGTAGTCGCCCTGGCCGGCGCTCAACGTCCCGAAGACCGTTTCGACGGTGGCGGTGCCGGACTCGACGTACACGCACTCGTCGCCGATGGCGTTGCGGTACAACGGCGACGGCTCACCGGCGGCGACGTAGGAGATCCGGACGTCGGCGTTGCCCAGTACCAACCGCCGCCCGCGCACCGCGTCGACGGCCTTCCAGTCCGCACTGGTCAGCTCGTGCAACTTCAGGTGCCGCGGGATCAGCGGACGGTTCTCCGTCGTCGACTGGTCCGGCAGTTCCCACGGCGTGGCATCGACGATCGCCGACGGCACGCCCGCGTGGTAGAGCAGTGACGAGTCCGAGGAGAAACCCTCCTCCCCCATGAGCTCCTCGTAGTAGAGGCCGCCTGACGGGGTGCGGTGCTGGGTGTGCCGCTTGGGCGGCACGTTGCCGGCGCGGCGGTAGTAAGGCATGACCCGGCTCCTTTGTCATCCACTCGAAAATGGTTAAGACATGTACTACTTACTGGCCACGATATCCCTCGAGGCTCCATTGCGGAAGTGCGGAAGCCGTGACCGGAACTAGCGGCGGCCGCGTACGTCTGGCGCGCTGTGGCCGGTGATCAGTTTGTCCAGAAGCATCACGAGGATGCGCTGCTCTTCCTCGGTGAGCGCGCCGGCCCAGCGGAACTCGCGCTCGTTGTGCTCGCTGAAGACGGCGACCATCTCCTCATGTCCCGCCGGGGTCAGGGACAGGCGCACCGAGCGGCCGTCCCGTTCGCCCGGAGTGCGATCGAGCAGGCCATCGGCGACCAGCGTCTTGGTCAGGTTGGACACCGCGGCGCGGCTCATGCCGGTCAGCCGGGCCGCTCCGGACGGTTCGAGCGGGCCTGCCAGCCAGACCACGAACATCAGCCGGAACGCCGACCAGGACCGGCCCCGCGGCCGGTGCACGGCGGCCTCGAGGTCATAGGTCACCAGGTCGGAGGCCCGGTTGAGGGTCAGCAGCACCTGGGTGGCGAGCTGGTGGCGGAAGCCGTACTCCCCGGCGAGCCTGCGGTTGGCCAGCGCGATGAAGGACCAGAAGTCCAGGTCCACTCCCGCCGGCCGCACCGGCCCGTCCTCCGCCGCCACGGCTGTACCTTATCCGGACGGCGGAGGAAGTACATCTTGAAACTAGTTCAACGCGGTGGGGCGGACCTCACGCGGCACCTTGAGGACGGACAGCATCACCGCGGCGACCACGAGGCAGCCGATCGGGAAGTACAGCCCGACGGTGACATCGGTGTCGGTGGCGGCGAGGCCGATCGCGTACGGTCCGAAGAACCCGCCCAGCGCGGCAATGGAGTTGATCGCGGCCAGGCCGACGGCGGTCTGCTCCTTCGTCAGCACCCGGGCGGCCATCGCCCAGTACGGCGCGAGGTAACCGAGAACGCCGATCGCTGCCAGTGACAGGCTGACCAGTGACAGCGCCGGGACCGACTTGAACTGGATCGCTCCGAAGAACCCGAGCGCGGCCACCAGGACCAGTGCGATCACGTGGATCTTCCGCTCACCGGTGCGGTCGGAGTTGCGGGCGAGCAACAGCATCCCGACGGCGCCGACGAGGTACGGGATCGCCCCGAGTAGGCCGATGTTGGTCGACGAGTACGACGGGTCGAGCTGTTTGACGATCAGCGGCAGGAAGAACGCCAGCCCGTAGAGCCCGCACGCGATGAACAGATTCGCCACCGCGAGATGCACTACCTTCGGGTTACGCACGGCCCGGAGCTCGTGACGGAACGTCGTCTTCTCCTCCGGCACGTACTCGGCGTCGATCTCGGACTGCAGCCAGGTGCTCTCCTCCTTGGTGAGGAATCGGGCGTCGGCAGGCTTGTTGGGCAGCAGGAAGAAGGTGACAACGCCGAGCAGGACGGCGGGGGCGCCCTGCAGGATGAAGACCCACTGCCAGCTGCTCATCCCGAACCAGTGGATGTGGTCGAGGATCAGGCCGCCGGTGAGGCTGCCGAGGATGAGCGCGACCGGCTGGGCCAGCGCCAGCGCGGCGATCGCGCGGCCGCGCTCCTTGCCGCGGAACCAGTAGGTCATGTAGAGCAGCAGGCCGGGGAACAGTCCGGCTTCGGCGATGCCGAGCAGGATCCGGGCGACGATCAGATGGGTGACGTTGGCGACGAAGCCGGTGAGCACGGTGACGATCCCCCAGCTCACCGCGATGCGGCTGAGCCAGAGCCGGGCACCGACCCGCTTCATGATCATGTTGCTGGGAACCTCGAACACCACGTAGGCGAGGAAGAAGATCGCCGATGCGACACCGAACGTGGCCGCGGTGATGCTCAGCTCGGTCGCCATACCGAGCTGGGCGTAGCCGATGTTGGCCCGGTCCATGTAGTTGAAGACGTAGAGCAGGCCGACGATCGGCATGACCCGCAGGGCGACCTTGCGGATCGTGCGCCGCCCGACCTCGTGTTGCCCCGCGGCGGAGGCGGTGGTGGGGACTGACATGGATCTCCTCGACGGTGAGTGCGAATCAGTGAACTGCGGTCAGGCGGTGTGGTGGGCGGCGTTGCGCCCGGCGATGCGGCCCATGGTCACGGCGTTGGCGACGGCGTTGCCGCCGCCGACGTAACGCGGCCCGAGAACACCTGCTCCGGCCTCACCGGCGGCGAACAGCCCGGGGACGGGGTCGCCACCGGCGCCGATCACCGCGGCCCGCGCGTCGATCTCCAGACCGGTGTGGGTGCAGACGAGTTCGGCGGGGAGGAAGCGGGCGGCGTGGAAGGGTGCCTTGCTGATCGGGTCCGGGTTCGCGGCGATGCCCTTCGCGGCAAGGGTCCGGTGGCGCAGGAAGTCCGGATCCTCGCCGGTCTCGGGCAGCTGCCGGTTCCAGCGTTCGACGGTCGCGGTGAGGGCGTCGGCGGGGACACCCATGAGTCCGGCCAGTTCCTCCAGGGAATCGGCCCGCAGTGTCCGGCCGGCGTCGGCCTCGGCCTCGACGTGCTCGGCCGACCAGTGGGCGTAACCCGGTGGCAGCCCGGCCCGTGTGGCCTCGTCGAACACCATCCACACCGGACCCGGCTGCGCCTCGACGATCCCCGCGGACACGGCATAGGAGGCGTCCTCGTCCATGAACCGGCGACCGCGCGCGTTGACGAGCACGCGCGACACCGGCGGGAACCCGGACTGCCAGTGGTGTAGCCGCTGGAAGTAGACCGTGGGCAGCAGCAGTCCCCAGCCCTCGCCGGTCACCGCGGCGCCGGCCTGCTCGCCGAAGCGTAGATGATCTCCCCGGCTGCCTTCGGCAGCCACCACGAAAAGGTCGTCGCCCGCACGCCCTGCGGCCGGGTAGTGGCGCGTGAGCAGCTCCGGGTCATGGGCAAGACCGCCGGTGGTCACGACGACCGCCCCGGCCCGGACGTCGATCCCGTCCGCGACGACGCCGGCCACAGCCCCGTCCTCGACCAGCAGCCGTTCCACGCGGGTGTTCAGCACCGCCTCGACGCCCAGCCGTTTCCGTGCGCGGTCGAGTACCTGGACCAGGCCGTAGCCCTGGTCCTTCGGGACGTGGCCACGCCAGACGTCCTCGACTCCGGCCCGGGTGAGCCCCGGGGTGTGCGCGTCGTGCGACACCGCCGCGGGGATCTCCACGCCGAGCCCGATCAGCCACTCGACCGTCGGCCCCGCGTGCTCACAGAACGCACGCACCAGGCCCGGTTTGAGCAGCCACTGGTTGAGGTCCATGTAGTGCTGGAAGAACTTCTCGGCGGTGTCGGAGATCCCGAGGCTCGCCTGCACGCTGGTACCCGCGGCGGTGAGCATGCCCGCGGACATAGCGGTCGATCCGCCCAGCTCGCGCTCGGACTCGAACAGCAGCACCGAGGCGCCTTGTTCGGCAGCCGCGACCGCGGCTGCGAGCCCGGCTCCGCCGCCGCCGATCACGACGACGTCGACCTCGTGCTCGCTCATCCCAGCTCACCCCCCGACTCGGCGACGATGCGGTGGTAGAGGCCGTTGGACACCAGCCCGCCATCGACGGTGATCTCGCTGCCGGTCAGGTAGGTCGAGCGGTTGGAGAGCAGAAAGAGCACGGCGTCGGTGATCTCCTCGGGCGTGCCCATCCGGCCGGCCGGGATGCTGCGCATGGCCGATTCGACGAATGCGTCCGCTCCTCCGAGCAGCGCCGTCCCGACCAGACCTGGATGCACCGAGTTGACCCGGATGCCCCACGCCGCGAAGTTCCCGGCCGCGGACTTCGACAGCCCGGTGAGCCCCCACTTGCTCGACGAGTACGCCGGCGAGAAGTAGCCGATCTGCCCCGAGATCGAGGAGATGTTGACGATCGATCCGCCACCGGAGTCGCGGATCAGCGGCGCCGCCGCCCGCATGCCGTAGAAGGGGCCGGACAGGTTCACGCGCAGGACCTGCTCCCACACCTCGTGGGTGGTGTCCATGAACTCCAGCCTGCGTGAGATACCCGCGTTGTTGACCAGTCCGCCGAGCCGGCCACGCTGTTCGCGGATCTGGCCGATCACCCGTTCCCACTGCAACGGGTCGGTGACGTCGAGACTGTGCGCCGAGGCCGAGCCGCCGGCCGCGACGATCTCCGCTACGACATCGTCGGGCTCCGCAAGGTCGGCCACGCAGATGTGCACCCCGCGGGCGGCCAGCGCCCTGGCGTGCTGGGCGCCCATGCCGTTCGCCGCGCCGGTGACCAGTACGACGTCCGGGTATCGGATGGCTTCCTGGCTCTCAGCCGCGCTGTCAGACATGCCGGGAACCACCGTCGACCGCGATGCTGTGCCCGGTGACGTAGCGTGCGCTGTCCGAGAGCAGGAACAGCAGCACTCCCGCGACCTCCTCGGGCGAGCCGATCCGGTGCAGCGGAACGGCGTCGAGTGCCTTCGCCAGCGCCGGTGCGTCGTCCCGGATCCACCGCGTCATCTCGGTGTCGATGTATCCGGGCGCGATCGCGTTGACCCTGATCCCCTTGTCCCCCAGCTCGACCGCGAGCGCCTCGGTGAGGTGCGCGACGGCCGCCTTCGAGCTGCAGTAGGCTGCTCTGCCCCTGCGCACCCGGACCGCGGACACCGAGGACATGTTCACGATCGCGCCGCCCGGTTGCATCCGCTCCGCTGCCGCCTGCGCCCCGAACAGCACGCCCTCGACGTTCACCGACAGTGTCGTCCGGATCTGCTCCGGGGAGATGTCGGCGACCTCGGCGAACGGGAAGATCCCCGCGTTGTTGACCCAGAAGTCGAGGCGCCCGAACTCGTCGACCGCGCGCTGCGCGAGCGCGCGGTGGTCCTCGGCCTTCGTGACGTCGACGGTCGCCGGGACGATCCGGCCGGGCTTGGCCTCGATCGACTGCGCCGCGAGTGCCGCACTCAGCTCACCCGCGGTGGCGGCCATGTCGCCGGCGGCGATGTCACCGCCGACGATGTCGACGCCGCGGCCGGCGAGCGCGGCGGCGAAGCGGGCTCCCATGCCACGGGCGGCACCGGTGACCACGGCGACCTTGCCCGGGAACTCCGGGTAGACCGCGGTGACCGGCTGGTGCAGAACTCGGCCAGGACCGGTCGGCTCGAGATTGGTCACAGGTTCTTCTCTCCTTCGAACTCAGGCATCGCGGTGAACGGTCCGGCGGCGGATCCGCAAACCGCTGGAGGTCCGGACCAACTCGTCGTCGATCCGGGTGAGCCGGTGCAGCCGGGACGGCTCACCGGCCGGGGTACCGATGATCTGCAGGTAGGCCCTGGCATGGAGGGCGTCCGGTCCGGCCGGCAGGACCTCGATGGTGCTGATCACGTGCCGCAGCACCTCGCCGCTTGTGGCGCACTGGGCGTGGAAGCGCTCGGCGAAGGCGATCAGCTCGGCGGCGCCGGACGACGGTGCGGGGTAGCTCGGCGAACGGAACTCGCCGTCGGAGGTGAACGTCGCCGCCCAGTCGGCGGCCCGCCCCGAATCGATCGCGTGGCTCTGCCGACCATAGAGCTGGTGGACGGCGAGCACGTCGGCAACGGCGACGTCCATGTCGGGCTCCTTGATTCTCTTCGACAAGCGTGCGATAATCGCACACAGCGTGCGATTATGAAGAGAAAGTAGGTCGTCGGTGAGCGCTCGTCAAGAGACAGCTATTTCTTCACCTGTCCGGAAACCGGAACGTCCGGGCACGTCCAAGACGCTGCATCACGGGCTGCAGGTACTGGAGGTGCTGGTCACCGCCCCGCAAGGGCTGTCGATCACGGAGATCGCCGACAGGATCGGGGTGCACCGCACCGTCGCGCATCGGCTTGTGCGGACTCTCGAGGAGCACCAGCTCTGCCGCAGGGACCGGTTCAAGCGGATCACGCTGGGGGCTGGGCTCGTGCGACTCGCCGAGCCGGTGGAGCAGGATCTGCGGACGCTCGCCCGGCCGGTTCTGGAGGAGCTGACCGACGACACGAACGCGACCGCTCACCTGGTCGTGCGCGAGAACGCCGAGCAGGTCCGGATGCTGATGATCGTCGAACCGCGCAAGGCGCGCATTCACGTGGCGTTCCGCTCTGGTCAGCTGGATCCGATCGGGCGCGGTTCAGCGGGCCTGGCGATGCTCGCCGCCGACCCGCCGGTGCAGGGTGAGCGCGAGGCGGTCGCCATGGCACGCAGGCGTGGGTTCGCGGTGTCGCACGGGGAGATCGCGCCTGGCGTCACCGGCATCTCCGCGGTGGTCCCGGCGCGGCGGCCGGACGGCGCGGTGAGTGTGGGCCTTTCTCTGTTCGAAGTGGACGATCAGGAGGACATGGGCCGCCGCGTGGTCGCGGCGGCCCACCAACTGGCCAGACAGCTCGAATAGCTGTGTGGTTCACCCGTTGCGGCCGGCCTCGACCGGAGCATCCCACTCGATGCGATGCCCGTACAGCCAGCGCATCGACGCCGCGTTCGGCTTGTACAGCTTGAAGAACAGCGGCATGAGGTGCCGCATCACGGGCCCGAGCGACTTGCCGTCCCCATTGCGCTTGCCCTGCTTCACCACACGTTCGACCCTGGCGCGGCGCAGCGCCTCGTACCGGGCGAACGCCGCCGGCACGTTCCGTATGTCCCGCAAGCACTTCCCGAGCGTCACCGCGTCCTCAATGGCCATTGACGCGCCCTGCCCGGACGCGGGTGACGTCGCGTGCGCCGCGTCACCGATGATCACCATCCGGTCGCGGTGCCACGTCGGCACCGAAGGAAAGTCGTAGGTGTTCCAGCCCGCGAAGATCTCGTCGGTCGCCTCCACCAGGTCGCGGGCCGGACCGTCCTCGCGAGCGAACAGGCCGAGCAGTTTCTCCCGCCACGGCACCTGTGCCAGCTCCTCCCGCGACAGCTCACGGGGCTGGCGCGGGTTCGCGAACCACCACACGTCACCGGACTCGTGAATCACGTACGCGTAGAAGCAGTCCCGCCCGAACACCATGTGCATCCGGCCGGGCTGAGCGTCGAGTCGTAGCCCCTTCGCATATCCGCCTGCGTTGAGCAGCGGAACGTACCGTGGCGTCGGCGCGTTCGGGTCGATGAGCGTGCGGGTGGCCGAGCGCAGCCCGTCCGCGCCGGCCAGCAGGTCGCCGTGTGCTCTGGTGCCGTCGGAGAACACTGCGGTCACACCGTCCGGAGTGGACGTTGCGGACACGAGCCGCTTGCCGTACTCGATCCGTACGCCGCGCCGCACGGCCTCGTCCCGCAGCGCCGTGTAGATCGCCGCCCGCGTGATGGTCTGCGTGACCGTGCCGTCCGGGAGCGGGTCGCCGAAGTCGAACTCCGCCATCGGCTTGCCGCCCATGCCGATGGACATGGCCGGCGTGTCGAAGCCCCGCGCGCGGACGATCGTGTGCAGATCGAGCGTGCGCAGTGCCGCGAGCCCGTTGACCGCGAGCGTCAGGAACGCGCCGACACCGTCGGCCGACCGGTCGTACGCCTCGTAAACGGTCGTGTCGATGCCCGCCTTCGTGAGTGCCATGGCGGTGACCGATCCGGCCAGCCCGCCGCCTGCGATGAGTGCTGAAGTCATGACATGACTATACATAAAATAACTATCTAGGCAACGGGGGTCGCGGCGCTGGCATTAGTCTCATGGCGTGGCGAGGAGCACCCATCGACGATCACCGCTGGCGCTCGTGCTGTTGTCCCTGCTGGCGGAGGGGCCGATGCACCCGTACCGGATGCACGAGGTCATCAAGGAGCGCGGCAAGGACAGGATCGCGAACGTCGCGCAGCGCAACAGCGTCTACCAGACGATCGACCGGCTGCAGCGTGCCGGACTGATCACGGTGCAAGAGACCGCTCGCGACGAGCGCAGACCGGAGCGGACGGTGTACGCGATCACCCCGGACGGCCGGCAGGCGCTGCGCGACTGGACCGGCGAGATGCTCGCGAGCCCCGCTCGCGACTTCCCCGAGTTCCCGGCGGCGCTGGCCTCGCTCATGGTCCTCGGCCCCGAGGACGCCGCGGCCCGGCTGGAGAAGCGGGCCGCCGACCTGCGGGCGACGGTGGACGAGGACAGGAAGGCCCTCGCGGCCGTACCGGACCTGCCGCGCCTGTTCCTGCTGGACGAGGAGTACTCGATCGCGGTGCGTGAGGCCGAGCTGCGCTGGGTCGACGACGTGCTCGGGGCGTTGCACTCCGGCGAGCTGACGTGGTCAGCGGAGTGGATCAGGTCGATCGCGGAGAAGTTCGGCTGAGATGGCCTACCTTCCCGCGCGAACGAACCTGGCCCAGCTGCGGCACCAAGCCGAGGAGCTGCGACGCGGCGACCTCGCGTCGGCGCAGCTGGCGATCGCCCGCGAGTACGGGTTCCCCAGCTGGGCAGAGCTCGAACTGGAAGTCGACCGCCGCGACATCCTCAACAACCGGGACCTCGCCCGCCTGACCGGGCTGCTGGCCCAGCACCCCGAGTCGGCCACCACCAAGCTGGCGCACTGGTGCGACCACAAGAACGGCCCTGACCTGCTCGGCTACGTGGCCATGCTGCGCTTCGACCACGAGCGGCTGGGCCTGCCACGCGAGCTGCCCGGCACCGGCGCCATCGCCAAGGCGCTGCTCGACGCCGGCGCGCCGGTCGACGGGCATGCCGGTGACAAGGAAACGCCACTGATCACGGCCGCCAGCTACGGCGACGCCGAGGTCGCCGAGGTTCTCATCGAGGCGGGGGCTGACATCGACGCCGTCTCCGCGCCCGACTCCGGCGGAGTACCCAGCGCCACGGCCTTGGACCATGCGGCGGTCTTCGGCATGACCCAGGTCCTCGACCTGCTGGTGGCCGCCGGCGCCCGCACCGGCAGTCTGGAAATGGCCGCCGCCGCTGGAGACATCAGCCGCTGGGAGCCGGGCCGGTGCACGCTGCAGAGCCGGCTACGGGCGCTGGTGTTCGCCTCCGACCACCAGCGGCTGGCGGTGATCGACCAGCTCGTCGCCGCCGGAACTCCGGTCAACCAGGCCGACGCCGAATGGCAACGGCTGCCGTTACACGTTGCCGCGCACCATGGGCGGCCCGCCAGTGTCCGACGGTTGCTCGCCCACGGCGCCGACCCCGGCCTCCGCGACCCACAGCACCAGCGCACCCCGCTGGATTGGTGCCAGCCGGAGAACCGGTACGTCGACAGCCCGGCCCACGACGAGGTCGACACCATCCTCCGGCCGCTCACCCGTTCCCGCTGACAGTCCTGATAGGACGGCTGGGTTCAGGAACCGGCGAGCTGGGGCGGGAAACCGCCGGTCGCGATTGGACCCGAGCGCTCGATATCGATGCGGATCAAGGACTTGTTCTGCCGGACCATGGCATCGCGGTACTCGTCCCAGTCCGGGTGCTCTCCAGAAATACAGCGGAAGTACTCCACCAGCCCGTCCAGAGCGTCGGGCATGTCCAGCACTTCCGCCTGTCCGTCGACCTGCACGTACGGACCGTTCCAGTCATCGGACAGCACACAGATCGACACCCTTGCGTCGCGGCGCACGTTGCGCACTTTCGCCCGCTCCGGATAAGTGGACACCACAATCCGGCCTTGCGTGTCCACACCGCACGTCACCGGCGACAGCTGTGGGCTGCCGTCAGAGCGGGTGGTGACGAGCACGCCTCGGTGGCGAGGCCGCAAGAACTCCAGCAGAGCGGACCGATCAACGTGCTCGGCGGTAGCGATTCGTGGCATGGCTCAAGGCTACCGGCCACGTCAGAGCTCTTTGCGCACCCGCGTCGTGATCGCGTCGACGGACAGCCCGTACCGGTCGTGCGGCGTCAGCTCGGCCGCACGAATCTCGTCCGTGTACTTCTGTGCATAGGTGGTGCGCTCGTCCGAGCTCAACGGTGCGGCATCGAGCATCGCCAGACCTTCGAGTGTGACAACGCCACCCTGTTCGCTGTGCCGGTCGATATCGAGGTGCAGGGCGACCTTGGGATTGCCGTTGAGATTACGGATCTTCTGGCTGTGCGGATCAGTCAGGATGAGCAGCTCCGCGCCGGCCCAGAGGAAGCCGACCGCCGATGCCTGGGGTTGACCGTCCGACCGCACTGTCGTCAGCCAGATCTCGTGTTCGTTCCGCAGCCGCTGTTCCGCGTCGGCACTCTCAGGCGTTGCGGATGGTTCTGCTGCCCGCGACGGACGTGACGCCGAGGGCGATGGCGGCGCCGATCGCGATGCTCAGCAGGTAGGGGCCCGCGTCGAACGCCGCGGCGGGGCTGCCGGTCTTGACGATGGCGAACGGGATGACGCACACCAGCGCGCCGATACCGGCCACGGCGACACTGACGATCGTCGCCGCGGTGGTTTCGCGCAGCAGCATCCCGCGCGCCTGCCGGGTGGTCGAGCCGATCAGGGACAGCACCGCGAACTCCTCGCGCCGCCGGCCGATGGCGGCTACCAGGTTGTTGGTCAACGCGATCGCCGTGAAGAGCGCGATGAGCACCACCACGAGGTAGTTGATCGACGCCAGGACCTGGGCCGTGCTGTCCGCGCTCGCGTGCTGGTTCTCGATCCCCTGCATGCTGAGGGTGCCTGCCGACACCCCGACGAGCAGGGTGAGAAACGTGACGACCGGACGCACCCGCTCCGGCGCTGCGGACAGGTTGATGGCCGCGAGATGCGCTGCGGCACCCCGTGGCAACGCCGGGAAGCCGCGCAGGATGCGGTTCACCACGTTCACGAGCTCGGGTGCGAGCACGGCCAGTCCGATGGCGGTGAGGACCGTGGCCGGCCCGGTCATCGCGGTCGTCGCGATGTTGTCCGCCGACAGGCCGAGGACCGCGCTCGCCGAGCCGACACCGGCGATCAGCAGGACCGCCGCGACGACTCGCCGTCCTTTCTCCCTGCGCTGTTTGGACGTCGCGGGCACCGGGTCCTCGACGGGGCTCCGCTCCGCCGGTTTACGGCTGCCGATCCACGCTGCGACCGTGCTGGCGACCAGCACGAGGGCGACGCCGGCGACCGGAACACCCAGTCCGGGTGCGAAGCTCGACGCCGGATCGGTCAGTCCCGCGGAACGGATGCTCGCCATGAGGATCCAGCCGAGGAGGTAGCCGGCACCGAGGCCGGGCAGCGCGGCCGCGGCGGAGACCGCCAGCGTCTCCGCCGAGACCAGCACCCGCACCTGGCGCGGAGTGGCTCCGATGAGGCGCAGGCCACCGATCTCGGCGGCCCTTCCGCTGAGTGTGACCCCGACGGTCGAGACCATGGCGAACACCACGATCGCGACCACCCAGCCACCCATGATCAGCGGGAACTGAGTCAGGAACGGCCGGTCCGCACGGGCCGTTCCGTCTGCGAGGCCCGTGCCGAGAAGCGCGGCCATCGCCACGACCAGCGCCATCCCGACCAGCGCGACGAGCCCGGTGGCGAGCGCCGTCGCGCGGTGATGACGGAAGAGGCGACATGCCAGTGCGATCATCTCAGCGCACCCCCGCCGCATTCGCCGCCCGCTCGGCCGACTCGACGAGGGTCGCCATGCGGCTGGCGACCGCGCGGGCGGACGGCTGGGCCAGCCGGTCGACGATCAGGCCGTCTGCGAGGAAGAGCACCTCGTCGGAGAACGAGGCGGCCACCGGGTCGTGGGTGACCATGATGATCGTCTGTCCCTGATCGGCCAGCTGGCGCAGCAGGGACAGCACCTCCCGCGCACTGCGAATGTCCAGCGCTCCGGTCGGCTCGTCGGCGAACACCACGTCCGGGCCGGTGATCAGCGCCCTGGCGACCGCCACGCGCTGTTTCTGCCCGCCCGACAGCTGGTCCGGGCGGTGCTGGCCGCGGTTGCCGAGGCCGACCCTGGCGAGCAGGGCAGCCGTGTGCCGCGGGTCGGCCCGGCGCGAGTCCAGACGCAGCGGCAGCTCGATGTTCTCCGCCGCCGTCAGCGCCGGGAGCAGGTTGAACGACTGGAACACGAACCCGATGCGCCTGCGGCGCAGCTCCGCGAGCCGCGCCTCGCCAAGCTGGGACAGGTTCACGCCGTCGAGCTCAGCGGTTCCCGAGGTCGGGGTCCGTAGCCCGGCAGCGCAGTGCAGCAAGGTCGTCTTGCCCGAACCCGACGGGCCCATGATCGCGACGAACGAGCCGCGTGCGACGTCCAGGTCGATCCCGCGTAGCGCGTCGACCGGGCCGGCCTCCCCGGCGAATCTGCAGCGCAGGTCTCTCGTGCGCACAGCAGGTATGCCCATGTCTGACCCTTTCGCAGGTGATGAATGTTCGTTTAAAACGAACGTTTACATGCTACGGTAGCACACGTGGGACACCGCGAGAACCTGCTGAGTGCAGCGAGAGAGTGCCTCCTGCGGACCGGGTACGCGCGCACGACGGTGCGCGAGCTGGTAGCCGCGTCGGGGGCGAACCAGGCATCGATCAACTACCACTTCGGCTCGAAGGAGGAGCTGCTCACGCAGGCGCTCCACGAGCTGAACCGGGAGTGGGGTGAGCTGCTGTTCGCCGTCCTCGACGATTCGGCCACCCCGGAGACTGCCGACACCGCGGACCTCGCCGCCGCGCACGAGGCTCGCTGGAGCCGGATCATCGAGTCGATCCAGGCCAACCGCGAGCTGTGGTTCGTCAACTTCGAGGGCATCAGCTACCTGAAGCACGACGAGAAGATCCGCACGATGAACGCCCAGGGCCAGCAGACGGCCCGCGCCGCGCTGGCGCGTGCGTTCGGCGGCCCCGGACCGCAGGCCACCGACGACGAGGTCCGCGTACTCGGCACGCACTACTACTCACTGCTCGTCGGCACCGCACTGCAATGGCTCACCGATCCCGAGCACGCCCCCACCGCGGCCGAGATCGTGCAAGCCGACCAGCTCGTGGCGGCGCGGTCCTAGAGATCAACGAGCCGCAGCGGCCATCGGGCACTCGGGCAGCGTGATGGCGTCGGCCTTCGTGAGCTCCTCCCCCACGAGCAGCAGGCGGGCTGGCGCGACGCGCTGGCTTCCTCCGCGCACACGCTGTGGTCCTGCTTCCGCCGCCACCATCTCGCTCAACATTCAGATCATGCTGTTCAGCTTCGTACGCGGGCTCGGGGTGAACCTCGAGTCGGCGGCGCAGGCCGAAGCGGAGACCGGCATGGACAGCGACGAACGGGTCAAGGCGAACCTGGAGGTGCTGACGTCGCTCGCCGCGCCGAGCAGGTTCCCCATGTTCGAGCGAGTCACCGCGCTGGACGACCTCGACCTCGACCTGGACGCCTTGTTCGAGCTCGGCCTCACCTGCCTGCTGGACGGCCTGGCCAGCCGCCTGGAGGACGGTGCCTGTGGTGTCGCATGTGGACGTCGACCGCGCAGCATGTCCACTGTGGTCACCACGCACGCGTCCACGGCGTTAACGACGCAGCGTAGGCGTTGCCACGGTTGGACGCGCCGTTGAAACCGAGTTCGTCGCCGCTATTGACATCCGCTCCTATCGGAGTTGTGCTGAAGTGAGCTGGTCTGGACGCTGAGAGACCAGAAAGTGAAGATCAACCGTCGACCCGAAACACGTGAGACGGCTCATGTGTGGGGGTGGTGATGGCGACCTACGAGTACGCCTGCGCACAATGTGGGCCCTTCGAGACGCGGCATCCGATCGGCACGGCACCGTCACAGGCGGAGTGTCCGGAATGTGGTGGAGCGTCTCGCCGAAAGTTCACCACGGCTCACCTCTCCCTGATGTCCAAGGAGTTGGGAGCCGCGCATGAGCGCGCGGAAAGCACCCGCGACGAACCCGCAGTCGTGTCGGAAGTACCTCGCAACAAGGCGGTACGGCCACCGCATCCGGCGCTGTCCCGCCTTCCCCGACTATGAGCGCAGGCCGGCGAGCACGGGTCAGGCCCGGTCGGCACTGACCTGCACCCGGCCACGCACGTTTGTCAGGTCGCCGAACGCAGCGAGAGTCGGCACGAACAACGGCTCGCGTGATGCATGGAGGTGATCGCTCATGGCAGCTGTGGGCCTGCTGTTCGTCGGCGCTGTGCTTTTCCTGAACGGCGTCATGCTCTTGGGCAGGATCAATCCCCAATCCGGCGCCGTTTTCAATCTTTTCGTCGGCGGACTACAGGTGATCACGCCGACATATCTGATCTTCACCTCGGGCGGAAATCCCAATACCATCCTCGCCGCATCGGGAATCTACCTGTTCGGCTTCACCTATCTGTACGTCGGGATCGGCCTGCTCGCCGGTCTCGACAGCACCGGTGTCGGCTGGTTCTCGTTGTTCGTCGCGATCATGGCGATCGGCTATTCCGTCGCCAACTTCCGCATACTCGGTGACTACCCGTTCGGCGTGATCTGGTTGTACTGGGCGTTCCTCTGGTTCCTGTTCTTTCTGTTGTTCGGGCTCAAGATCGAGCGTCTCAACAACTACACCGGCTGGGTGACCGCGATCGAGGGCTGGGTGACCGGCGCGATTCCCGGGTTCCTGCTCCTGACCGGCTACTGGGCGTTGAACCCGACGGTCACCACCGTGGCGCTGGCGGCCTTCGGGGTCGTGGTCTTCGTGGCGCTGGTGCCGCTGACCCGACCCTCCATCAGCCAACTGTCGGCTCAAGGCCCGGCGACGCCGACGTGACGAGGAGGTGCACGAATACGGACAGGACAACAGCGGGCGACATCTGGTGAGAGAAGCTCACGAAGCGAGGAGGAGATCACATGCCGGAGACCATCTTCACCGTAGACCAGTCGAAGTCCATGCGTGACCAGACCGTGCCAGGGCACAACCGGTGGCACCCGGACGTTCCCGTGGTCACGATGGTCCGTCCCGGGCAGGAGTTCCGGTTGGAATGCCGGGAGTGGACCGACGCTCAGCTCGGCAACAACGACTCGGCCAACGACGTGCGGGATGTCGACCTGACGCGCGCCCACATGCTCAGCGGCCCCATCGGCATCGAGGGCGCGGAGCCCGGCGACCTGCTCATCGTGGACATCCTCGACCTCGGACCGGTTCCCCAGCAGGTCGGCGAGGCGCCGGGACAGGGTTGGGGCTATACCGGTGTGTTCTCCAAGAACAACGGCGGCGGCTTCCTCACCGACTACTTCCCCGACTCCTACAAGGCGATCTGGGACTTCCACGGTCAGCAGGCCACCTCGCGCCACCTTCCCGGCATCCGGCACACCGGCATCACCCACCCCGGTTTGTTCGGCACCGCACCGTCGGCCGAGCTGCTCCAGCGGTGGAACCGCAGGGAGCAGGCGCTGATCGACCGCGACCCCAACCGTGTACCGCCACTGGGCCTGCCACCCACACCGCAGAACGCACTCGGCGGAATGGCCACCGGGGAGGCCGCGGACAGGATCGCCCGTGAAGGTGCTCGCACGGTGCCGGCCAGGGAGAACGGAGGAAACCAGGACATCAAGAACCTCACCCGCGGGTCTCGGGTCTTCTTCCCGGTGTTCGTCAACGACGCCAAGCTCTCGGCCGGGGACCTGCACTTCAGCCAGGGTGACGGTGAAATCACCTTCTGTGGCGCCATTGAGATGGGCGGGTTCCTCGACCTGCACGTCGACGTGATCAAGGGCGGTATGGAAAAGTACGGCATCACCACGAATCCGATGTTCATGCCGGGGAACGTGGAACCGCGGTACTCCGAGTTCATCTCCTTCTCGGGTGTCTCGGTGGACCGCGAGACGGACGAGAACCACTACATGGACGCGACCGTTGCCTACCGCAGGGCCTGCCTGAACGCGGTGGAGTACTTCAAGAGGTGGGGATTCAGCGGCGAACAGGCCTACCTGCTGCTGGGTTCGGCACCCGTCGAAGGCCGCATCAGCGGCATCGTCGACATCCCGAACGCCTGCTGCACGATCTATGTGCCGACGGCGATCTTCGATTTCGACGTGCGGCCAACGAAGGATGGACCGGTTCGGGCAGACCGCGGACAGTGTGCGGTCACGTCCTGACCAAATGTGATGCCTCGCGGAAGCTGCGGGTCGGGGAGGCTTCGATCTCCCCGGCCCGTTGACTCCGCGAGACTAGGTAATGACGTTCCGGACACTCGGGCGCGCGGTGACCACGACGGAGCCGCCACAGTTCCAGCATTCGACGGCCCCGCCCGGTGGGGTTCGTCCAGCAACGTCACAGCTCGCGCATTCCCACGCGGTGAAGATGGCATAGGTCACCAGGCCGCCATCATTCGATTTGGCTTCGTTCACGTTCCACCGGATTCTTGATCACGCGTCGTCCAACTCGCGCACGGCCGGTGGTCAGACACGTTCAGGCTTGTAACAGTGCCGAATATTTTCGGCCAACTTCGGGCCATATGTCCAGTCGCTCTGGACAACTAATTGTGGTCACCCGTATGTGAGATGACTCATGGGGCGTGTCAGCCGGTGAGGCTGGAGCGGCGGGAGCGGGCCAGAGCCAGCCCACCGATGACCATGCCGGCCAGCCCCAGCACCACGGCCGCGACAGCCCCGGCCAGCCCGTTGCCGGTGCCGAGACCACCGGCGGCATTGGCCCCATGCACCCCACCGACGGCCAGCCCGGCCAGGCTCCCCACCAGGGCCACGATGGCCCCGGTTCGCCCGTTGCCGGTGCCACTACGACGGGAGCGGGCCAGAGCCAGCCCGCCGACGACGACGCTGATCAGCGCCACCACGGCGGCCGCGGTGGGCACGGTTCGCCCTGAGCCGAGTTCGTAACCAGCGGCGGTGACCCAGTCGTGCGTGGCTGCCGGTGCGGCAAGCAAGTGCAGGACGGACATGTGAGGATCCCTTCGGTCGAATGGCGGGTACCTGCACACGATCGTCGCGTCTGGAAACCGGGGCGTCCTCCGCCGGCAGGCGGCAGCGGATACGCAGTTCGACGTAGACGGCTCGTGCGCCACCGCGCCGCTCGACGTAGGCGGGCCGCGCAGGTGGTGGGAGTCGTTTCGCGCCAGGGAACCCTATGATCGCGACATGCTGGACCGCATCAGGTTGCTCCGCCTGCCTGCCTGGGCGCAGGACGTGCTGCTGGCGCTTTTCGTCACCGTGATGCAGGTCCAGGGCACCGTCTCCCGCACCATCCGAGAGTCCGAGGCGGTGTTGCGTCCACTGGCCGACCTTGGACAGCTGGGGTATGTCCTGTTGATCGCCAGTGGCGTAGTCGTGGCGGTGCGCCGCCGCTGGCCCGTCGCGGTGTTCGTCGCGACCGCGCTCGCCAGCCTGGTCTACTACTCCCTCGATTTCCCGGACGGGCCCGGATGGCTCGGACTCTTCGTGGCCATCTACACACTCACCGCCCTCGGCGACGGACGCCGCTCGCTGGTCATGGCCGGGGCCGGGATCGCGGTCCTGACCGCGTGCTGGCTGATATCCGCCACCGACATCCAACCGCCGGCCGCCATCGGCTGGGTGTACTTCCGGATCGGCGCCTCGGTCATGAGCGCCGCACTCGGCGAGAGTGTCCGGTCGAGGAGGGTCATCGCGGCCGAAGCGCTGGAACGGGCCGAGCTGGCAGAACGAACTCGTGAGGAGGAAGCGCGAGCCCGGGTCGACGAGGAACGGCTCAGGATCGCGCGCGAGGTCCACGACACCGTCGCGCACGCCATCGCCATCATCAACGTCCAATCCGGCGTCACCGCACACGTGCTCGACAAGCGACCGGAACGAGCGCGCGAGACCCTGCAGGCCATCGAGCAGACCAGTTCCCAGGCGCTACAGGAGATGCGGGCCATCCTCGGGGTTCTCCGCGACGACAACGACGGCCGCGTCCCGCACCCCGGCCTCGGCCAGATCGACGCGCTCACGGCCAAGGCGCGCGAAGCCGGGCTCGACATCGACGTCGACGCGACCTCGCCGCCGCAGCCGGTACCCAGCGCGGTAGGCAGCGCCGTGTACCGAATCCTGCAGGAGTCGATCACCAACGTGATCCGCCACGTCGGCCCGACCCGGGTCACAGTCGCGCTGAGCTATGGCACCGACACCGTGGAGGTCCGCGTGACAGACGAAGGCCGGCGAGAGGGTTCGGCGAACATGGGGCTCGCCGGTCCGCACAAGCCAGGCCGCGGGATCCTGGGGATGCGCGAGCGTTGTCAGCTCCTCGGCGGAGAACTCGACGCCGGCCCACTCCCGGGTGGGGGCTTCGCGGTCACCGCCAGGCTGCCCCTGGCCCCCAGCGGAACGGCGAACGTATGAACACGAACCACGCTGTTCCGATCAAGGTGCTACTCGTCGACGACGAGCAGCTGGTGCGCTCCGGCTTCAGGCTCCTGCTCGACAACGAGGACGACATCACGGTGGTGGGGGAAGCCACCACCGGCGCCGAAGCCGTGGAGCAAGCACGCGCTGTGCGCCCGGATGTCGTGCTCATGGACATCCGGATGCCGAAGCTGGACGGCATCCAGGCCACCCGGGAGATCACTACCGCGAACGGACTTCACCAGGTTCGCATCCTCATCCTGACCACCTATGACACCGATGCCTACGTCTTCGAGGGCCTGCAGGCCGGCGCCAGCGGGTTCCTTCTCAAAGACGCGGGCCCGGCCGAACTCCTGCACGGCATCCGCGTGGTCGCTGCCGGAGAGTCGCTACTCGCGCCGCGCATCACACGCCGTCTCATCGCCCAGTTCACCGCACAACGAACAGCCAG
>NZ_JBEYXW010000013.1:0-162907 GCF_040645195.1 Saccharomonospora sp. NPDC046836
GGTATCGGCGGCGACCCCATCATCGGCACCACCCACATCGACGCCCTCGCCGCCTTCCAAGACGACCCCGACACCGAGGTCATCGTCATGATCGGGGAAATCGGCGGCGACGCCGAAGAACGCGCCGCAGCCTTCATCAAGGACAACGTCACCAAACCCGTCGTCGGCTACGTCGCCGGCTTCACCGCCCCCGAAGGCAAAACCATGGGCCACGCCGGCGCCATCGTCTCCGGCTCCACCGGCACCGCCCAAGCCAAAAAACACGCCCTCGAAACCGCCGGAGTCAAAGTCGGCAAAACACCATCCGAAACCGCCACACTCGCGCGAAAACTCGTCCGCAACGCCTGACGGCGGACCACGCGGCGGCGCCGGGTTCCTCCAGCGCCGCCGCTTCGGCGTTCAGGGCAGCGGCAACCGCGGCAGACCCGGCAGCCGCAGCGCACCGACCAGCCCGGCGCCGGTCACACTCAGCACCGCGGCGACGAGGAACGCGACGGCGTATCCGTCGCTGCCGGCGACGTACCCCGCGAGCGCGACCCCGAGCAGCCCACCCACGGACTTGGCACCGTAGAAGACCCCGAAGTTCGGCAACCCGGGTCGCTCACCGAAATGACCCTCGACCAGCCCGGGCAACAGCCCGTAACAGGCCCCTGCGGCCCCTCCGGCGAGCGCGGCACCGAGGAGCAGCAGCGTCGCACTGCCCTGCTGCCCGGCCGACAGGAGCAGCAGCTGCGCCACTCCCCCGGCACAGAGCGCGACCCGCACGACCCGGCGCCGGCCGAACCTGTCGCTCGCCCACCCCTCCGCCGTCCTCGTGAGACCACTCGCCGCGGCGAGCACAGCCAGCGCGGCCGCACCGAAGCCCGCACTCCACCCGCTTTCCACGGCGAACACGGCGAGGTGAGCGATGTCGAAGAGGATCACCGCGGTCAGGCAGGTCACCGCCAGATACAGCAGCCGGAACACCGGGGAACGCACCATCTCGGCGTCCGAATAGCGGCGAATCGGTGGGCGGTTGCGGCGCAGGCCACGGTTGACGGACTTGTCGAGCGCCCATTCGCGGGGGTCCACATGCGGGGGCCACCAGTAGTCCGGCGGGTCACGCAGCAGCAGGGCGGCGGCCGCGACCAGCAGGACGACCAACACGCCGGCGACGCCGAGGAACGCCTCGATGCCGTCTGGCGTGGCGAACTGGCCGGCGAGCACGACGAACGGGATCGACCCGTAGGCGAACGCGCCGCCGACGAAGGCGGTCCGCGCAGGCCGTTCCGGATACCAGCTCGCCACCACACCCAGGCAGGTGCCGTAGATCAGCCCGGCACCGATGCCGCCGAGTACTCCGTGGTTGAGCAGCACGACGACGAGGCTGCCGGAGCCGCCCAGCGTCACCAGTCCCGTCGCGCACAACACGGCACCAACGAGCATGGGCACGGCAGGCGGCACGCCGAGCCTGCCGCGTAACCGCGCTGCCGGATACACGGTGCCGCTCTGGCACAGGATCCATACGGCGAGCACCCAGCCACCCTGTGCGAGGCTCCAGCCATGCGTGCTGCCGAGTACGGGCATCAGGGCCCCGTAGCCGTACTGGCCGACACTCGCGACCAGCATCGCCGCCCATGCCGCCCAGAACATCCAGGTGCGCGAGCGGCCAAGCAGGTCACGATCGGTCTGCCCCACGCGGTAGCGCCGGCCGTAGTAGTCGCGGATCTCCTTCAGGACCGGCACAGGCGTGCCGCTGTACATGACGGACATACCTCACCTGTTCGCTGCATACAGTATGGAGCAGCCAGTATCGCAGGAACCTGGTGTGATGTCGACAACAGCGATTTGCGCCCTAAAACCACCCCCAAGGCCACCTTGGTTGCGTTCAACGCAACCAAGGTGGCCTTGGGGGACGAAAAACGTCAGTCGCGGGACCAGGCCACGCGCATCCACTGCACGCCGAGCACGAGCATGCAGGCCACCGCGAGCACCATGCCGATACCCGGGCCGCCACCGGCGGCTCCGCTGGCGGTGGAGGACTGCTGCGACCAGATCGCGAGGAACCCGTCGACAGCGGAGATCCAGCTGCCGATCGCGCACACCCAGCACAGCCACCAGCGCCGGGTGGACAGTGCCGCCACGGCCGCCAGGACACCGAAGAGGGCGGACGTCGTCGCGAACAGCCGGGGAATCGCCCCACCTTCGCCGGCGAGCACCTGCCAGCCGACGTGGTCGCCGACCCACGGCAACAGCAGCCCCACGACGACACCGAACACGGCAATGGCGATCCCGAAGCCACGGCGGCCGAACTCCACGGTCTTCGCCGCGCGGCTCACAGCCGCGTCGACGTCGGCGCCCAGCTCGTCGAGACCGGCGGCGTCGCCCTCACTCGGGCGCTGTCCGTTGCCGTCCTCGCCGCTCACAGCGCACACCCTCCCGCGCCGGACCCGGCCGTGGCGGGCGCCGGCGTACCGAAGGACGGCAGGCCGAGACTCACCCCGCTGGTCTTGGGACGCAGTCCCGCCTCGGTGTTGTCGCCGGCGCGCGTCCGCCGGTGCGACAGCAGAGCACCGTCGGCGACGAGATGATGCGGAGCCGCGTACGTCACAGTGGTCTCCACGATGTCGCCGGGGCGAACCGCTGTGTCGATGGCGGAACCCTCCGGCGTGAAGTGCACCAGCCTGCCGTCGCGGGCCCGCCCGCTCATCCTGTGGGTTTCGGCGTCCTTGCGCCCCTCCCCCGCCGCGACGAGCAACTCCACTGTGCGGCCGACGAGCTTCTTGTTCTCGTCCCACGCGATCTCGTCCTGTAGCGCGACGAGCCGGTCGTAACGCTCCTGGACGACCGCCTTCGGCACCTGGCCCGCCATGTCGGCTGCCGGGGTACCGGGCCGCTTCGAGTACTGGAAGGTGAAGGCGCTGGAGAACCGCGCCTGCCGCACGACGTCGAGCGTGGCCTCGAAGTCCTCGTCGGTCTCGCCGGGGAAGCCGACGATGATGTCGGTCGTGATCGCCGCGTCCGGCATCGCGGCGCGCACATTGTCCAGGATGGACAGGAACCGCGACGAGCGGTACGACCGGCGCATCTGCTTGAGCACGCGATCCGATCCGGACTGCAACGGCATGTGCAGCTGGTGACAGACGTTCGGCGTCTCGGCCATCGCGTGGATGACGTCGTTGGTGAAGGCCGCCGGGTGCGGCGAGGTGAAGCGGACGCGTTCGAGCCCGTCGACCGAGCCGCACGCACGCAGCAGCTTGCCGAAGGCGAGCCGGTCACCGAACTCGACGCCGTAGGAGTTGACGTTCTGGCCGAGCAGGGTCACCTCCAGCACGCCCTCGGCGACGAGCGCCTCGACCTCGGCGAGCACCTCGCCTGGCCTGCGGTCACGTTCCTTGCCGCGCAACGAGGGGACGATGCAGAAGGTGCAGGTGTTGTTGCACCCGACGGAGATGGAGACCCAGCCCGAGTAGGCGGACTCGCGCCGCGCGGGCAGCGTCGAAGGGAAGGTCTCGAGCGACTCCAGGATCTCGACCTGCGCCTCGGCATTGTGCCGGGCGCGCTCGAGTAGCACGGGCAGCGCGCCGATGTTGTGGGTGCCGAACACGACGTCGACCCACGGGGCACGCTTAACGATTTCGCCACGATCCTTCTGCGCGAGGCAGCCGCCGACCGCGATCTGCATGCCGGGGTTGCCGGCCTTGCGCGGCCGCAGGTGCCCGAGGTGGCCGTACAGCTTGTTGTCGGCGTTCTCCCGCACTGCGCAGGTGTTCAGCACGACGACGTCCGCTGCCTCCCCATCGGCAGCCGCCACGTAGCCCGCCTCCTCGAGCTGCCCGGCGAGCCGCTCGGAGTCGTGCACGTTCATTTGGCAGCCGAAGGTGCGGATGTAAAAGCTTTTGGTCACCCGATCTCCTGGTCGCGCTGGTAGTCCTGCACCCACCAGGGTAGGTCAACGGCGAAAAAGCACCTCACGACGCCTGTGGATCGCCGAATGGCTAAGGTTCGGACACAGTGTGCCGGCCAGCTGACGCGGAGTTGAACGGGCACTTAAGGTTGCGTTTTGATCTGAACGTCATACCGGGATTGCCCCAAAGGTGTTGAATGCCGGTGTCGTTCCCGCGAGACCCCGCGACCCGAGCAGATCACCGCGATGGAGGTTAAATGAGCACCGCGACACCCGCGCCGCCCATGATCAAGGCGGCCGCGGTGAACAAGTACTTCGGTGACCTGCACGTACTCAAGGAAATCGACTTCGAGGTCCCCAAGGGGCAGGTCGTCGTGGTCCTGGGCCCTTCCGGCTCTGGCAAGTCGACCCTGTGCCGCGCCATCAACCGCCTGGAACCGATCAACTCCGGCGAGATCGCGGTGGACGGCAAGCCGCTGCCCGCCGAGGGCAAAGCTCTGGCTGCCCTGCGCGCGGACGTGGGCATGGTGTTCCAGCAGTTCAACCTGTTCGCGCACAAGACCATCCTCGACAACGTGACGCTGGCGCCGCAGAAGGTCCGCAAGGTCTCCTCGGCCGAGGCGCGCAAGACGGCGATGGAGCTGCTCGAGCGGGTCGGCATCGCCAACCAGGCCCAGAAGTACCCGGCCCAGCTCTCCGGTGGTCAGCAGCAGCGTGCGGCCATCGCCAGGGCACTGGCCATGCGGCCGAAGGTGATGCTGTTCGACGAGCCGACCTCCGCATTGGACCCGGAGATGGTCCAGGAGGTGCTCGACACCATGACCGGGCTGGCCGACGAAGGTATGACCATGCTGGTCGTCACGCATGAGATGGGCTTCGCCCGCCGCGCCGCGCACCGGGTCGTGTTCATGTCCGACGGCGAGATCGTCGAGGACTCCACCCCGGATGAGTTCTTCACCGCACCGAAATCCGAGCGGGCCAAGGACTTCCTTGGCAAGATCCTCACTCACTAGTTCGCTACCCGTGTGCTGTCGGGCACCCCGACGGCAGCGGGGCGATAGATGGAAGGAACACGAAGCAAATGCGGTTCAGCCGAGTATTGCGTGTTGGCGCTCTTGTGGCAGCCACGAGTTTCGCACTCGCGGCCTGCGGTGGCGGCAACGGTGGGGATGACGAGGCGTCGGGTGGTGACTCGCTCGTCCAGCGGGCGCAGGATGCCGGCAGCCTGAAGATCGGTATCAAGATCGACCAGCCGGGCATTGGCCTGCAGACGCCGGACGGCGGCTACGAGGGCTTCGACGTCGATGTCGCCAAGTACATCGCCAAGGAACTCGGTGTCGAAGAAGGCAACATCGAATTCGTCGAGACGCCGTCGGCCCAGCGCGAGAACGCGATCGAAAGGGGCGACGTCGACTTCATCGTCGCCTCCTACTCGATCACCGACGAGCGCAAGGAGAAGGTCGACTTCGCGGGACCGTACTTCCTCGCGCACCAGGACCTGCTCGTCCGCGCCGACGACAACTCGATCACCGATGCCGAATCGCTCAACGGCAAGAAGCTGTGCTCGGTGCGGGGTTCGACCTCGGCACAGAACGTCAAGGACGATTTCGCACAGGACGCTGACCTGCAGGAGTACGCGGGTTACTCCGAGTGCCTCACCGGCCTGGAGAACGGCGCCGTCGACGCGCTGACCACCGACGACACGATCCTCGCAGGCTACGCCGCGCAGAACGCCGGCAAGTTCAAGCTCGTCGGCGCCAAGTTGAGCGACGAGAACTACGGCGTCGGTCTGCGCAAGGGCGACACCGAGGGCCGTACGGCGATCAACGACGCGATCAAGAAAATGCAGGACGATGGTTCCTGGGAGGCGGCGGCCGAGACGTGGTTCGGCCCGGCGGGCTACGAGGTCCCGCAGCCCCCAGCCATCGAGCAGTGACCCGCTGACACAACACTGAAAGAAGAGCCGAACTGATCCTGGGCCGGCCATCACGGCCGGCCCAGGGTCGTTTGGTCCTGTCGAGGAGCCCACTGTGTTCGACTTTCTGAGCGAGTACGACGTACTCGGGGCGTTCTGGGTCACCGTCCAGCTCACAGCGCTGTCTGCTGTGGGTGCGCTGATCTGGGGCACGATCCTCGCCGGCATGCGCGTGAGCCCGGTCCCCCTGATGCGCGCTTTCGGCACCGCCTATATCAATGTCATGCGGAACACCCCGCTCACCCTCGTCATCCTCGCGACCTCGCTCGGCCTCAACCAGACGCTGGGTTTCACGCTCGCCGGCCAGGACTTCTCCGAGCAGAACTTCCGCCTGTCCGTGCTGGGCTTCATCGCGTACACGGCGACCTTCGTCTGTGAGTCGATCCGTTCAGGCATCAATACCGTTCCGGTCGGCCAGGCCGAGGCCGCCAGAGCGCTCGGCCTCGGGTTCACACAGGTTCTCAGCATCGTGGTACTTCCACAGGCGCTGCGGTCCGTCATCGGTCCCCTCGCCAGTGTGTTGATCGCCCTCACCAAGAACACCACGATCGCGAGCACCATCGGCGTCGCCGAAGCGTCCCTGCTCATGAGCGAAATGGTCGAGAACGAGAGCGACAACATATTCCTGGTCTTCGCGATCTTCGCTCTCGGTTTTGTGATTCTGACCCTGCCTACCGGGCTGATTCTCGGGTGGGTGTCCAAGAAGGCGGCGGTGAAACGATGAGTGCTCCTTCAGTCCTCTACGACGCGCCAGGCCCCAAGGCCAAGGCACGCAACGTCATCTACGCTGTCGCCTTCGTCGTGGTGTTCGTCGCGGCAGCGTGGTGGGTGCTCGACACGATGGCGGAGAAGAACCAACTCGACTGGGCGAAATGGAGCCCGTTCTTCACCGACTCCCGGGTGTGGACCACGTTCATCCTGCCGGGCCTGCTGAACACCTTGACGGCAGCTGTTCTTTCGATCCTGATCGCGTTGCCGATCGGTGCGTTGTTCGGCATTCTCCGCTTGTCCGATCACAAATGGATCAGCGGGCCCGCGGCGACCATTGTGGAGTTCTTCAGGGCGGTTCCGGTCCTGATTCTGATGTTCTTCGCCAACGAGTTCTACT
Organism: Saccharomonospora sp. NPDC046836; assembly: GCF_040645195.1. NCBI lineage: Bacteria > Bacillati > Actinomycetota > Actinomycetes > Pseudonocardiales > Pseudonocardiaceae > Saccharomonospora > Saccharomonospora sp. NPDC046836. Next base: position 6,970 of record NZ_JBEYXW010000013.1, read on the forward strand.
TCAACTTCACTGACGTACCCTCGGACCAGCGACCGCTGTACGCCGTCGTGACAGGCCTCGTCCTGTACAACGGCTCAGTGCTCGCCGAGGTCGTCCGCGCAGGCATTCTCTCGCTGCCTCGGGGACAGACCGAAGCGGCGCAGGCGCTCGGCTTGCGCAAGACGCAGACGATGACGAACGTTCTGCTTCCCCAGGCTGTCACGGCCATGCTGCCCGCGATCGTCAGCCAGGTCGTGGTCATCGTGAAGGACACCGCGCTTGGTGGTGCCGCACTCGGCTTCGCCGAATTGCTCAGCCGGTCCCGGCCGATCGCGAACAACTACGGCGCGAACACCATCGCCACGCTGGTCGTCATCGGCGTCGTGTACATCGTGCTGAACTTCATCATCACGTCACTGGCCACCTGGCTTGCGAACTGGAGCAGGCAACGACGGCGCGGGGCGCCCAGCGCCGTCGCCGGCCCTAACGACACCGGAGACCAACCGCTCGCCGGCGTACTCTAGCGCGCCGTCAAAGACAGTGAGGGCCACCAAGACCCGCTTCACCGCTGGTTCTTGGTGGCCCTCACTGCTTCTGCTGATCAGTCCCCGCCTCGGCGGAAGAGCTTGTTGCCCAGCCAGACGATCGGGTCGTAGCGGCGGTCGGCAACGCGCTCCTTCATCGGAATCAGCGCGTTGTCGGTGATGTGGATGTTCTCCGGGCACACTTCGGTACAGCATTTGGTGATGTTGCAGTAACCGAGGCCATGGTCGGTCTGTGCCTCGTCGCGCCGGTCGGCCACATCCAGCGGGTGCATCTCCAGCTCGGCAATGCGCATCAGGTACCGGGGCCCGGCGAACGCCGTCTTGTTCTCCTCATGGTCGCGCACCACGTGACACACGTTCTGACACAGGAAACACTCGATGCACTTGCGGAACTCCTGCGAGCGTTCCACATCGGACTGCCACATGCGGTACTCCCCCGGCTTCAGCTTCGGGGGCGGCGCGAACGACGGAATCTCCCGTGCCTTGGCGTAGTTGAACGACACGTCGGTCACCAGGTCACGGATCACCGGGAACGTGCGCATCGGCGTCACGGTGATGACCTCGGACTCGTCGAACACCGACATCCGCGTCATGCACAACAGCTGCGGCCGGCCGTTGACCTCGGCCGAGCACGAACCGCACTTGCCCGCCTTGCAGTTCCAGCGCACCGCGAGGTCCGGCGCCTGCGTTGCCTGCAGCCGGTGGATCAGATCGAGCACCACCTCCCCTTCGTTGGCCTCGACCGTGAAGTCCTGCAGCTGACCGCTGCCGTTGTCGCCACGCCACACCCGGAGCTTCGCGTCGTAACTCATCTCCTCAGGCCTTCCTCTCCGCGTGGTCGGCGAGTTCGTCCTCCGTGTAGTACTTCTCGAGCTCGCTGAGCTCGAACAACTCCAAGAGGTCCGGTCGCATCGGCTCCTGAGCCTTCGCCACGACGGTCACCAGCGGCACCAGCGAATCGCCGCCTCCGGCACTGCACACGAGCAAGGTGTTGCGCCACTTGGCATCCATCTGCGGGTGGTCGTCGCGGGTGTGCCCGCCCCTGCTCTCCGTGCGCCGCAGCGCCGCCTGCGCCACGCATTCGCTGACCAGCAACATGTTCCGCAGGTCGATCGCCAGGTGCCAGCCCGGGTTGTACTGACGGTGCCCCTCGACGGTGACGCCGGCAAGGCGCCTGCGGATCTCGGCGAGCCTGTCCAGCGCCTTCGAGATCTCATCCGCCTTACGGATGATGCCGACGAGATCGTTCATGCTCTGCTGGAGCTCGGTGTGCAGCGAGTACGGGTTCTCCTCGATGACACCGTCCTCGGGCGGGCCGAAAGGAGCAAGCGCGAGCTTCGCCGCTGCGGCGACGTCGGCGTCGTCGACATGGGGCCGCTCCCGTAGCGATTCCACATAGGACGCGGCGCCCAGCCCCGCCCTGCGGCCGAAGACCAGCAGATCCGACAGCGAGTTGCCGCCGAGGCGGTTGGAACCGTGCATCCCACCCGAGCACTCGCCCGCGGCGAAGAGCCCCGGCACGCTGGCGGAGGCGGTGTCCGGGTCGACCTCGATACCACCCATCACGTAGTGGCAGGTGGGCCCGACCTCCATCGGCTCCCTGGTGATGTCCACATCGGCCAGTTCCTTGAACTGGTGGTACATCGACGGAAGCCGTCGCTTGATCTCCTCGGCAGCCAGCCGGCTGGCGATGTCGAGATACACCCCGCCGTGTGGTGAGCCGCGGCCCTCCTTGACCTCGGTGTTGATGGCCCTCGCGACCTCGTCCCGCGGCAGCAGGTCCGGCGTGCGGCGGTTGTTGTCGGGGTCGTCGTACCAGCGATCGGCCTCGTCGTCGCCGTCGGCGTACTGTCCTTTGAAGACATCGGGGATGTAGCGGAACATGAACCGCTCGCCCGCGGAGTTCTTCAGTACGCCACCGTCGCCACGCACGCCCTCCGTGACGAGGATGCCCTTGACACTCGGCGGCCACACCATACCTGTCGGGTGGAACTGGACGAACTCCATGTTGATCAGATCGGCGCCCGCGCGCAGTGCCAGCGCGTGCCCGTCGCCGGTGTACTCCCACGAGTTCGAGGTCACCTTGAACGACTTGCCGATGCCCCCGGTCGCGATCACCACTGCCGGTGCCTCGAAGAGCACGAAACGGCCGGACTCGCGCCAGTAGCCGAAGGCGCCCGCGATGCGGCCGTCCGACTTGAGCAGCTCGGTGATCGTGCATTCGGCGAAGACCCTGATCTTCGCCTCGTAGTCACCGAGCTCCCGGTAGTCCTCCTGCTGCAGCGACACGATCTTCTGCTGCATCGTGCGGATCAGCTCGAGCCCGGTGCGGTCGCCGACATGCGCGAGCCTCGGATAGGTGTGCCCACCGAAGTTGCGTTGGCTGATCCTGCCGTCCTTGGTGCGGTCGAACAGGGCACCGTAGGTCTCCAGCTCCCATACCCGGTCGGGCGCCTCCTTGGCATGCAGCTCAGCCATCCGCCAGTTGTTCAGGAACTTGCCGCCGCGCATGGTGTCGCGGAAATGAACCTGCCAGCTGTCGTTGGGATTCGCGTTGCCCATCGCGGCCGCGCAACCGCCTTCGGCCATCACGGTGTGCGCCTTGCCGAACAGGGACTTGCACACCACCGCGACACTCAGGCCGCGCTGCCGTGCTTCGATCACCGCGCGCAGCCCCGCGCCGCCGGCACCGATCACCACGACGTCGTAGCTGTGCCGCTCGACCTCGGTCATGAGTTGCCACCTTCGAGAGTGCTGTTCAGTTGATGAAGCGCAGGTCCGCGATCACGTCGGTGGACACGAGCCAGACGTAGAGATCGGTGAGCACCAGCGTGCCCAGCGTGATCCAGGCGAACTGCATGTGCCGCGTGTTGAGCCTGCTGACCTGTGTCCAGATCCAGTACCGGACCGGGTTCCTGGAGAAGTTCTTGAGCCTGCCGCCGGTGACATGCCGGCAGGAGTGGCAGGACAGCGTGTAGCACCACAGCAGCACGACGTTGCCGAGCAGGATCACGTTGCCGAGCCCGAAGCCGAAGCCGCGCTCCCCGGAGAAGGCGACGATGGCGTCGTAGGTGTTGACCAGCGACACGGCAATCGCGAAGTAGAAGAAGTACCGGTGCACGTTCTGCACGATCAGTGGCAGCCGGGTCTCACCGGTGTACTTCGCGTGCGGCTCGGCGACAGCGCAGGCGGGGGGCGCGAGCCAGATCGAACGGTAGTACGCCCTGCGGTAGTAGTAGCAGGTGAGCCGGAACCCGAGCAGGAACGGCAACGACAGGAACGCCAGCGGAATGAACCCGGGCAGCTCACCGAAGGGCGTGCCGAAATGGCTCGAGCCGGGCACGCAGGAGTCGCTCAGACACGGCGAGTAGAACGGCGACAGGTAGTGGTACTGGGCGTCGTAGTAGCCCACCCGCAGGAACGAGCGGATGGTCGCGTACACGAGGAACGCAGCCAGGCCGAGTGTGGTCAGCAGCGGTGGCAGCCACCAACGGTCGGTACGCAGCGTGCGTGCGGCGATGGTCGCCCGCGAGCGGGCGGGGACGGTGGTGTCGGGGCCGGCCACGTTGCCCGCCGACGCCGTCACCGCTGGTGGCGCTGGTAGCCGCCGACGCCCTCGTCGTCCGCGCCCTCCCACAGGGCGGGGTCGTAGGGAGTGTCTGGCACCGGAACCTTGTCGACCGGCCCCGCCTGCGCGGGAACCGGCGCAATCCGGTCCAGCTCGACCGCGTCGATGTCGAGCCGCTCAACGTCGTTGACGAGCCGGCGCACCGCGGGCGCCTCCCCGTAGCGGGCGCGCAACGCACCCACGCATTGCCTGAGCTGTCCGATGGTCCGGCGGAGTTCGCTCAGCTCTGTACTGGACATACGCGTGCCCTCCGAATCACTTCCGGCGCCTATGGCCGACTCTGCCTTCCAGCGACAAGTGTGACAAGTAGCACACTCCGAGTGTGACCGTGATCGGGATCACTATTTGTCGCTCTCTTAATCGATTTTGAAAGCAAGACGGGCTATCTGTATCGTGTCAGTTGTCACTGCCCAGCCGCGACGCCAGTGCTGCCGTCCGCCGCCTGCCACTTCCAGTGAAGCGACCGGAGCTGCTCGTGAACCCAGTGCCCGACACCGTCCACCCCGTCCTCGCTCAGGTCACCGCGCGCATCGCCGCCCGCAGCGCGGGCAGCCGCGCCGCCTACCTCGCCCGCGTGTCCGCCGCCGCCTCGGCAGGCACGACGCGCTCGGGTCTCGGCTGCGGCAACCTGGCCCACGGCTTCGCCGCCTGCGCGGGACCCGACAAGCTCGCCATCCGCGGCCTGGCCAAGCCCGGTATCGCGATCGTGTCCGCCTACAACGACCTGCTGTCCGCACACCAGCCGTTCGACGAGTTCCCGGCCTGGATCAAGGACGCCGCCAGGGACGCGGGCGGGGTCGCCCAGTTCGCCGGCGGTGTACCCGCCATGTGCGACGGCATCACCCAGGGCCGCGCGGGCATGGAGCTGTCGCTGTTCAGCCGCGACGTGATCGCGATGGCCACCGGTGTCGCGCTGTCGCACGAGATGTTCGACGGGGCGCTGCTGCTCGGGGTCTGCGACAAGATCGTTCCTGGCCTGCTGATCGGAGCGCTGTCCTTCGGGCACCTGCCCGCCATCCTCGTTCCCGCGGGGCCGATGACCTCGGGCCTGCCGAACAAGGAGAAGGTCCGCGTGCGCCAGCTCTACGCCGAGGGCAGGGCCACCCGTGCGGACCTGCTCGACGCCGAATCGGCCTCGTACCATTCGCCGGGCACCTGCACCTTCTACGGCACCGCGAACTCCAACCAGCTCGTGGTCGAGGTCATGGGTCTGCACCTGCCGGGCGCGAGCTTCGTGCACCCCGGCACGCCACTGCGGCGGGCACTGACCGAAGAGGCGGCACGGCGCATCGTCGCGATCGCCCGTGGGGAGCAGTACACCCCACTGGCCGAGGTAATCGACGAGCGCGCGGTCGTCAACGGGCTGGTCGCGTTGCTGGCCACCGGCGGGTCGACCAACCACACGCTGCACCTCGTCGCGATCGCCGCGGCGGCCGGTATCCAGCTGACCTGGGACGACTTCGCCGAGCTTTCCGCCGTCGTCCCGTTGCTGGCCAACGTCTACCCCAACGGCAGCGCCGACATCAACCACTTCCAGGCAGCCGGTGGTGTGCAGTTCCTCGTCGGCACGCTGCTGGATGCCGGCCTGCTGCACGACGACGTACGCACTGTCGCCGGCACTGGCCTGCACCGGTACCGGCAGGAGCCCTACCTCGACGACGGCACGCTGGCCTGGCGGGACGGCACCCCGCACAGCCTCGACGAGGCCGTCCTGCGCCCGGCGGAACGCCCGTTCGCGCCCGACGGCGGCCTGCGCATGGTGTCGGGCAACCTGGGCCGCGCGGTGATCAAGGTGTCGGCGGTCGCGCCGCAACACCGGATGGTGCAGGCGCCGGCGCGCGTGTTCGCCACGCAGGCGGAGTTCGATCGTGCCTTCCGCGCCGGGGAACTCGACCGCGATGTCGTGGTGGTCATCCGCAACCAGGGCCCGCGGGCGAACGGGATGCCGGAACTGCACGGGCTCACCCCGGCGCTCGGGGTGCTGATGGACCGGGGACACCAGGTCGCCCTCGTCACCGATGGCCGCATGTCCGGGGCGTCCGGCAAAATACCGGCGGTGATCCATGTGACCCCGGAAGCCGCGGCGGGTGGTCCGCTCGCCAAGGTCGCCGACGGGGACCTCGTCAGGCTCGACGCCGAAGCCGGTGAGCTCGACGTGCTCGTCGACACGGGCGAGCTGGCCGCGCGGGAGCTCACCGACAACCCGCCGGCTGAGACAGAGTGGACCGGGACCGGGCGGGAGCTGTTCGCGGCGCTGCGGCGCTCGGTCGGCCCGGCGGATCAGGGCGCGAGCGTGTTCGGGCCCGTCACACCAGAACATTTCGGCGCGCCGACGGAGGTCAGTGTGGGAGGTACGGCATGACGACGAGCCGTGAGCTACTCGGGTTGTCACCGGTGCTGCCGGTGGTGGTGCTGCACGATGCCGGGGACGCGGTCCCGGTTGCGCAGGCGCTGCTGGCCGGGGGTATCCGTGCGATCGAGCTGACGCTGCGCACCCCCGTGGCGCTCGAGGCCATCGCCGCCGTCGCCGCGAAGGTTCCGGGCATCGTGGTCGGCGCAGGCACGGTGACCCGGCCCGAGCACGCACGGCAGGCCGCGGATGCGGGCGCGGCGTTCCTGGTGACGCCCGGCAGCACCGATGCCGTCCTCGATGCGACCTTCGCGACCGGCCTGCCGTTCCTGCCAGGAGCGGCCACCGTGTCGGAGGCCATGCGGCTGTCCGAGCGGGGCGTGGACACCCTGAAGTTCTTCCCGGCCGAGGCGAGCGGCGGCACCGCCGCGCTGAGCGCGATCGGCGGTCCGCTGCCCGACCTCCACTTCTGCCCGACCGGCGGAATCACGGTGGAGAGCGCACCGCGCTATCTCACGCTGCCGAACGTAGGGTGTGTGGGTGGCACGTGGTTGACCCCCAAGGACGCACTCGCCGCTCGGGACTACAGGCGGATCGAAGCGCTGGCGAAGGAAGCCTCGGCCCTCGGGCGGTGACGTCTCGAAGGAGAGACGCCTGCGGTGAGTTGGGCCTGGTTCGGCGATCCGGACTATTGGGCGTCGCGGCTGGTGTTCCAGCGAATGCTGGCCGCGATCTACCTGCTCGCGTTCCTGGTGGCGCTCAACCAGTTCCGTGCGCTCCTGGGTGAGCACGGCCTGCTGCCGGTTCCCCGTTTCCTGCGACACGTGCCGTTTCGTGATTCGCCGAGCCTGTTCCATTTCCATTACTCGGACCGGTTCTTCCTGATCGTCGCCGGAACCGGGGCCGTGGTGTCGGCCGGGCTGCTGGCCGGCCTGGCGGATCCGCTGCCCATCTGGACGAACCTGCTCGTGTGGGCGATTCCCTGGATGCTGTACCTGTCCATCGTCAACGTCGGGCAGACGTGGTACGCGTTCGGCTGGGAGTCCCTGCTGCTCGAGACGGGATTCCTCGCGATCTTCCTCGGCCCGGCCCACGTCGCGCCGCCTGCGCCGGTGTTGTGGCTCCTGCTGTGGCTGCTGTTCCGGGTCGAGTTCGGCGCCGGCATGATCAAGATGCGCGGAGACCGGTGCTGGCGTGACCTGACATGCCTGTACTACCACCACGAAACCCAGCCGATGCCCGGACCGTTGAGCTGGTATTTCCACCACCTGCCCAAGCCACTGCACAGAGCCGAGGTCGCCGCCAACCACGTCGCGCAACTGGTGGTGCCGTTCGTACTGTTCGCACCACAACCCGCCGCGACGGTCGCCGCCGGCATCATCATCGTCACGCAGGGCTGGCTGATGGTGAGCGGCAACTTCGCCTGGCTCAACCTCATCACCATCACGCTCGCCGTCGCCGCTGTCGACGGCACGATCCTCCCCCTCGGCTCACCTCCGGTCACCGCGGCACCACCGTGGTACCGGGGTGTGGTGCTGGCGGTGACTCTGGGCGTGATCGTGCTGAGCTACTGGCCGATCCGTAACCTGCTGGGCCGCGGGCAGCTCATGAACTACAGCTTCAACCGATGGCATCTGGTCAACACCTACGGGGCGTTCGGCAGCATCACGCGCGATCGCCACGAGGTGATCATCGAAGGTGCCGACGCGGCCGAGCTGACCGAGCGGACCCAGTGGCGGGAGTACGAGTTCAAGGGCAAGCCCGGCGACCCACACCGCCGCCCGCCGCAGATCGCGCCCTATCACCTAAGGCTGGACTGGATGCTGTGGTTCGTCTCGCTGTCCTCCCGCTACGGCGCGCACTGGCTGCCCGAACTGGTCACCAGGCTGCTGACCGGCGACCAGGCGACGCTGGCACTGTTGCGGCGCAACCCATTCCCGGACTCACCACCGACGTTCGTCCGGGCGAGGCTGTTTCACTACCGGTACACCACGCGGGAAGAACGCCGGGAGACCGGGGCCTGGTGGGTTCGCGAGCCCGTGGCGACCGTGGTCCGGACCTGCCGTCTCGACGCCCATGGTGCCGTGGTGCCCGTAGGAATGCCGGACTAGGGAACGTAGACTGCTCCAGTGGCCCGGCGCGAGCAGCGCCGGCGCCGTGGCTGCGCGACCTAGCGACAACGGCCTAATCGAGCGCGACGTCATCCAGCATCGTGGATTCGGCACCCGCGTCGCGGAGCTCCTCGCGGACAACCGTGTACGACAGGCCCTGCGGATACCCTTTGCGGGCGAGCACCCCGAGCAGCCGCCGGGTCGCGGTCTGCTCGTCAACATCCCCCAGGGAGCGCAGCTTCTTGCGCACCAACTGCCGCGCCCGTTCCTCCTCGGCGTCCCGGTCGATCTCGCCGGCGGCTTCCAGGGCGACGTCGCCATCGACGCCCTTGCGTTTCAGCTCGGCGACCAGCGCGCGCTTCGACAGTCCTTGGTAGGTGTGGCGAGAGCGTACCCACATCTCGGCGAATGCCGCATCGTCCACGAGCCCGGCATCATCGAGCTTGCCGAGCAGTGTTTCCCGGGTCTGCTCGTCGAAGCCCTTCCGCCGGAGCGCCTGGCGAAGCTCGTCCTTGGTCCGCGGTCGGGCGGCCAGGAGATCGAAACAGATCTCCTTGGCCTTCTTCCGCGCTTCCTCGGGTGTCAGCTCCGCGATCGGAATCGCTCGACCACGCTGTGCCGACCGTGCGCCTGATGTGTTCGCCTCGCCGGGGTTCCACTCGCCCACGCGGCGGCGTCCTTAGAAGTCAACCGGCGCGGGTGCGGTGTCTTCGGCGTCGAGCTGTGCTCCGATGCCGAGCTTCTCCTTGATGCGCTTCTCGATCTCGTTGGCGATGTCGGGGTTCTCCCGCAGGAACCGCCGCGCGTTCTCCTTGCCCTGCCCCAGCTGGTCGCCCTCGTAGGTGTACCAGGCGCCCGACTTGCGCACGATGCCCTGGTCGACGCCCATGTCGATGAGCGAGCCCTCCCTGGAGACACCCACGCCGTACAGGATGTCGAACTCCGCCTGCTTGAACGGCGGCGCGACCTTGTTCTTCACGACCTTCACGCGGGTGCGGTTACCGACCGCCTCGCCGCCGTCCTTCAGGGTCTCGATGCGGCGCACGTCAAGGCGGACCGAGGCGTAGAACTTGAGCGCCTTACCACCGGTGGTGGTCTCCGGGGAGCCGAACATCACGCCGACCTTCTCCCGGAGCTGGTTGATGAAGATCGCGGTGGTGCCGGAGTTGCTCAGTGCGCCGGTGATCTTGCGCAGCGCCTGGCTCATCAAGCGCGCCTGGAGGCCGACGTGGGAGTCACCCATCTCGCCCTCGATCTCGGCGCGCGGCACCAGCGCGGCGACCGAGTCGATCACCAGGATGTCGAGTGCGCCGGAGCGGATCAGCATGTCCGCGATCTCGAGCGCCTGCTCACCGGTGTCCGGCTGGGAGACCAGAAGTGCATCGGTGTCCACACCGAGCGCCCTGGCGTACTCGGGGTCGAGCGCGTGCTCGGCGTCGATGAACGCCGCGATGCCGCCCGCCTTCTGGGCATTGGCCACCGCATGCAGCGCGACCGTCGTCTTACCCGAGGACTCCGGGCCGTAGATCTCCACGATGCGCCCGCGCGGCAGGCCTCCGATGCCCAGCGCGATGTCGAGGGCGATGGCGCCGGTGGGAATGACCTCGATCGGCGGCCGGCTGTCCTCACCGAGCCGCATCACCGACCCCTTGCCGAACTGCTTGTCGATCTGGGCAAGAGCTAGATCGAGCGCCTTGCCCTTGTCCGGTGCTGCTGGCATGGAATCCACCTCATTGGCTATTGGCTGTTGCAGTTGTGCTCTGTTGGGCTCGACGTTACGGGCCAGGTCCGACAGTTCCCGGTCTGCGCGGAAATCTGTGGACAGACAACCCCGATGTGGACAACACGATAGCCGAACACGTGTTCGAGGTCGAAACTGACACACCGTGCCGCTAGGATTTCCGGCCGGTCAGCGGCGCTCAGGCGGGATCCCGAACTCGGCACAGACCTCCTGCCAGATCTCCTTGGCCGACACCCCGGCCGTGAGCGCCTCCTCGATCGTGCGCCCCCCGAGGCCGCTGAGCACATGGTCCTTGGCCAGCGTCTCGGCGCGGGCCGCACCGAACTCCTCGGCCATCTGCCGTCGAAACACCGTGATCCGCATCGAGCCAAGACTAGCGGCGCGAAGTGCCTCCGCTCGGTCGGGACGACGTACTGTGCAGGCATGCAGCTTGCACAGGAGGCATCCGGACTCGGGTCGACCGCACTGACGATCGCCTCCATAGTCACAGTGAGCGCAGCACTGATCGTTCTCATCGTCAACGCCCGCCGCAACGGGCGGAAGTGACGGCTGGCTACTCGCCCGGCTGAACGTTCTGCTCGAAGTAGTCGGCCAGGTTGCCCGGGGTCGTCGCCTCGCCCTCGCCGGTGGCGTTGACCTGGTAGACGAACCCCGCCAGTGGGCGGTCCTTGACCGTGAAGACCAGCACACCGGAGTTGCGCCCCACCGACGCCGAGTACCGCCCGTCGAGCGCATTGCCACGCCACTCGGCCTCGACCCGGTCACCGCCTCCGGTGCGGCTCAGCAACCCGTCGGTGTACTGCTTCAGCACGTCGGCCGACGTGCCGTGCAGGTAGGTGATCTGGGCACCGGCCAGGCCAGGGGCCGAGCAGGTCACCGTCACCCCGAGCTCCTCCTCGTTCGACGCGGCCGCTGGCCCGGTACCCGTGCCCGGCCCGCACTGGCTGCTCTCGGGTATGCCGCCGGCGAGCTGGCGCAGACAGCCGGTGAAACCCTGCTGGTCGGACTGCCCGGGCTGACGGCATTCCTCGGCGGTGTAGGTCGTCGCCGACGACGAGGGCAGGAAGAAGAACACGGCACCAGCGGCGAGCAGCACCACGGCCGCGACCACGGCACCGATCAGCAGCGTGCGGCGCCTGCCTTTTCCGGTGGTCTGCTGTGCCGCCGGGTAGGACGGGAAGTTCGCGGGCGCCGCCTGTGGGGTGCCCAGCGGCGGCGAGACGAGCGCGGGCTGCGGTCCGCTCGCCGGGTACGCGGGCTGCTGCGGGTATCCGGGCTGGTACCCGCCCGGGATAGCGGCGACCTGCGGCGGCTGGTGTGGGCCGGTGGCAGAAGGCGCCTGCGGCGGAATCCCCGCGGCGGCGAGCTGGCCATCGACGTTCTGCGTGCGCATGCTGATGCCGTCCGCCGCGACGTGGTGCGCGCCGAGCGCCACGGCCGTCTCCGGCTGGTCGAGGCTGGCAGGAACCACGCCGAGTTTCTCGGCGAGCAGCGTGCCGACGAGCGGAAGCCTGCTGGAACCTCCGACCAGGTAGATGCCGGCGAGCCGGTCGGGGCTCAGACCCGCCGAGCGGACCGTTCTGGCCAGCAGCTCGACGCTGCGCAGCATGGCAGGCCGCACGAGCGCCTCCAGCTCGGCCCTCGTGACGAGCACGTCGGCGAACGGCTCCGGCATCGGCACCTCGGTCTGCGGCAACCGCGACAGGGCCTCCTTGGCTGCCTTCACATCCTCCTGCAACGCCCGGCGGGTACGCCGGTCGGCGGTGGACTCCGGGCGCAGCAGCCGCTGCCAGCGCTGCGGATCCCGGTGCGAGACCTCCCGCCCGACGTGCACGAGCAGCGCCTGATCGACATCGAGACCGCCGAGGTCCGGCAGGCCGTCCTCGGCCAGCACGGCGTAGCCGCTCTGCGTCGCGCCCACCACCGCGACGTCGAACGTACCCGCCCCCAGGTCGTAGACGGCCAGCGTCTGGCCAGGGGCGAGCGCCTTGCCGGGGAACGACGCGAAGTGGGCAGCCGCCGCGACGGGCTCGGGCACCAGCGACACGGAGCCGGTCATGCCGGCCAGGCGGGCCGCCGACAGCAGCACGTTGCGGCGAACCGGTCCCCACTGCGCAGGGTGGGTCAGCCGGATCTCGTCGGGCTGCTCGCCGCCCAGCTGGCGGGTCGTCTCGTCGAGCACCCGGCGCAGCACCGCGGCCAGCGTCTCGTTGACCGGGACCACATCGGTGCCGAGCAGCAGGGTCTGCTCGTCCACGCGGCGCTTCGGGTTCGGTTCGAACCGGGTCGGGTCCAACCGCGCGCGGCGCTCGGCGTCTCGCCCGACGACCAGCGTGCCGTCCTCCTCCGCGAACACCGCCGAGGGCATCGTCGCGGATCCGTCCACCTCGACCACCCGGGGCGGGCGGCCGTGTGCGGACAGGACGGCAACGGTGTTGGACGTACCGAGGTCCACGGACAGAATCCGCACAGCACTCCCCTTGTTGATGTAGCACGCGCTCGCGGTGATGCTGCCATGTCCGGCTCGCTCGTGTGGACCGACCCGCGGGATTCCCAGCTCAGCGCGGGCGCACGGCGAAGTTGTCGGTGCCAGGCGCCATGATGGTGTCGTGGGCAGGAACGTGCTCGGACTCTTCTCCCCCGCGACCAGTGACTGGTTCGCGGGGGCGTTCGCCGCGCCCACCGCCGCCCAGGAGGGAGCCTGGCGGGCAGCACACGCCGGGGAGCATGCGCTCGTCATCGCGCCGACCGGGTCCGGCAAGACGCTGGCCGCGTTTCTCTGGGCGCTGGACCGGCTCACGATAGGCCCGCCTCCGGAATCGCCTGCCCACCGGTGCCGGGTGCTCTATGTCTCGCCGCTCAAGGCGCTGGCCGTGGACGTCCAGCGCAACCTTCGCGCACCGCTGGCCGGAATCTCGCAGGCAGCCCGCAGGCTGGGTCTACCGCCGCCGGACATCGCGGTCGGCATGCGGACCGGCGACACCACCGCCACCGAGCGTCGCCAGTTCGCCCGGACACCACCGGACGTGCTGGTCACCACACCGGAGTCGCTCTTCCTGCTCCTGACGTCTTCGGCGCGTGAGTCGTTGCGCGGTGTCGAGACGGTGATCGTCGACGAGGTGCACGCCGTCGCGGGAGGCAAGCGTGGCGCGCACCTGGCACTGTCGCTGGAGAGGCTGGACGACCTGCTGCCGAAGCCGGCACAGCGCATCGGCCTTTCGGCCACGGTGCGCCCGGTGGACGAGGTGAGCACGTTCCTCACCGGCGGACGGCCGGTGCGGGTGGTGCAGCCGAAGCTCACCAAGACGATCGAGGTCCGGGTCGAGGTCCCGGTCGAGGACATGGCCGAGCTCGACGCGCCGCCACAACCGGCCGAACCGCCCGTGCCGATCGACGCGCAGGAGGAGATCTCCGGCGTGGCCACACGCAAGCCCTCGATCTGGCCGGCCGTCGAGGAGCGCGTACTCGATCTCATCCGCGCCCACCGCTCCACGATCGTGTTCGCGAACTCCCGGCGACTGGCCGAGCGGCTCACCGCCAGGCTCAACGAGCTCGTGGCCGAGCAGACCGAGCTGGTACGAGGCCAGCGCTACCCGGCGGAGGCGATCGGCGAGTCGGGGCTGGCCACCGGGGCGGCGGCCACGATCGCCAAGGCCCATCACGGCTCCATGTCCCGGGAGCAGCGCACCCGGGTGGAAGAGGAGCTGAAGTCGGGACGGCTGCCGTGCGTTGTCGCCACGTCCTCGCTCGAACTCGGCATCGACATGGGTGCGGTCGACCTGGTGGTGCAGATCGAGGCGCCGCCGACGGTGGCCTCCGGTCTGCAGCGGGTCGGCCGCGCCGGGCACCACGTCGGAGCGGTATCGACCGGCGTCATGTTCCCCAAGTTCCGCGGTGACCTGGTGTCGTGCGCGGTGGTGGCCGAACGCATGACAGGCGGTGCGATCGAGGCGATCCGCTATCCCCGCAACCCACTGGACGTGCTGGCACAGCAGGTCGTGGCCATGGTCGCCCTCGAACCGCGCACGGTCGCCGACGTCACGGCGACGGTGCGCCGGGCCGCTCCTTTCACGGCGTTGCCCGACGACGCGTTGCACGCGGTGCTCGACATGCTGGCGGGCCGGTACCCGAGTGAGGAGTTCGGCGAGCTGCGCGCCCGTATCACCTGGGACCGGGTGACCGGCGAGCTGCGTGGCAGGCCGGGTGCGCAACGTCTGGCGGTCACCTCCGGCGGCACGATCCCCGATCGCGGGCTGTTCACCGTGATGACCCCGGGCGACGGCACGCGGCCGGGCTCGCGGGTGGGCGAACTGGACGAGGAGATGGTCTACGAGTCCAGGGTCGGCGACACGATCCTGCTCGGTACCTCCTCATGGCGGATCACCGATATCACGCACGACCGCGTGATCGTGCTGCCCGCGCCGGGTGAGCCGGCCCGGATGCCGTTCTGGAAGGGCGATGCACCGGGCAGGCCACTGGAACTGGGCAGGGCGCTGGGTGCCTTCCTCCGCGAACTGTCCACAGCGGACACCGAGTCGGCGCGGACGCGGGCGCTGACAGCGGGTCTGGACGAACGCGCGTGTGCCAACCTGCTCGGCTACCTCGACGAGCAGCGCGAGGCCACCCGGCACGTGCCCAACGACCGTACGGTCCTGCTGGAGCGGTTCCGGGACGAGCTCGGCGACTGGCGGGTCGTGGTGCACTCGCCCTTCGGCGCCCAGGTCAACGCGCCGTGGGCGCTGGCAGTCGCGGCGAGGTTGCGGGAGAACCGCGGTGTCGACGCCCAGGTGGCCCATTCCGACGACGGGATCGTGCTGCGCCTGCCCGAGGCGCTCGACGACGAGGGGCGCGAGGTCGTTCTGCACGCCGACGACGTGCTGATCGATCCCGAGGACGTGGAATCGCTCATCGTGTCCGAGGTCGGTGGTTCCGCGCTGTTCGCCGCGCGGTTCCGCGAGTGTGCCGCGCGGTCGCTGCTGCTGCCGCGCCGGGATCCGCGCCGCCGCACACCGCTGTGGCAGCAACGGCAACGTGCCTCGCAACTGCTCGGCGTTGCCGCCAAGTACGAGCGGTTCCCCGTGGTGCTGGAGGCGATGCGGGAATGCCTGCAGGACGTCTACGACGTCAGCGGGCTGCGTGAGCTGATGGCCGACGTGCGCGCACGCAAGGTGAAGGTCGTCGAGGTGGAAACGCCGTCGGCGTCGCCGTTCGCCCGCAGCCTGTTGTTCGGCTACGTCGGGATGTTCCTGTACGAGACCGATGCCCCGCTCGCGGAACGGCGGGCAGCGGCGCTGTCGTTGGACTCGGCGCTGCTGGCCGAACTACTCGGCACCGAGGCGATCCGGGAACTGCTCGATGCCGAGGTGGTGGCGGCCGTCGAGCGGACGCTGCAGCGGCTCGACCAGGACCGGCACGCCCGCAACGTGGAGGACGCGGCCGACCTGCTGCGGTTCCTCGGTGATCTGACCACGGCCGAGGCCGCCGACCGCGGCGTCCGGCCCGAGTGGCTTACCGAGCTGGTCGCCGCGCGCCGCGCGATCGAGGTCCGCATTGCCGGCGAGGAGCGCTACCTCGCCATCGAGGACGCCGGGCGTGTCCGGGACGCACTCGGCGTGGCACTGCCGATCGGCGTGCCGGAGGTGTTCACCGAACCGGTGACCGATCCTCTCGGCGACCTGCTCATCCGCTATGCCCGCAGTCACGGCCCCTTCGCGGCGGCACAGGTCGCACAGCGGTTCGGCCTCGGCGTCGCCGTGGTCACCGGCCTGCTCGACCGGCTGACATCGGAGGGGAGGCTGGTCCGTGGAGAGCTGCGACCAGAGCCGTACGAGTCCGGCGGCGTCGAGTACTGCGACGCGGGGGTGCTGCGCAGGTTGCGGCGCGCATCGCTGGCCAAGCTGCGGGCCGAGGTGGAGCCGGTCGAACCGGCCGCGCTGGGCAGGTTCCTCCCCGGCTGGCACGGGATCGGCGCGCGAATGCGGTCGGCGCCCACGGCCGACGACGTGCTCTCGGCGGTCGAGCAACTGGCCGGAGCGCCACTACCGGCGAGCGCGCTGGAGTCACTGATCCTGCCGAGCCGGCTCCCTGGCTACTACCCGGCGCTGCTGGACGAACTCACCACCGCCGGCGAGGTGACGTGGTGCGGGTGCGGCGCACTGTCCGGAGGGGACGGTTGGGTCGCGTTGGCGCCGTCCGACGTCGCCGACCTGCTGCTGCCCGATGTGGACGACACGGCCCCACAGAGCCCTTTGCACTCGGCGATACTGTCCACTTTGGCCAACGGTGCGCTGTTCTTCCGGCAGCTCGTCGACAGGGTGAGCGTCGAGCTGGAAACGCCGCCGAACGACGCCGACGTGGTCGCCGCTTTGTGGGACCTGGTGTGGGCCGGCTTGGCCACCGGCGACACACTCGCCCCGCTGCGGGCGCAGGTGTCGGGACGCGGGGCGGCGCACAAACCCCGCCGCTCCACGCCGCGTGGGCGCTATGCCCGGCTGCGCGCCGGCCGGCCCGCGCTGCCGTCCCGAACAGGCCCGCCGACGGTCGCCGGCCGCTGGGGGCTCACACCGGATCGGGAGCCGGACCTCACACGGCGCACCCATGCCCGCACGGAGTCGTTCCTCGAACGCCACGGCGTGCTCACCCGGGGGGCGCTGGACACCGAACGGGTCACCGGCGGCTTTTCCGGTATCTACAAGGTGTTGCGGGGGATGGAGGACTCCGGGCAGATCATCCGCGGCTATGTCGTCGAGGGTCTCGGCGCGGCTCAGTTCGCCGCGCGGGGCGCGGTGGACCGGCTGCGGGCGCTGTCCGACACGAGTGGTTCCCGGGCTCCGCAGGGTGCGGTAGTGCTGGCGGCCAGCGATCCGGCCCAGCCGTATGGGGCGGCACTGCCGTGGCCGGCTCCGCTCGGCACGACCAAGCACCGCCCCGCGCGCAAGGCCGGCGCCCTGACGGTGTTCGCCGACGGTACGCCCGCGCTGTACGTCGAGCGGGGCGGACGGTCCCTGCTGTCGTTCACCGAGGACACCGCTGCGCTGCGCGCGGCGGCACAGGCGCTCTCGACGGCTGTCCGGGAGGGCTGGCTCGGCCAGTTGCAGGTCGAGCGGGCCGATGGGGAGCACGCACTGACCTCCGAGCTCGCCGACATTTTGCGGGAGGCCGGTTTCCGCGCAACACCCAAGGGACTGCGCCTCCGGGCGTAACCGGAGTTGCCAGCTCGCACCGACACGCAAGCCGCTGTCAAAACTCTCTAGGCTGCACGGCGAGCTGTGGAAAGGACCCCGACAATGGCCATGCGCGACCTGCGCTACTTCGGTGACCCGGTGTTGAAAACCGTGACCGACCCGGTGACCACTTTCGACAAGTCGGTGAAGGCGCTGGTCGACGACCTGCTGGAGACGGTCGACCTACCCGGGCGGGCGGGGCTGGCCGCACCGCAGATCGGGGTGAGCTTGCGCGCGTTCAGCTACAAGGTCGACGGCAAGCACGGTTACGTGCTCAACCCGAAGATCGTCGAGCTCTCCGAGAACGCTCACGAGATCACGGAGGGCTGCCTGTCGGTTCCCAAGCTGTGGTTCCCGACGACCCGCGCCAAGTACGCCGTCGTCCGCGGGGTCGACCTCCGCAATGAACCGGTGACCGTCGAAGGCGACGGCGTGTTCGCGCAGTGCCTGCAGCACGAGACGGATCATCTCGACGGGATGCTCTACCTCGACCGGCTCGATCCCGACCAGCGACGGCAGGCGATGCGCGAGGCCCGCCAGCACGACTGGTTCTGGTCTCGGTAGAGAAACTTCGAACGAAGTAATCCAATCGAGTGAACGCAAGAAGGTTGCCTTAACGATCTGTGGTCATCGTCACTCCATCATGACTTCGCCGTTGCCGGTTCGTAATCTGGCCGAGCTCTTGACGTTATCGAGGCTCCGAGGACAGATATGGTCGGTCGACATCGCGCGAAGAACTCACCGTCGTGGAAGCTGCCTACAGCACTGGGCCTCGTCGCGGCGGGCATGCTGGTCTTCACGGTCTGGGTCACCAACGGCTGGTGGAACGACGACCGCCCGGCGGGAGGTGCCGCTCTCGCAGCCTCGCCGGGAACTCCGTCGACACCGCACCGGACCGCGCTCTCCGCCACACTGACTACCCGGCCATCTCCCACGACCACCACGACGACGGCACGGCCGACCACAACGGTCCTGCCGACCACGACCACCACGACAACCACCACGACGACGACAACCACGACGGAGGAGACCACCAGCGAGGAACCGCCTCCTCCGCCTCCGCCACCGCCGCCACCGCCGCCACCACCGCCCCCTCCGGCGCAGTGCTCGACAGACCTGGCGGGGACACAGCCGTCCGTCGCGCAGGCGGGCAACCACATCCTGACCAAGTTCCAGGTCAACTCCGTCCTCGGTGTCGGCGACCGTTCCGGAACCAGCGAGCACCCGTCGGGTCTGGCGCTCGATTTCATGGTCGACTCGGCGACCGGTGACGCACTGGCCGACTACGTCCTGGCGCACAAGGCCGAGTTCGGCGTGACCTACGTGATCTGGAAGCAGCGGTACAACGACGGCAGCGGCTGGTCACTGATGGAAGATCGCGGTGGCGTCACGGCAAACCACTACGACCACGTGCACGTCTCGTTCACTGCCGGCGCACCGGTATCGGTCACCTGCTGACTCCGGCGCCCGCGGGGCTGTGGCGTGCTCGGGACCGGTGGCCGCGATAGACCGGCCCCGTCACCTGCTGATTCCGGCGCCCGCCGGGCAGTTGCACACCGAACACGCCACAGCCCACATCGCACGCGCTCAGCGCCGGTGTCC
Source organism: Saccharomonospora sp. NPDC046836 (assembly GCF_040645195.1). Lineage (NCBI taxonomy): Bacteria > Bacillati > Actinomycetota > Actinomycetes > Pseudonocardiales > Pseudonocardiaceae > Saccharomonospora > Saccharomonospora sp. NPDC046836. The sequence continues at coordinate 26,149 of NZ_JBEYXW010000013.1, forward strand.
GCGACAGATCCGCCCGTCACCAACTGACCAGCGCCCGCCGGGCACTCGCACGCGGCACGCACAGCCTGGCGCCCCGCACACCCGGCAGCGGGGTGCGCGGTAGACCCGGAGGTCCGCACCACCTACTGGGCGGGCGTGCGGCACTCACCGTTCGCTGTGCTCGGCCCCGGCCGCGTCGCGCTCACAGGGTGATACGCAGCTGTCCGGTCTCGTCGGGTGCCGACGCCGGGGAGAGGCCCGCACGCAGTGCGGTCCGGCGAATTCCGTCGCCCGAGGGCAGGGACATCGCGACCAGTTCCCGGCAGCCCCGGGCCGACGCCAGGACTGCGAGCCTGCGCAGCAGGGCGGTGCCGAGGCCGTTGCGCTGCCAGGCGTCCTCGACCAGCAGGGAGATCTCCGCGACATCGGTGAACGGCTTGGGGATCAGCTGCCCCAGTGCGATCACCTCCCGGCCGCATACGGCGACCACGCTGAGACCGCGCGGCGGCACGAGCAGCCGATGCAACCAGCGTCGGGGCACCGTGTGCATGCCTGTGTGGTAGCGATGGAACAGCGTCGCGGCCGAGCACCTGCCATGAAGCGCCAGGACCGCATCGGCGTCGCCGGGTACGCCCTCGCGAAGGACCACCGCCGCGCCATCGGTACAGGTCACGACCACCGGTCCGGGCACATTGGCCTCGACCACACTGAGCAGGCCCACCAACGCCTCAGCGCGCGCCAGCTCCTGCTGAAGGAACGGTGCCCACAGTCGCCGGGCGACGAGGGCATGGTCGTCACCGATCGGGAAGACCGCACGATGACCTCCCTCGGTGCGGCCAGGATTGGCCTCACCTGCCGGCACCACGGTCACCAGGTCGGCCTCGAGGATCTCGCGTACCGAATCGGCGGACTTGGCGGGGTCGGCGACAGCCCGGCTCGCGGCGGCGAGGCTGGCTGCCGATGAGTCAACCAGCTCACGCACATCCGCATCGGTGATGCCAAGGCACTCGCAGTCCTCCTCACGAATTGCCCGGACCAGTTGGGTACGCGTGAGCCCTACCGCAGGCCGGACCACGATCTCGTCGAGCACACCGCCCGGCACCGGCAGCACGGAGAGGCCGAGGATGTTGCATTCGAGATCGGCCAGGCGGATCGCAACGCGGGCCAGGATGCCAGGGCGGTCGTCCATGCGGATGCGCAGCCGCCACGTCACCGAGCCTGCCTCGGCCGCATGGTCCAGCCAGGCACGCGGGATCTCCGATCGCGCGGTCGCGCGAGCACGGCGAATGTCCATGCCTTCACGCTCCCGAACCCTTGTTGCTGGTCAGCGGCGCGGGTGTTTCGCGTGTGTCTCCGTCCCGCGACCGCCGCAACCCGGTTGAAACGTTGCGCGCGGCGCGCCGCGCGGCTGTTCACCGCAACGAGTTACCCCGCGTCGCCCGGGGCATCCTGCGCGACGATCAGCTCACCACCCTCCGGGGCCGCCAGCACGGTCCCAAGCACGCTGTGGTTGCCCTGCCCACCCGCTCCCGACCTGCGCAACCAAGCCACTTCGCCGTCGGCAGGGCCGGCACCGGACGCCGTCAGCTGCAGACGCAGGCGCCGGCCATCCGGATGCAGCGATTCGTTACGTAGCAGCTCCAGCCACGGTCCGTGCCCACCCGGGTGGCGCATGCTCACGAAGCTGGGATCACGGCGCACGATCTCCCACCCAGTGGCGGCGGACCAGAACGGCGCGAGCGCGATGGGGTCGAACGCGTCGGCCACAATGGCCGCCAGAGATCCGGTTCCCGCGTACTCGGTGCGCGGTTCGAGCACGCAGAACTCGTTGCCTTCCGGGTCCGTGAGTACCTCCCAGGGCAGCGCACCCTGTCCAATGTCGGCAGTCGCGGCACCCAGCCCAACCGCCTTGTCGACTATGGACCGTTGCTGCGCCGCTGTGGCGCTGGCCAGGTCGAGATGGACGCGGTTCTTCACCTCCTTGCGTTCCGATACCGCCGAGCACAACAAACCGAACGCGCAACCGTCCGAATCGGGCGGTCGCACTGCCACCACGTCGCCGCCGTCCGGTGCCCCCGTGCCGGGGTCGCGTTGCCCTTGCTCCGCCCGGCTCGCGGTGCTGTCTGGCACGACCTGCCAGCCGAGTAGGTCTGCCCAGAACCGAGCCACCGCGGCCGGGCGGACCGCATCGATCACGACGTTAGCCAGCTGCGTCACCATGGCTGGAGAGTAGGCCGTGTCCTCGAGCGGGGGCGCCGCTCGCTGCGGGCCTGGGCCAGCTCGCACCGCCACACAAACGGACAGTGCTTCCCCACACGTCCGTCATCGTGTTGCCAGTCGCAGCAGTGCCCACAACTGCCCGGCCGCGTCGTCATCGCCGTCCACATCCACCGCACCGAGCCGCTGCCTGCCCCACAACCACAGGTAGACCGTGGCGGGCGATGCCGAGACAACCGCATCGGCCCGGCTCGCCTCCTCGTCGGAACAACGCCATGCGATGGTCTCCGCCGGCCCCGCCCTGGCGATCCAGCTGTGGCCACCGGTGCGTACGCCCACCGAACCTGGGTGCGTGCCGGTCATGCCCAGCAGGGGCAGCCGGTGTCCGAACCACAACGCCAGCGCCTCGTCCACACCATCGATGGCGATGTCGTCGGTGATCTCGGCCCGCTCCACCCCCGCCGCGTCCTCGATGTCGACCCGGTGCACAGTCGTCTCGTGCGTCATCCTGCGGCACCAGAAGCCGTACGTGTGGTCGGCAGGCCACCACGTGGCGGCCCGTTCGCCCGGATCGTGCCAGGTGAGGACCTCCTTCAGATCGGCGAACCCCTGACGCAGGTAATTTTCGACGGTCTGGCCAGGAGCCGGATCGCGCTGCCACTCACGCGGCCGCCTGCCCTCGACCAACCAGGCCAGCACGACGCGGTACACACTGCCCACATGCCGAACCACCTCGCCGAGCGTCCATCTTGGACACGATGGGACCGGCACGTCCGGTGGTGCCGCACGCGCTGCGTCGACGAGAAGTTCGACCTCGTGCCCGAACGCATCCAGCAGCCGGCCGTGGTCGATCAACGTCTGCCCTGGCATCAGCCGCCCCGGCGCTCGTACCTACGCGGGCGCGCACCACACGGGGCGGCCCTCGCGGCGGCGTGACCGTGCACCACCCGGCCGGCGATCGCCACGAAACGACCGGCCTGAACGAACAGCTCGTCCGTCGACTCCGCGGTGATCCGGCGTGTGACCCCGGCCTGTGCCGCGGCCTGGCGGGCCGAATACGCGGCAAAGAACACCGCCCACTGCTGCAGCTCCGGCGCCGCCGACTCCAGGAGGGTCCAGACGCTCTCCGGCTTGGCCCGGCCCCGGTGTGGCCTGCCGCGAGCGGCGAGTACCGCGGCCGCGGCCCGCAGCGCGGACAGGTACGCGGAAATGAACCGCCTGACCGGGTCGGCTTCCCGCCCGGCTTCGGCGAGCCCGTGCCTGGCCTGCGTGAGCAGCGACACGGCAGCCGGTGCCGCCGGCGGCCGTAACTCGATTGGCAGCGCCGGCTGGACCGGCCCCTGCCGGGACTCGGGGCCACTACGCGAAGCGAACGCGACGGACATGGCCCACCTTCCTCTCTCGTGCGGGAGCCGGCACCGGACAACAGTCCCCGGCGCGCAGATGCTTCCCCCATCCACCCGCCGGGGACCGACCGGAGAGCGCTCCACCGGATGTCGAACGTATGTTCGAACAACACCAGAGTAGCGTGCCGGCGGCGAAGGCTCAAGCCCTGCCGCACACACAACTCGCCGCGGCCCTCCGCATCGCAGGCCGCCCCCGCCCGTGATCTCATTACAGGTATGAGTTCGCTCGACCACCCCGCGATCGCCAAGGTGGCCGCCGCCCTCACCGAGGCGGGCCAGCACGACGCGGCCAACGGAATCCGCATCCTGCCCGCCGAGGTACGCACCGCGGCACAGGCCGCCGAAGCCCTCGGCATCGAGGTGGGCGCGATCGCCAACAGCCTCGTCTTCCGGGCGTCTTTCGCCGCGGGCCCGGACGCGCCGCTGCTCGCGCTGACCTCCGGTGCGCACCGTGCCGACACGGCAACGCTCGCCGGCCTGGCCGGGGCCGCCGGTGTCGGCAAGGCCGATCCGGTCTTCGTCAAGGAGCACACCGGGCAGACGATCGGCGGGGTTGCGCCAGTGGGCCATCCGAGCAGGCTCATCACGCTGGTCGATACCGCATTGCTGTCCTACGACGTGGTGTGGGCGGCAGCCGGACACCCCAAGTCGGTGTACCCGACGACGTTCGAGCAGCTCCTCGCCGTCACCGCGGGCCGTGCCGCCGACGTCGCCGCAGTGCCCCCGGACACGCAGCCATGACCGCGATGTCCTCCGGCTACAAGCGCGTCGCGGAACTCTCCGGTGACGAGTTCCGCGCCCGGCTGCCCGAGGCACTGTCCCTGTACGTCGCCGCGATGAACTACCCGGCGGGCACCGCCGAGCAGCGGGCACCGATGTGGCTCACCCACGCGCTGCGCGTCGGCTGGCGCTGTATCGCCGCGTTCGACGCCGATGACCGCCTGGTCGGACTCGCATACGGGTACGAGGGCAGCCCTGGTCAGTGGTGGCACGAGCAGGTTCGCCGCGGCCTCACCGCGCAGGCGGGCCAGACCGCTGCCGACACGTGGCTCGGTGACTACTTCGAGCTGACCGAGATCCACGTCCGGCCGGAGAGCCAGGGGCGCGGCACGGGTGAGGACCTGCTGCGCAGGCTCGTCCACAGCGTCCCCAACCGGCACATCCTGTTGTCCACCCCCGAAGGGCCGAGCCGGGCATGGCGGCTCTACCGCAGGCTCGGCTTCGCCGATGTGCTGCGGGACTACCACTTCGCAGGCGATCCCCGCGCGTTCGCGATCCTGGGCAGGGCGCTCCCGCTCGACTGAAGCGGCGGGGGTTTGTGCCGTTTATGTCACGCTGGCGCGTGGAACGGCGGGACCGGCACTCCACGTTGGCTCTGACATGAACTCGCCGGCGACAGACCGCCTCCGCATGCATGTCGAAACTCGCGCGCTCCTCGTTGTGGCCGGGTTACCCGGCGCCGGCAAGAGCACCCTGCTGCGCGATATCGAGGCCACGGCTGACATCACCGTGCTCGACACCGACCACCTGCGGGCCCGGCTGGCGCGCACTTTCCCACCAGGCACCGCGTACTCGCTCTACCGGCCGCTGGTGCACCTCCTGCACGCGGCGCGGCTGGTGGTCGCCGCGGTCCGCGCACCAGGGACGCTGGTGGTGCACGACCCGGCCACCGGTGCCCTCACCCGGTCCGCCTTCGTCGTGCTGGGCACGCTGACCCGGCGGCCGCGGCACCTGCTGTGGATCGACTGCACCGTCGCCGACGCGCTCGCCGGGCAGCGCCGCCGCGGCCGTGTCCTGCTCGGCTGGTCGTTCTCCCGGCACGCCCGCAACGCCCCGCGGACGCGGGACCGGCTGGCCGCCGGTGCCCGGCCGCGAGGCTGGCGCAGCGTCACGGTCGTCGACCGTACGGTCACCCAGCAGGGTCTGCGCGTCGAGCCGGCCGCCAGTAACTGACGCCGATGGCACCGGTGAGCAGGGCCGCACCGCACCAGCCGACCACACCCAGCTGGTCGTCGAGCAGCACCGCCGCCAGCACGGCCGCAGTCAGCGGTTCCAGCAGAGCTGCGAACGCAGCGAGCACCGGGTGGGAGTCCCGCAGGCCACGGAAGTATGCCGCGTAGGCCAGCGCGGTCGGGACGGCACCGAGGTAGATCGCCAACCCGACCACGTCGGGCCTCGCGGGCAGGCCGATACCGAGCCACACCGCGACCGGTAGCAGCGCCAGCCCGCCTGCGAGACAGCCGAATGCCGTGGTGCGCAAGGGATCCAGCCCGGCGACCTGGCGGCGGTTGACCATCGTGAGTGCCGCGAAACCGGCCCCGGCGACGAGCGCCAGCGCCAGGCCTGCGACCAGCTCGCCGCGTTCCCCGGTCCCACCGGGCGACCAGGTCAGCAGAACCAGCCCGAGCAGCGCGGCGGCGACCGACGCGAGCGTCGGCGTCGCCGGCCTGCGGCGCTCGGCCACCGCGCTCGCCACGGCCACGAATACCGGCACGCTGCCGATGGTCGTCATCGTCGCGATGCTGACCGACGACAGCAGCACGGAGGCGAAGTAGCAGGCCTGGAACACGGCGAGCAGACCGCCCGCCACGAGCACGCGGCGAGCAACGGCCGCCGTCCGCGGCATCGCACGCAGGCCGCCGGTGAACGACAGGAACAGCACCGCAAAGACACCGCCGAGCAGCAACCGATAGGTGGCCACCACCAGCGGATGCAGATCGGCGCGGGTGAACAGGATCGATCCGGCGAGGCCGCCGGTGCCCCACAGCACCCCGGCAGCGATCAGACTGGCCGAGCCTGTGCGAGTGCGCACGGCAACAGAGAAAGACACGGACAACGCTCCAACGTCGCAGTGGAAAGGGAAGACGACGACGCGGGGCGCAATGGGTCACGGCTGCCCTGCAGCCATGAAAGAACCGTGCGACATCGGCAAATGGCCGCACGGCGTGGCGTGTGCCTACGCCCCGCTCAGGAGCGAGGCGGTGGGGTGCTGGTCCGCAAAACCCGGTGCATGCCGGTGATCGTACCGGTCGCCACACACCAGACGCCTAGAAGTCCCCTCCAGGGCTCAGTCGAGCGCGGCGAGTTGCTCGCGCAGGGTGTCCAGTCCCATGCCGCCCATTCGCAGGGCACGCGTGTGGAAGTCCTTCGGGTCGAAGGCGGCGCCCTGCCTGCGCCTGGCATCCTCGCGAGCCTCCAGCCACAGCCGCTCGCCGAGCTTGTACGCCGGGGCCTGACCTGGCCAGCCGAGGTAACGGTCGATCTCGTCGTGCACGTGATCGGGGTCGGTGATGGTCCTGGTCAGCATGAACTCCAGACCGAGTTCCGGCGTCCACCGCTGTCCCTCGTGGAAACCGGTGCCTGCCGGAACCTCCAGCTCCAGGTGCATGCCGATGTCGACGACGACCCGGGCGGCACGGAACAGGTGCGCGTCGAGCATGCCCAGCAGGTCCCCGTCGTCGCCGAGGTAGCCGAGGCCCTCCATGAGCCGTTCCGCGTAGAGGGCCCAGCCCTCCGCGTGCCCCGAGGTGAAGGAGAGCAGCCGCTGGAACCGGTTGAGCGAGGCCGCCTGGTACACCGACGTCGCGATCTGCAGGTGGTGGCCAGGCACGCCCTCGTGGTAGACGGTGCTGACCTCGCGCCAGGTGATGAAGTCCTGCTTGCCGGCCGGCACCGACCACCACATCGTGCCCGGACGGGAGAAGTCCTCGTTCGGCCCGCTGTAGTACGCGCCGACACCGCCCCCGGGCGGGGCGATCCGGCAGTCGAGCGTCATGAGCGCGTCCGGGATGTCGAAATGCTTGCCGCGCAACGAGTTCAGCGCCTCATCGGACAGCCGCTGCATCCATTGCTCGAAGGCCTGCCGGCCATGCACGTGGTAGCGCTCGTCGGCGTCGAGCGCCTGCGCCACCTCGGCGAGGGTCGCGCCGGGCTTGATGTGTTCGGCGACTCGTGTGGCCTCGCGCTCCACGCGGGTGAACTCCTCCCAGCCCCACGCATACGCCTCACGCAGGTCGAGCTCCGCACCGATGAAGTAGCGGGACCACAACCGGTAGACGTCCTCGCCGACCGCGTCCTTCACCGGCGCACCGGGCGCGAGCTCGCCGCGCAGGAAGCCGGCCAGCTCGGCGTAGGCCTCCTGCGCCGACCGCGCGGCGCGCGCCAGCTCGCCGCGCAACGTCTCCGGCACACCCGTGGCACCGGCGACGAAGGTGTCGAAAAAGCCCGCGTCGCCGTTCAGACCGGCCCACACCTCCGCCTGCTCGGCGACCTTGCTGATCTGGCGCAACGCGGGTGAGCGGCCAGCGCCTGCGGCCGTGAGCAGCGAGGCCCGCACACCGTCGAGCGCGGCCGGGATCTTCCCCAGCCGCGCGGCGATGACCTCCCACTGCTCGGGTGTGTCCTGCGGCATCAGGTCGAACACCTGGCGCACGTGCTGCACGGGGCTCTCGATGACGTTCAGCGAAGCGACGTCGAGACCGGCTTCGTGGATCTCCACATCCAGCCCGACCCGCTCGGTGAACACGGCCTTGGCCACCCGCTCGCCGTCGTCGGCGGGATCGGCCGCGGCGATCTGCCGCAGCGCCCGCCTACTGACGGCGGCACGGGCGGCGTACCCCTCGGGCGAGTAGTCGGTCAGCTGGTCGTCATGGCTGGAGACGCCGAACATCGTCGCGGCGACCGGGTCGGCCGCGGCGAAGTCGTCAACAAAGGCGTCGCAGATCTCGTGCACGCGCATGCACGGCAACGCTACCTGCTTGCGCGCGCGGGGATGAGCCCCAGCCTGCCGACCAGCTCCCGTGTCGCCTTCGACCTGTTGAACGTGTAGAAGTGCAGCGCGGGCACGCCTTCGGCGAGCAGGCGGTCGCACAGCTCGGTCACGGCGTCGAGCCCCTCGGCGCGAAACGCCTTCGCGTCGCCGGAAAGTGGCTCGAGCCGGTCGAGCAGGCTGCGCGGGGCCTTCGCGCCGGACAGCTCGATGGTCTTGGCGAGCGTGCGCGGTGTGGTCAGTGGCATGATGCCGGGAAGCAGCGGTTTGTCACAGCCCGCAGCTGCCACCCGGTCACGCAGCCGCAGGAAGTCCTCGGCCTCGAAGAACAGCTGCGCGATCCCGAAATCGGCTCCGGCGCGGAACTTCCGCACGAGGTGCATGGTGTCGGTGGCCAGGTCCCGCGAGCGCGGGTGACCGTAGGGGAACGCCGACACACCAACACAGAAGTCACCGAGCGAGCGCACCAGCGCGACCAGTTCCTCGGCGTAGGTCAGGCCCTCCGGATGCGGAACCCATTCGCCGTAGGGATCACCTGGCGGGTCACCACGCAGCGCGAGGATGTTGCGCACGCCCACGGCGGCGTACCACCCGATGACGTTACGCAGCTCGGCGACGGAGTGGTTCACCGCGGTGAGGTGGGCCATCGGCACCAGGGTCGTCTCCGTGGCGACCCTGGCGATGCTGCGGATGGTGCCGTCGCGGCTGGAACCGCCCGCCCCGTAGGTGATCGACATGTACGCAGGGTCGAGCTGCTCCAACTCCCGGATCGCCCGCCACAGCACGGCTTCGTCGGCCTCGTCGCGCGGCGGGAAGAACTCCACTGAGAACACGGGAGTGTGGCCCTGCAGCCGCTCGATCACCGACGTCATGCCGCAATGCTACTGGGGGCATACCAACCTGGGACGATAGCCGCATGAGTGAGCCCGACTACGACGCAGACCTGCCGGCCCACATCAACCGTGTCCTTGCCGGCTTTCTCCGCGACGCGAGCGAGACGATCGGGCGAACCGAACCGGTGTTCACCCCGGCGACGGACGCGTTGTGCGACTTCGTGCTCGGCGGCGGCAAGCGCCTGCGCCCCACCTTCGCCTGGTGGAGCTGGCGTGGCTTCGGCGGGGACCCGGCGGGCGACCAGGCGGCCGGGGTACTGCACGTGGTCGCGAGTCTGGAGCTCATCCAGGCGTGCGCGCTCATCCACGACGACCTGCTCGACTCGTCCGACTCCCGGCGCGGCTCACCGACCGTGCACGTGGCGTTCGCGGCGCGGCACCGCGAACAGGGCTGGCTCGGCTCTGCGGATTCGTTCGGGCTGGCCGCCGCCGTGCTGATCGGCGACCTCGCACTCGCCTGGGCGGACGACATGTTCGCCGCGGCACCGCTGCCACCAGCGGTGCTGCACGCAGGCAGGCCGGCCTGGCGGGCCATGCGCACCGAGGTGCTCGCCGGTCAGTACCTCGACGTGCACACGCAGGCCACCGGAGACTCCTCGGTCGAGGCGGCACTGCGGATCGACCGGCTCAAGACGGCCGCCTACACGGTGCAGCGGCCACTGCACCTCGGCGCCGCGCTCGCCGGCGCCGAGGCGGGAGTCGTCGAGCCGCTGCTGGAGTTCGGCGGCGATCTGGGAGTGGCGTTCCAGCTGCGCGACGACATGCTGGGCGTGTTCGGCGATCCGTCGGTCACCGGCAAACCGGCGGGCGACGATCTGCGTGAGGGCAAGCGGACACTGCTGCTCGCTCTCGGCCTGCAGTACGCGGCGCAGCAGGGGCGGGAGGCCGCGACGCGGGCGATCACCGCCGCGGTCGGCAACGCCGGGCTGACCGAGTCCGAGGTGGACACCGTGCGCGCCGCGCTGACCGAGGTGGGTGCGGTAGCCGAGGTGGAGCGCCGCATCGACGAGCTGACCGAGACCGCCCTGACGTCGCTGCGCGCGGCCGCCCTCGCCGAACCGGCCGCGACCAGGCTCACCGAGCTGGCGATCAAGGCGACCCAGCGCAAGTACTGAGGAACGGGCAATGCGCACGGTTTCGGGCGCCACCGACCGGATCGTCGTTGTCGGCGCCGGGCTCGCCGGACTGTCGGCCACCCTGCACCTGCTGGGGGCCGGCAGGCAGGTGACGTTGCTGGAGCAGGAGCCGCTTCCCGGCGGCCGTGCCGGCAGCCGGCACGCCGACGGCTACACGGTCGACACCGGCGCGAGCGTGCTCACCATGCCGGAACTGCTGGACGAGGCGTTCGCCGCGGTCGGGCAGCGAATGGCCGACCGGCTGACGCTACGGCCGCTGGATCCCGCGTACCGGGCCCATTTCGCCGATGGCAGCACGATCCACCTGTATACCGACCCCGCCGCCATGGAAACCGAGATCCGAGCGGTGGCGGGCCCCGCGGAGGCCGCCGGATACCGGCGGCTGCGGCGCTGGCTGACCGATCTGTACACCGTGCAGAAGGACCATTTCATCGGCGGCAACTTCGACTCGCCGCTGGACCTGCTGCGCCCCGAGCTGGCGAAACTGGCCGCGCTCGGCGGGTTCGGCAGGCTGGGCCCGCGCATCCGGCGATTCCTGCGCGACGAGCGGGTGCGCAGGTTGTTCTCGTTCCAGTCGCTCTACGCCGGTCTCGACCCCGGCAGGGCGATCGGGGCATACGGCGTCATCTCGTACATGGACACGGTCGGCGGTGTGTACTACCCGCTGGGCGGCATGGGCGGTATTACGGGGGCGATGGCCGGTGCCGCCGAGCAGGCAGGGGCGTCGGTGCGGCTCGGCACGCGGGCGGTCTGCCTGGAGCGGGCCGGGTCACGGGTGTGCGCGGTGCGCACCGCCCACGGTGAGCGCATCGAATGCGATGCCGTGGTACTGGCGACCGAGCTCACCACCGCCTACCGGCTGCTGGGCGGCCCGCCACGACGTGCCGTGCCGTTGCGCTTCTCGCCGTCGGCGGTCGTCCTGCACGGGCACAGCGCGCGCACCTGGCCGCAGCTGGCCCATCACACGATCTTCTTCGGCGGGCACTGGGAACGCACGTTCGCCGAGATCATCCGCGATGGCACGCTCATGACCGACCCTTCGCTGCTCGTCACCCGCCCGACGGCGAGCGATCCCGGCCTCGCTCCCGAGGGCAGGCAGGTCATCTCGGTGCTGGCGCCTGCGCCGAACCTGCACACGGGCACGATCGACTGGGCAAGGGTGGGCCCGGCCTACCGCGACGAGCTGCTCCGGACCCTCGCGCGGCGCGGCCTGAACGGCTTCGCCGAGGATCTCGAGGTGCGCGAGCTGGTTACTCCCCTGGAATGGGGCGAGCGGGGACTCGCGGCGGGTACGCCGTTCTCGCTGGCCCACACGTTCACCCAGACCGGGCCGTTCCGCCCTGCCAACCTGGTTCGCGGTGCGGACAACGTCGTGCTCGCCGGGTGCGGCACCACTCCCGGTGTCGGCATCCCGCCGGTGCTGATCTCGGGCCGCCTCGCCGCCGCACGGATCACCGGCCGATGACCCTGCACGACGCGTACGCCGAATGCCGCCGCATCACCGCCCGGCACGGGCAGACCTACTACCTCGCGACCCGGCTGCTCCCCGCGCACGCCCGCCCGGCCACCTACTCGCTGTACGGTTTCGCCCGCTCCGTCGACGACGCGGTGGACAACCCGCCGCCCGGCAGCGATCCCGCCGCGGTACTGGACGGCTGCGCCGCAATGCTGGACCGCGTGTACGGCGGCGCGGAGCCGTCCGCGCCCATGCTGGTGGCCTTCGCCCACACCGTGCGCCGCTATGGCCTCGAACGCTCGCTGTTCGACGCATTCCTCCAGTCGATGCGGATGGACCTGCACATCGGCGAGTACGCGACGCTCGACCAGCTTCGCGAGTACATCTACGGCTCCGCGTGCGTGATCGGGCTGCAGATGCTCCCGGTGCTGGGCACCGTGGTGCCGCGGGAGGAGGCCGCACCGTACGCCGCGGCGCTGGGCGAGGCCTTCCAGCTCACCAACTTCCTGCGAGACGTCGGGGAGGACCTGGCTCGCGGCCGGGTCTACCTGCCCGCGGCGGAACTGGCCGCGTTCGGCGTTGACCGCGAGCTGCTGGAGTGGTCGGCCCGCAACGGCGCCCCGGACCGGCGAATCCGCAGGGCGCTGGCTGCGCTGGTGGCGCACAACCGGGCGGTCTACCGCAAGGCCCAGCCCGGGATCCGGCTGCTGCGCGCGGAGTCCCGACCGTGCGTGAGCACCGCGTTCACCCTCTACGGCGGCATTCTCGACGAGATCGTCGCTGCCGAATACGACGTGCTGCGCCGCCGGGTTGCCGTGGGGCCGCGGCGCAGGATCACCGTGGCGGCAACGGCGATCCTTACTAGGCTGAAGGTATGACGACCCCAAACCGGCCTGTCCGGATCGGACTCCAGTTGCAGCCCCAGCACGCCGACTACGCGGCCATCCGGCGCGCGGCGGCCGAGGCCGAGGAACTCGGCGTCGACATCCTGTTCAACTGGGACCACTTCTACCCGCTCACCGGCGACCCCGACGGCCTGCACTTCGAGTGCTGGACGATGCTGGGCGCGTGGGCGGAGGCGACGTCCCGGGTCGAGATCGGCGCGCTGGTGACCTGCAACAGTTACCGCAACCCCGAGCTGCTCGCCGACATGGCCCGCACGGTCGACCACATCAGTGACGGCAGGCTGATTCTCGGCATCGGCTCCGGCTGGTTCGAAAAGGACTACACCGAGTACGGCTACGAATTCGGTACCGCGGGCGGCAGGCTCGATGCTCTTGCCGAGGCGCTGCCGCGCATCGAGAGCAGGCTGGCCAAGCTCAACCCGGCGCCCACCCGCAAGATTCCGGTGCTGATCGGTGGTGGCGGCGAGAAGAAGACGTTGCGGCTGGTAGCCAAGCACGCCGACATCTGGCACGGCTTCGGCGATGTCGAGGTGGCCGCGCGCAAGACCGCGATCCTGGACCAGCACTGCGCTGACGTCGGCCGCGACCCGGCGGAGATCGAGCGTTCCGTTGGCGCGCGCGGCGCCCCGGAGGACTCTGCGGCGAAGCTGCTCGACCTGGGCATCACCACGTTCACGATCGGTGTCGGCGGACCCGACTACGACCTGAGCGGGCTATCCAAGTGGCTGGCCTGGCGCGACGCCCAGAACGGCTGACAGCACACGCTGACAGCACGCGCAGAGGGCCACCTTTCTCCGCGCTGGACGCGGGGAAAGGTGGCCCTCATCGCATGGACCGGCTCAGAACGCCATGGCCTGTGCGCGCCGCTTGACCTCGGTGCCGTGGCTGGTGCGCAGGGCGTTGATGGGTGTGACACCGGGCAGTGACTCGTCCTCGGAGAACAGCCAGCGCAGCATCTCCGTTCGGCTGAACCCGGCGTCGGAAAGCACCGTGATCGTGCCGGCGAGCCCCTTGATCACCCCGTCCTTGCCGAGGAAATCGGCTGGGATGAGCAGATCTCCAGCTCTGCGGACGGCGATCAGCTGGCCGTCCCGCAACATTTGCCGCACTTTGTTCAGCGACAACCCGAGCAGGCCGGCCACCTCCGTTACCGGGAGTACGGCCACGTCTGCACCGAGTACGTCGTCAGCGATAGGGATCGCACTCACGCCTACTACCTTGCCACATTCACAGCAGCGCCGAGCAGGACCAATCTAATGGCGTAACCGGGACACGGTCGCCGGAGCCGGCACCGCCAACCGTAGGATCCAGCGCTGTGACACGCTCGGATGCCAGCCTCGTGGGCGCGCTGCTCGACCGGCGATACCGCGTCGGCAGGCTGCTCGCCAGAGGTGGCATGTCCTCGGTGTACCGCGGCGTCGACACCCGGCTGGACCGGCCGGTGGCCATCAAGATCATGGACTCGCGCTTCGCCGACGACCGCAGCTTCGTCGACCGGTTCGAGCGCGAGGCCCGATCCGCCGCCCGGCTGCACCACTCGCACATCGTCGCCGTGCACGACCAGGGCTTCGACACCTCGGGCGGGGCCGAGGACCGGCGCGCGTTCCTGGTGATGGAACTCGTCGACGGCGGGACACTGCGCGACCTGCTGGAGCAGAACGGCGCACTGGACATCCCGCTCGTCTTCACGATCGCCGAACACGTGCTCTCCGCGCTCGCCGCGGCACATGCCGCCGGGCTCGTGCACCGCGACATCAAGCCGGAGAACGTGCTCATCGGCCGTAGTGGTAACAGCGGCGGCGGCGTGGTGAAGGTCGGCGACTTCGGACTGGTCCGGGCCGTGGCCAGCGCTGGGACGACGAGCACGAGCGTCATCCTCGGCACCGTCGCCTACCTCTCCCCCGAACAGGTGACCAGCGGCTCGGCCAGCGAGCGCGGGGACATCTACTCCACGGGGATCCTGCTCTACGAGATGCTCACCGGGAACGTGCCCTACACCGCGGACACGGCCTTGTCGGTGGCCTACCGGCACGTCAACGACGACGTGCCCGCGCCAAGCCAGGCGCGGGCCGACATCCCGCCTGCGCTCGACGAGCTCGTGGTGCGCGCGACGCGCCGCGATCCGCAGGCCCGGCCCGCTGACGCCAGCGAGCTACTCGCCGAGCTCACGCGAGTCCGCACCGAACTGGGCATCCCGGTGGTGAACGTGCCGGTGCCCACCACGGAGCCGGAACCCGCTGACGACGTCCCGGACACCGAGCGCACAGTGCCCGCCATGCCCGCCGTCACCGGGCAGGCACCGCACGGTGGCCCGCGCGGCACGCAGGCGCTCCCCCGCGCGACGGCTGCCATCGACCCCGGGCCGCCCGCCGAGCCGGCCGTGGAGGCGCCCCGACGGCGCGGCCGCTGGGTGGTGTTGTGGGTGCTCGTCGGCCTGCTGCTCGCCGGAGGCATCGGCACGGGTGTGTGGTGGTTCACCGGTGGCCGCTGGGTGGAGGTGCCGCAGGTGAGCGGCATGGACCAGGCGCGCGCCGAACAGGTGCTGCGGCAGGCCGAGCTGACCCCGCAGTTCACCGAGGAGCGGCACAACACAGCGCCGAGCGGGACGGTCGTCCGCACCGAGCCGGGGCAGGGTTCGCGGGCGCTGCGCGGCGATGAGGTGACGGTGGTGCTGTCACTGGGCAAGCCGGTTGTACCGGACATTCCGCCAGGCGCCACTGTGGAGCAAGCCGAACAGGCGATCCGTGCCGTCCAGTTGGAGCCGCGCCGGGACCAGGCCGCTGACCAGTTCAGCGCGGAGGTGCCCGCGGGTGCGGTGGTGGCCGTGTCGCCGCAGCCGGGCAACACGGCCAACATCGGTGACGCCGTCACAATCGTCGTGTCGAAGGGGCCGCCGCCGACACCGGTGCCCGCCGTGGCAGGGATGACTCGCGACGAGACGTTCCAGGCGCTGACCGCCGCCGGGTTCCAGCCCTTCGACGCCGGCGAGGAGTTCTCGGCCGACGTGCCGGCAGGCCACGTCACCCGCACCGATCCGCAGGGCGGGGCGACAATCGAGACCGGCAACCGGGTGGGCGTGTACGTGTCCAACGCGGTGGAGGTGCCTTCGGTGCTCGGCAGCTCGGGCGAGACGGCAGCGCAGATCCTGGCCCAGGCCGGGCTCACGCCGAGCGACAACGGTGGCGGCCGGCCGTTCAGCTTCGTCGTCGGGCAGGACCCCGCGCCGGGCACCCGCGTGCCGCGCGGCACGACGATCGCGCTCACGATCCTGCCCTGATACGCCCTGCGGTCGACAGCACCGAAATGACACCGTAGATTCGGCATTCGCGCTGTGTGCAAGGGGAACGTGCGCGGGTGTGTCATTCCAGGGTTATCGGCGCGGTAACACCCTGACCACGCATGCGTCATTTATGGGTGATGCACTGAAACTGCCCACCGACAACATGATCAACTCCGGGGGGACCGCCGATGGCAGGGGACCGGCTGAGCGCACTCGACATCGCTTTTCTTTGCTTGGAAGGGGAATCCACACCGATGCACATGGGGGCGGTCGCCACTTTCCGCCCCCGACGGCAGGTCGACCCCGCCAAGCTCGTTGCGCTACTGGCCGAACGTGCTGCCGCGATACCCAAGCTGCGCCAGCGTGTTGTGCAGAGCTGGCCACTCATCGGTGGTGCGCAATGGGAAGACGATCCCGATTTCGATCCGGCGCGGCACATCGGAATCAGCCAGCTGTGTGATCTTTACGAACCGGATCCGCTCGCCGAGCTCGCGGCACAATGGATCGCCGAGCCGCTCGACCTGCACGCTCCATTGTGGAATGTTCAACTGGTTACCGGTTTACCCGGTGGCGAGTTCGCTTTGTTGGTGAAGTTCCATCACGCGCTCACGGACGGCACCGGCGCGGTCGGCGTCGCCTTCGGTCTACTGGATGACATCGAACTGCCGGTTCAACGTGCTCGCGTCTGCCGGCAGTCGGCGCCACGGTCACCGCTGGACATGCTGCGCGATGGCGCATCGACAGCCATCGGCCACGCCGCCGAGTCGGCTGGCATCGCCAGCGCCGTGCTGCGCGCCGCGCGCCCGTATCCGATCTCGCCGACAGTCACGGTCAACTCGGCGGCACGGCGGGTCGGCCTGGTGCGGGTGGACATCGCCGACGTACGGCAGATCCGCAAGGCACACGGGGGCACCACCAACGACGTCGTGCTGGCGATGCTCGCCGGCGCGTTGCGCGAGTGGATGATCAACCGTGGGCAGCGCGCCGATGCCCGCTCGTTGCGCGCGCTCATCCCGGTGAGCCTGCGGGGGCGCGAGGCCGAGCGTGCCGGCGGCAACGTCCTGTCCGGCTACCTGTGCGACCTGCCGGTGGAGCTGGACGATCCGGTGGAGCGGCTGCACGTGGTGCGGCGCATCATGGAACGCAACAAGAAGGCCGGGCCCGCGCGTGGCGCCGGCGCCATCCCGATTCTGGCCAATCGGCTGCCCCCTGGTGTGCACCGGCTGGCGACGAAGGTGGCAGGCCGGGCGGCGCCGCTGCTGTTCGACACGGTGGTCACCAACGTGCCGCTGCCAGGTCTCCCGATGACGCTGGGTGGCGCGCAGCTGCGCGAGGTGTACCCGTTCGTGCCGCTGCCCCCACACCAGTCGGTGGGCATCGCGGTGTCGACCTACCGCAACGCCCTGCACATCGGGCTACAGGCCAACGGTCACGCGGTGCCCGACGTGGGTTCGCTCGCCGATGCGGTCACCAAGTCGCTGGCGGCACTGCACCGCTGCAGTTGAAGCACCGGTCAGGCCCGCAGCATCTCGGCGACCAGGAACGCCAGCTCCAGCGACTGCTGGGTGTTCAAGCGCGGGTCGCACGCCGTCTCGTACCGTCCGGTGAGGTCCAGATCGGAGATCTCCTGCGCGCCACCGAGGCATTCGGTGACATCCTCACCGGTCAGCTCGACGTGGATGCCGCCGGGGTAGGTCCCGAGCCGGTGGTGGACCTCGAAGAAGCCCTGGACCTCATCGACGATGCGGTCGAAATGCCGGGTCTTGTACCCGTTGGACGACTCGTGGGTGTTGCCGTGCATCGGGTCGCACTGCCAGATGACCCGGTGCCCCGAGTTCTCGACCTTCTCCACGATCGCAGGCAACACCTCGCGGACCTTGCCGTTGCCCATCCGGGAGATCAGCGTGAGGCGACCCGGCTCGTTGCGCGGATCCAGCCGCTCCACGTACTCGACCGCCTGTTCCGGCGTCGTGGTGGGGCCGATCTTCACGCCGATCGGGTTGGCCAGCAGCTCGGCGAAGGCGATGTGAGCGCCATCGAGCTGCCGCGTCCGCTCGCCGATCCACAGGAAGTGCGACGACAGGTTGTACAGCTTCGCGTCCGGATCGCCCGGCTTGTCCAGCCGCAGCATGGCCCGCTCGTAGTCGAGCAGCAGCGCCTCGTGGCTGGCGAAGATCTCCGTGGTGTGCAACGAGGTGTCGCTCACGCCGCATGCCGACATGAAACGCAGGCCGCGGTCGATCTCGGAGGCCAGTGCCTCGTAACGCTCCCCCGCGGGCGAGGTCCGCACGAAGTCCTTGTTCCAGTCGTGTACCTGCGCCAGGTCGGCCATCCCGGCCCCGGTCAGCGCGCGGATCAGGTTCATCGCCGCACCGGAGTTGGCGTACGCGCGGATCATCCGGCCCGGGTCCGGCACCCGCAGCTCAGGCTTGGGGACCAGCGAGTTCACGATGTCGCCGCGGTACACCGGCAGGCCGAGCGCATCGGTCGAGTTCGACCGCGGCTTGGCGTACTGGCCCGCAATGCGGCCCACCTTGACCACCGGCAGGCTCGCACCGTAGGTCAGCACAACTGCCATCTGCAGCAGCGTGCGCAGGTTCGCCCTGATGTGCGGCTCGGTGTTGGACTCGAACGTCTCCGCGCAGTCCCCACCCTGGAGCAGGAACGCCTCCCCACGGGCGACCATCGCCAGCCGCTGGCGCAGCCGGTCGATCTCGGGGGGCACGGTGATCGGCGGAACGCTCTCCAGCACCGCCCTGACCCGGCCGACGGTGTCGGCGTCGGGCCACTCGGGCTGCTGCGCGGCCGGGCGCGCCAGCGCACTGTCGAGCTGGGCGCGTAGCTCGGCCGGCAGGGGCGGCAGCGAAGGCAGAGTGTCGATGGGGACGTCGACTGTCCAGTTCACCACACCAGGATACGGAGCCATCGCCGCCGCGCCCTCGCCTACCCGAGGTCCATTGGCCTACACCGGGGTCAGCGGCAGGGCCGTGGGGTGGACCGGGGCGGGCAGGTCGGAAGCGCCGGTGAGGTAGGTGTCCACCGCGTTCGCCACCGAGCGCCCCTCGGCGATCGCCCACACGACCAGTGACGCACCACGATGCGCGTCACCGCAGACGAAAACGCCCGGCGCGTCGGTCTGCCAGTCCGCGCCGCACGACAGCGTGCCGCGCCTTGTCAGTTTCAGCCCGAGCTCGTCCAGCAGCCGCATGTGCTCGACGCCGTCGAAACCGATCGCGAGCAGCACGAGGTCCGCGGGAAGCTCCTCGACCTCGTCGCTGGTCGGCACGACCTCACGGCGGCCGGTCTCCGGGTCCTTCTCGACCCGCACCTTGTGCAGCTCGATGGCGCGCACGCGGCCCTCGTCGTCGCCGACGAACCGCTTGACCGCGACCGCGAAGATCCGCTCCCCCGTCTCCTCGTGCACCGGGTAGGTGCGCAGGATGTACGGCCACGTGGGCCACGGAGACCGGTCGTCGTCGCGCGTGGTCGGCGCCTGCGGGTACTGGTCGAGCTGCGTCACCGACAGCGCGCCCTGCCGGATGGCGGTGCCGTAGCTGTCGGCGCCGGTGTCACCGCCGCCGATGACGATGACGTGCTTGCCGGCCGCGTCGATCTCCGGCGGCCCGTCGCCCTCACACTGCCGGTTGGCGGCCACGAGGTGCTCCATCGCCAGGTGGATGCCCGCGAGCTCGCGGCCCGGCGTGGTGCGGTCGTCCCGGCCACGCAGCGCGCCGACGGCGAGCACCACCGCGTCGTAGCGCTCCCGTAGCTCCTCGACGGTGATGTCGACACCGACCTCACAGCCCGTGACGAACGTGGTGCCTTCCTTCCGCAGCTGGGCGAGCCTGCGGTCGAGCACCTTCTTCTCCATCTTGAACTCGGGAATGCCGTAGCGGAGCAGGCCACCGAGCCGGTCGTCCCGCTCGAACACGGTCACCTCGTGTCCCGCCCGCGTCAGCTGCTGCGCCGCCGCAAGCCCTGCGGGGCCGGAGCCGACGACGGCGACCCGGTGCCCTGTCGACACGGTCGCCTGCTTCGGCTGCACATAGCCGGACTCCCAGGCCTGCGCGGAGATGGTCTCCTCGACCCGCTTGATCGTCACCGGACCGCCGGACGCCGGCAGGATCGACAGCACGCACGCCGCCTCACACGGGGCGGGACACAACTTCCCGGTGAACTCCGGGAAGTTGTTGGTCGCGTGCAACCGTTCGCTGGCCTCCGCCCAGTCACCACGGCGTACCAGGTCGTTCCACTCGGGGATCAGGTTGCCGAGCGGACAACCCGCGCTGCCCGAATGGCAGAACGGGATGCCGCAGTCCATGCAGCGTGTCGCCTGCGTGCGGACCGCCGCATTGCGCGCCTCCTGGCCGAGGTCGGCGTAGACCTCCTGCCAGTCCTGCACGCGTTCGGACTTGAGTCGCTTCGGCGGTTCGGCACGCTCGTACTTCATGAACCCGGTCGGGTCAGCCACGAGCTGCCTCCATGATCGCCTCGTCAACGTCGCGCCCCGCCGCGCGCGCGGCCTTCGTCGCCTCCAGAACCCGCTTGTAGTCGCGCGGCATGACCTTCGTGAACGACGGCGAGCGGCGCCGCCAGTCGCCGAGCAGCGACGCGGCGACCGCGGAGCGGGTCAGCTCGTAGTGCCGCGTCACGATCCGCTTGAGCCAGGTGAGGTCGTCGGCCTCCGGCCGCAGCAGATCCACCATGCCCAGGTTCACGTGGCCCTCGTCGAGGTCGAGCACGAACGCCAGGCCACCGGACATACCAGCCGCCAGGTTGCGCCCCGTACTGCCGAGCACGACAGCGCGCCCACCCGTCATGTACTCGAACGCGTGATCGCCCACGCTTTCGGCGACGATGAGCGCACCCGAGTTGCGCACACCGAACCGCTCCCCCACCTGCCCGCGCAGGAACAGCTCCCCGCTCGTGGCGCCGTAGGCGATGGTGTTGCCGGCGATGACCTGGCCCTCCGCCGCGAACGGGGCCTCCGGGTGCGGGCGGACGATGATGCGCCCGCCGGACAGGCCCTTGCCGACGTAGTCGTTGGCGTCGCCCACCATGTCGAGCGTGATGCCCGGCGGCAGGAACGCACCGAGCGACTGCCCCGCCGAACCGGTCAGCATGATGTGGATCGTGTCGTCCGGCAGGCCCGCACTGCCGTAGCGGCGGGTGATCTCCGAACCGAGCAGCGTGCCGACGGTGCGGTTGACGTTGCGCACCGGAATCTCCAGCCGCATCGGGTGCGCATCCTCCAGCGCCGCCTCCGCCAGCTGGATCAGCGTGCGGTCCAGCGCGTGCTCGAGACCGTGGTCCTGCTCGCGCACCTTGCGCCGCGCCCCGCCGTACGTCGGTCCTTCGGTGGGCATCTGGAAGATCGGCGCCAGATCGAGCGACCGCGCCTTCCAGTGCGCCACGGCCTCGTCGACGTCGAGTGCATCGACACGCCCGATCGCCTCGTCCAGAGTCCGGAAGCCCAGCTGCGCCAACAGCTCCCGCACCTCCTGCGCGACGAACCGGAAGTAGTTCACCACGTGCTCGGCCTGTCCGGTGTAGCGCTTGCGCAGCTCCGGGTTCTGCGTGGCCACACCCACCGGGCAGGTGTCGAGGTGACAGACCCGCATCATCACGCACCCGGCGACGATGAGCGGCGCGGTGGCGAACCCGTACTCCTCCGCGCCGAGCAGCGCGGCGACCACCACGTCCCGTCCCGTCTTCATCGCGCCGTCCACCTGCACGGTGATCCGGTCACGCAAACCGTTGAGCAGCAACGTCTGCTGGGTCTCGGCCAGGCCGATCTCCCACGGCGTGCCCGCATGCTTGAGCGAGTTCATCGGCGACGCGCCGGTCCCACCGTCGTGCCCGGAGATCAGCACCACGTCCGCGTGGGCCTTGGAGACACCGGCGGCGACGGTGCCGACGCCGAGCGAGCTCACCAGCTTGACGTGGACGCGCGCGCGCTCGTTGGCGTTCTTGAGGTCGTGGATCAGCTGCGCCAGATCCTCGATGGAGTAGATGTCGTGGTGCGGCGGTGGCGAGATCAGGCCCACGCCGGGCGTGGAGTGCCGGGTGCGCGCGATCCACGGGTACACCTTGTTCGGCGGGAGCTGTCCACCCTCACCGGGCTTGGCGCCCTGTGCCATCTTGATCTGGATGTCGTCGGCGTTGACGAGGTACTCGCTGGTCACCCCGAACCGTCCACTTGCGACCTGCTTGATCGCGCTGCGCCGCTGCGGGTCGTAGAGGCGCTCCGGATCCTCACCGCCCTCACCGGTGTTGGACCGCCCACCGATGCGGTTCATCGCGATGGCCAGCGTCTCGTGTGCCTCGGCGGAGATCGAGCCGTAGGACATCGCGCCCGTGTTGAACCTCTTGCAGATCGACTCGATGGACTCGACCTCGTCGATCGGCACCGGGGTGCGCGCCTGTGTGCGGAACGTGAACAGCCCGCGCAGCGCCCCGCCCTCCCGGTTGAGCCGGTTGACCTCCTCGGCGTAGGCCCGGTAGGCCTCGTCGCGCCGCGTCTTGCTCGCGTGCTGCAACAGGAAGACGGTCTCCGGGGTGAACAGGTGCAGCTCACCATCGCGGCGGTAGGCGTACTCGCCGCCGGTCTCCAGCCCGCGGTGCGCTCGCTCCGCCGGATTGTCCGGATACGCGTTCCGGTGCCGCGCCGCGACCTCCTCGGCCAGCACGTCGAGACCGACACCGCCGAGCTTGGACACGGTGCCCGTGAAGTACTCGTCGAGCACCTCCTGTGACAGCCCGAGGGACTCGAAGACCTGCGCGGCCGTGTAGGCGCCGACGGTCGAGATGCCCATTTTGGACATGATCTTCAGGACGCCCTTGACGAGTGCGCCGACGTAGTTGCTGACGGCCTTCGCCGGGTCGAGACCGGTGATCGCGCCCTGCGTGATCATGTCCTCGATCGTCTCGAACGCGAGGTACGGGTTCACCGCGGCGGCGCCGTAGCCGAGCAGCAGCGCGATGTGGTGCACCTCGCGGGCGTCACCGGTCTCGACGACCAGCGCGACACGCAGCCGTTCCTTGGTGCGCACCAGATGGTGGTGCACCGCGGACACCAGCAGCAGTGACGGGATCGGCGCCATGCGGTGGTCGGAGTCGCGGTCGGAGAGCACGAGTGTGCGCGCTCCGGCGGCGATCGCCTCCGAGGCCTCCCGG
Organism: Saccharomonospora sp. NPDC046836; assembly: GCF_040645195.1. Classification (NCBI taxonomy): domain Bacteria; kingdom Bacillati; phylum Actinomycetota; class Actinomycetes; order Pseudonocardiales; family Pseudonocardiaceae; genus Saccharomonospora; species Saccharomonospora sp. NPDC046836. The sequence goes on from NZ_JBEYXW010000013.1 coordinate 49,365, forward strand.
CGCACGCGCTCGATCGCATCGGCCAGCGCAGGCCCGCCACCGTCCACTTCGTACAGACCGGAGAGCACGGCGCAGGCGAAGCCCGGCAGGTCGCCGTCGTCGTTGAGGTGGATGAGCTTGGCCAGCTCGTCGTTGTCGATGACGGGGTACGGCAGCTGGATGTGCCGGCACGACGCGGGTCCCGGCTCGAGCAGGTTCTGCTCGGGGCCCATGATCCGGCTCATCGAGGTGACGAGCTCCTCGCGGATCGCGTCGAGCGGCGGGTTCGTCACCTGCGCGAAGCCCTGCTTGAAATATTCGTACAGCAGGCGGGAACGCTTGGACAGCACCGAAGGTGGGGTGTCGGTGCCCATCGAGCCGACCGGCTCCGCACCCTTGGCGGCCATCGGGCCGAGCAGGATCTTCAGCTCCTCCTCGGTGTAGCCGAACGAGATCTGGCGGCGCAGCACGGAAGCGTGCGTCTGCGTGATGTGGTCGCGGTCGGGCAGCCCGTCCAGCGTGAGCAGGCCGGCATGCAGCCACTCCGCGTACGGCGCCTCGGCGGCGAGCCCGCTCTTGATCTCATCGTCGTTGACAATGCGGCCTGCCTTGGTGTCCACCAGGAACATGCGGCCCGGCTTGAGCCTGCCCTTCGCGATGACCTGGCTCGGAGGCACGTCCAGCACGCCTGCTTCGCTCGCGAGAACGACCCGCTCGTCAGCGGTCTGCCACCAGCGCGCGGGGCGCAGACCGTTGCGGTCCAGCACGGCGCCCACGAGGACACCGTCGGTGAACGTCACGCATGCCGGGCCGTCCCAAGGCTCCATCAGGCTCGCGTGGAACTGGTAGAACGCGCGGCGCTGCTCATCCATGGTGGCGTGGTTCTCCCACGCCTCGGGGATCATCATCAGCACCGCGTGCGGCAGGCTGCGGCCGCCGAGATGCAGTAGCTCGAGCACCTCGTCGAAGGAGGCCGAGTCGGACGCCTCCGGCGAGCAGACCGGGTAGAGCCGGGTGAGGTCGCCGGGGAGCAGGTCCGTCGCCAGCAACGCCTCCCTGGCCCGCATGCGGTTGCGGTTGCCGCGAATGGTGTTGATCTCGCCGTTGTGCGCGACGAACCGGAACGGGTGCGCGAGCGGCCACGAGGGGAAGGTGTTCGTGGAGAACCGGCTGTGCACGAGCGCGATCGCGCTGAGCAGGCGCTCGTCACGCAGGTCGGGGAAGAAGACGGGCAGCTGCTCGGGCGTCAGCATGCCCTTGTACACCATGGTGCGCGAGGACAGCGAAGGAAAGTACACGCCGCAGCCGGCCGCGGGGCTCTCGTTCTCGGCACGCTTGCGCAGGCAGAAGGCCATCCGGTCCAGCTCGATGCCGCTGGGCAGCTCGCCGTCGGCATCGGGTGTTCCGGTGACGAACAGCATCGCGAAGTGGGGCATGACCGACCGGGCGGCGGGCCCGACGGTGGCCGCATCGGCGTCGGTCGGCACATCCCGCCAGCCGAGCACGGTGAGGTTCTCCTCGCCGGCGATCCGTTCGATGAGCGCGACCGCTTTGCGCCGCTGCTCGGTGTCGACGGGCAGGAACGCGATACCAGCCGCGTAATGGTGCTGCCCGAAGGCGTCCGGTTTCGGCAGCAGGAACCCGGCTTCCGCTCGCAAGAGCTCGTCAGGCAGCTGAACCAGGATGCCGGCGCCGTCACCACTGGTGGGCTCGGCACCGGCGGCCCCCCGATGGTTCAGATTCGTCAACGCGGCCAGACCGTCGGTGACGATGCTGTGCGAGCGGACTCCACGGACGTGGGCGACCATGGCCACACCGCAGGAATCCTGTTCCGTAGCAGGGTCGTAAAGACCCTGCTGAGCCGGAATCGCGGAGAAGATCAAGGGGACCTCCTGCGTCGTCTTCGTGCTCGGTAAGTACTGGGCACGGGACGACAATGGCCCGCTTATTTGCGGAACCTTAACATCTAGGAAACGTGTGAGCACTGTTGTGCGGCACTCATTTCTGCCCAGAACTGTAACAATCTGGCAGCCCCGAACGACTGTGTTCCTGATGGGCTCGAGCGCGGTAGCCCAGCAAACCGAGTGTACCCGAGACACAGGTTCGGCAAGCCTGTGAGATTGGCCTGGTAGCGTCACTCCGACGCGAGCGGCAGCGAAGTCCGGTGTGAATCCGGCGCTGTGCCGCAACTGTGATGGCCGTTCCGTGACGGGGTGATCGCGAACCGTGACGGGACAACCGAGTCAGGTCGCCTGCCTCTCGCGCCGACGCCATTCCGCCCCCGGCGCAGGGGTGCGGCGTCCACGACCACGCAAGCGGTCCTGGCGCGGCCCACGCGCCCGACCGACCAGCGAGGTCTCATGATTCGCGTGCCCCGCCGCGCCCGGCTGCTCGCGCTGCTTCCCCCGCTTCTGGCCCTTGCCCTCACCGGATGTGCGGACCGCGAGGCTGCCGCTCCCGCGGCGCCGTCGGCAACGGCCAGTGAGTTCCCCGTCGAGCTGCGGCCGGAGAACGCCCCAGCGGTCACCATCGGCGAGCGACCGGAACGGATCGTGTCGCTGTCGCCGTCGACCACCGAGACCCTGTTCGCAGTCGGCGCAGGCGAGCAGGTCGTCGCGGTCGACTCCGCGTCGACGTATCCCGAGCAGGCCCCGAAGACGTCGCTCAGCGGTCTCAACGTCGACCCCGAGGCGATCGCGTCGCACAACCCCGACCTCGTGATCGTCGAATCGGACCTCGACGGCAAGCTCGCCGGGAGCCTCGCCAAGACCGGTATCACGACACTCGTGCTGCCCGCACCCGCGACACTGGACGCCGCCTATGGCCAGTTCGAGCTCGTCGGCAAGGCCACCGGGCACCCGGAGCAGGGCGCCGACCTCGCCCGGCGCACCAAGGAGGAGATCGGCAAGCTCGTCGCCGACGTTCCGAAGCCAAGCGAGCCACTCAGCTACTACCACGAGCTGGACCCCACCCTCTACAGCGCGACCTCGGCGACGTTCATCGGGCAGGTCTACAGCCAGTTCGGGCTCACCAACATCGCCGATCAGGGCGACCCGAACGCCCTCGGCGGCTACCCACAGCTCTCCGCCGAACGCATCCTGCAGGCCGACCCCGACCTGATCTTCCTTGCCGACAGCCAATGTTGCGGGCAGAACGCGCAGACCGTGGCGGAGCGGCCGGGGTGGAGCACGCTCAGCGCGGTCAAGCAGGGGCGCGTTGTCGCCATTGACGACTCCATCGCCTCCCGCTGGAGCCCGCGGCTGGTCGAGCTCGCCAGCGCCGTGGCCGACGCGGTGACCGGCCGGTAGCCGCGAGCCGTGGCAGTCCTGCGTGCCCGCACCCGGCCCGCGCTCACCCGCCTGCGGCCGCGCGCGCTGGCGCTCGCGCTCGTGGCGCTGCTCGCCGCGCTGGTGTTCGCATTGGTGGCCGACTCCGGCGGGCTGGGCTGGCAACGGGTGCTCGCCGAGATCGTCGCGCAGCTCACCGGCGGCACCTCGCCGCTGAGCGAGCGAGAGGCGGCGATCGTGTGGGAGCTGCGGTTGCCGCGGGTGCTGCTGGCCGGGCTGGTCGGCGCCGCGCTGGCGGGCGCTGGTGCGGCGTTTCAGGGCGTGTTCCGTAACCCGCTCGCCGACCCGTACCTCCTCGGCGCCGCGGCAGGCGCGGGCATGGCCGCCACCGTCGTCGTGGTGTTCGCGCCTGCGGTCACGGGCTGGCTGATCGGGCCGCTGCCACTCGCGGCCTTCGCCGGCGCGCTCGGCGGTGTCGGCCTCAGCTGGTTGCTCGGCCGCTCCGCGGGCGGTTCGGGCACGGCGACCCTTCTGCTGGCCGGGGTCGCGGTCACGGCGTTCCTCACCGCGATCCAAACGTTCGTCCAGCAGCTCAACACCGACACCATCAAGCAGGTGTACACCTGGACGCTCGGTGGGCTGAACGTCACCGGCTGGCACGACGTCTGGATCGCCCTGCCCTACATCGCGCTCGCCGCGATCGTGCTGTGCGCGTGCGCGCGGCTGCTGGACGTGCTGACGCTGGGCGACGCCGAGGCCGCCTCGCTCGGCATCCGGCCAGGGCTGGTCCGGCTGGTCCTGCTCGCCGCGGCCTCACTGGCGACGGCCGCGGCCGTCGCCGTCAGCGGGCTCATCGGCTTCGTCGGCATCGTCGTGCCGCACATCGTGCGCCTGCTCGCCGGTGCCAGCTACCGGGTGATCATGCCGCTGGCCCTCATCGGCGGGGCGGTGTTCCTGATACTGGCCGACTTCGTGGCGCGGACGGTACTGCCCGGCGAGCTTCCGCTGGGTGTCGTGACGGCGTTCGCCGGGGCGCCGTTCTTCGCGGTCGTGCTGCGTACGAACAAGGAGCGGGCAGCGTGACCGGGGTACGGCTGCACGGGGTCGGCGCCGGATACGGCGACCGGCCTGCCGTGCGCGATGTGTCGGCCGAGATCGCCGAGGGCGGGTGGCTGGCGATCGTCGGCCCCAACGGAGCCGGCAAGTCGACACTGCTGAAGGCCATCGCCGGGCTGGTGCCCTGTCATGGGACGGTCGAGTTCGACGGGACGGCGGCGGAGTCGTTGTCCCGCAAGGAACTGGCCCGGCTGATCGGCTACGCACCGCAGAACCCGGCGCTGCCTGCGGGGCTCACCGTCACCGACTACGTCCTGCTCGGGCGCACCCCGCACCTCGGCAGGCTGGCACGGGAAAGCCGGGCCGATCTGTCCATTGTGGAAGACACGCTGGAGCGGCTGGACCTGCGTACGCTGGCGGGCCGCACACTGCGCACACTCTCCGGTGGGGAGGCGCAACGTGCCGTGCTGGCCAGGGTGCTGGCCCAGCAGACGCGGCTGCTGTTGCTCGACGAGCCCACCACCGGACTCGACATCGGGCATGCGCAGGCACTGCTGGAACGGCTCGACCGGCTGCGCCGGGAGGACGGTACGACCGTCGTGTCGACCCTGCACGACCTGACCTTCGCCGCGCAGTACGCCGACGAGCTGGTGCTGCTCGACGGCGGCGAGGTCGTCGCGGCAGGCAAGCCGGCGGATGTGCTGACCACGGACCGGCTCAGCCAGCACTACGGTGCCGAGACCGAGGTGCTGACGACCTCGGCAGGCCATCCGGTGGTCGCGCCGGTGCGCCGAGCCGACCCGTGAAACCGACCGGTGGCTACGCGCCCGGTTCGGCTCTGCGGTCGTCGCCGCCGGGCGTTGCGTCGGCGGGTGTGTCGTCGTGCCGCTCCTTCTCCCCCGCGGGCTCCGTGCTGTCCTCGACGTTGTCGGTGACGTCGGTGTCCTCGGCGGCTTCGGTGTCGGCGTCGCGGTCACGTAGCGTCTCGGGTTCCTCACGCGGCCCCCGCCGCCTGGCGACGATGAAGTAGGCCACCGCGCCGGCGAAGAGGATCAGCGAGGTCCACACGTTCACCCGCAGGCCGAGGATGTGGTTGGCCTGGTCGGTACGCATGAGCTCGATCCAGAACCGGCCCGCGGTGTAGCCCGCGACGTAGAGAGCGAACGCCCGGCCGTGCCCGAGCCGGAAACGACGGTCGGCCCACACCACCAGCAGGGCGACGCCGAGGTTCCACAGCAGCTCGTACAGGAACATCGGGTGGACGATCTCGACGGGAACGTTGTTGACAGCGACCCCGTTCAGCGGGTCCTCGACGAGCGGGTTGTTCGGATCGACGCGGCGGTAGATCTCCAGGCCCCACGGCAGATCCGTCGGGCCGCCGTAGAGCTCCTGGTTGAAATAGTTACCGAGCCGGCCGATGGCCTGTGCCACGACGATGCCCGGTGCGACCGCATCGGCCACGGCAGGCAGCGGGATGCCCTTGCGGCGGCAGGCGATCCACGCACCGACGCCGCCGAGCGCGATGGCGCCCCAGATACCGAGACCGCCGTCCCAGATGTAGAGCGCGCGCAGCGGGTCCCTGCCCTCACCGAAGTAGAGCTGGTTGTCGGTGATGACGTGGTACAGACGGCCACCGACGAGGCCGAACGGCACCGCGAACACGGCGATGTCGACGATGCTGCCCTTCGACCCACCACGCTGGACCCAGCGCCGGTCACCCCACCAGATGGCGACGATGATCCCGACGATGATGCACAGCGCGTAGGCCCGCAGCGGGAACGGACCGAGTTGCCACACCCCGCGATCCGGGCTGGGGATGCTCGCGAGGAAGACTGCCGACGCGGTTGTCACAACGGCAACCGTAGCGTGCGGGTCCCCCGGTCGGGCGCCGAGGTACGGTTCGCCTTTGTTGCGCTTTCAGGAGGTTGCGACGGGGCGGCGCACACCGTCGGCCAGCTCGCGTGTCAGCTCACCGAGCGCGGCCGTGCCCTCGGCCGCCTTGGTGACGAGGGCGGAGCCGACGATCACCGCATCGGCGAATCCCGCGACCTCGGCGGCCTGGTCGCCGGAACGCACCCCGAGGCCGACACCGATCGGCAGGTCCGTGTGCGCGCGTGTCCTGCGGACCAGGTCAGCGGCGCTGGCGCCGACCGACTCCCGCGCACCGGTCACGCCCATCACCGCGGTCGCGTAGACGAACCCGGATGCCGCCTTGACGGTCAGCGCGATGCGCTCCTCCGACGATGACGGCGCCACCAGGAAGATCCGGTCCAGCCCGTGCTGGTCGGACGCGGCGAACCAGTCGCCTGCCTCGTCGGGTGTGAGGTCCGGCGTGATCAGGCCGAGACCGCCTGCCGCGGCCAGGTCGCGTGCGAACGCGTCCACGCCGTAGCGGTGCACGGGGTTCCAGTACGTCATCACGACGGCTCGGCCACCACGCGCGGCCACCGACTCGACCACCTCGAACACGTGCTTGAGCCGGAAGCCGTTCTTCAGTGCGGTGTCGGCGGCCGCCTGGATGGTGGGGCCGTCCATCACCGGGTCCGAGTAGGGCACGCCGACCTCGACCAGGTCGGCGCCCGCGTCGATCGTCGCCGCGAGCAGGTTCTTCGACTCCTCGACGGTCGGGTAACCGGCAGGCAGGTACCCGACCAGCGCTGCCCGCTGCTCCGCACGGGTCCTGCCGAACAGCTCCTGCAGCCCGGTCACACGTCCTCCACCAGGTTGAAGTACCGCGACGCGGTGTCCACGTCCTTGTCCCCGCGACCGGAGAGGCTGACCAGGATGTGGGCTTGCTCGCCGAGCTCCCGCCCCAGCTTCATCGCCCCGGCCAGCGCGTGGGCAGACTCGATGGCCGGGATGATGCCCTCGGTCCGGGACAGCAGCTGGAAGGCCTCCATCGCCTCGGCGTCGGTGACCGCGCGGTACTCGGCCCGCCCGGTGTCCTTCAGCCACGAGTGTTCGGGGCCGACGCCGGGATAGTCCAGGCCCGCCGAGATGGAGTAGGCCTCAATGGTCTGGCCGTCCTCGTCCTGCAGCAGGTACGACAGGGCGCCGTGCAGCATGCCCGGCGTGCCCTCGGTGAGTGTGGCGCCGTGCTCACCGGTCTCGATGCCCTTGCCGCCCGGCTCCAGGCCGACCAGCCGCACACCGGGGTCGTCGATGAACCCGTGGAAGATGCCGATCGCGTTGGACCCGCCGCCGACGCACGCGGCGACGACGTCCGGCAGGCGCCCGGTCAGCTCGAGGATCTGCCGGCGCGCCTCCTCGCCGATGATCTTGTGGAAGTTGCGCACCATCACGGGGAAAGGGTGGGCACCGGCGGCTGTGCCAAGCAGGTAGTGCGTGGTGTCCACATTGGTCACCCAGTCCCGCAGCGCCTCGTTGATCGCGTCCTTCAGCGTCCGGGAGCCGGTCTTGACCGGGATCACCTCGGCGCCGAGCAGCCGCATCCTGGCGACGTTGAGCGCCTGCCGCTCGGTGTCCACCTCGCCCATGTAGATCACGCAGTCGAGGTCGAGCAGTGCGCACGCGGTGGCCGTGGCGACGCCGTGCTGGCCGGCGCCGGTCTCGGCGATGACCCGCTTCTTGCCCATGCGCTTGGTGAGCAGAGCCTGGCCCAGCACGTTGTTGATCTTGTGGGAGCCGGTGTGGTTGAGATCCTCCCGCTTGAGGAAGATCCGCGCTCCGCCCGCGTGCGCGGCGAACCGCGGCGCCTCCGTCAGCAGTGAGGGCCGTCCCGCGTAGCCGCTGAGCAGGCGGGCGAACTCGCTGGTGAACTCGGGGTCGAGCCGCGCCTTGTCGTACTCGGCGGACAGCTCGTCGAGCGCGCTCATCAGCGCCTCGGGCAGGAACCTCCCGCCGTACGGGCCGAAGTGCCCGCGCCCGTCGGGACCGTGCTTGGCTCGCTCGTTCTTCTCCGTCACCGGCTCGGCCTCGGACATGCGGGGTGGGATCCGGCGGTCACCAGCTTGACGAGTGCACCCTTGGGGTCATCCGTCGCGACCAGGCCCTCGCCGACGAGCACGGCATCGGCACCGTGCCCGGCGTAGGCCATCAGGTCGCCGGGGCCGCGCACGCCCGACTCGGCGATCTTGTACGTCTCCATCGGCAGGCCAGGGGCCAGCCTGGCGAACACGTCCCGGTCCACCTCGAGGGTGTGCAGGTTGCGCGCATTGATGCCGATCACCGACGCGCCCGCCTCCAGCGCGCGGTCGGCCTCCTCGGCGTTGTGCACCTCGACGAGCGCCGTCATGCCGAGCGACTCGACGCGATCCAGCAACGCGACGAGCGCGTTCTGCTCCAGCGCGGCCACGATCAGCAGCACCATGTCGGCGCCGTGCAGCCGTGCCTCGTGCACCTGATACGGGCTGACGACGAAGTCCTTGCGCAGGACGGGCACGTCAACCGCCGCGCGCACGGCGTCCAGGTCGGCCAGCGACCCGCCGAACCGGCGCTGCTCGGTGAGCACACTGATCACTCTGGCGCCCGCGTCCGCGTAGTCGGCGGCCAGTTTCGCCGGATCGGCGATAGCGGCCAGCTGCCCCTTGGACGGGCTGCGGCGCTTGACTTCGGCGATCACGCCGATACCCGACTCGCGCAGGGCGGCCATCACGTCACGCGGCGGGCTGACCTCCGCGGCACGCTGCTTCAGCTCCTGGAACGGCAACGCGGCCTCTCGCTCAGCGAGGTCGGCTCGCACGCCCGCGATGATGTCCTCGAGAACGCTCACCGGACTGCCCTACCGGCGTTCGCGGCTGTTGGTTCACTCGCAAGGTGCCTCACAAAAACCTTCCCCTTCCCGCCGGAATGATGCTAACCCTCGCGCTTCCGGCCACCGGCTCCGGGTCGGATTTGTCTTGTCCACCAGCAAGAGCGCGCCGAGACTAACTGCGTGTGGTCGGATCCTCGCCGTCGGAGAGGGCATCCCACAGCTCCGTTTCGGCATCCCGCGCGGCTCGTTTCCCGGCCGGTGCGGCGTACTTGGCCCCCATCCGCGGCATCCGGTGACCACGCCAGGCGAGTACGGCACCGGCCAGCGCCATCAGCGCGCCGCCCGCGACCGCCGCGGCGGGCCCCCACAGCGTCCGCTCCGGCTGGGCGGTACTTCCGTCGTAGCCGGGCGCCCAGCCGGACCAGTGCACGGCGTAGGCATTGCCGTTCAGTGCGAGGTAGAGCGTCAAGACGCCCACGACCACGAGTAGCACGCCGAACACCCTGCGGACGACGCCGCGGGTTCCGAGCACGCCGGCCACCGCAGCCAGCGCGAACAACGCGAGCGGCACCTGCCAGGCAACCAGATCGGAGCCGGCGAGGTCACCGGCCAGCCTGCCGTCGATCGTCAGGCCTCTCGGCACCGTGATCCAGGTCAGCCTGGAGGACCCCCACAGTGCGGCGGCAGCGAGCAGCAACGCGACCACCACGATCCACAGTGGACGCTTGTCCTGCCCGCGCGGTTCAGACACGGCTGGTGTCCAATCTGGTGTCCAATGCTGCGGCGGAGGCAATCGTGTTGGCGGCAGCGACCGCCGAGAGGACCGTGCGCGCCTTGTTCAGCGACTCGTTGTCCTCGTAGTCGGGCACGGAGTCGGCGACCACGCCGCCACCCGCCTGTACGTAGGCGACGCCGTCGCGCATGAGGGCGGTGCGGATCGCGATCGCGGTGTCGGCGCACCCTGCGAAGTCGAGGTAGCCGACGACACCGCCGTACAGCCCGCGGCGCACCGGTTCCAGCTCCTCGATGAGCTCCATGGCACGGACCTTGGGCGCGCCCGACAGTGTGCCCGCGGGGAAGCAGGCGATCACGGCGTCGAAGGCCGTCTTGCCCTCGGCCAGCTCGCCGGTGACCGTCGAGACGATGTGCATGACATGGCTGTAACGCTCGATGGCGAAGAAGTCGACCACGTGCACGGTGCCGGGACGGCACACCTTGCCCAGGTCGTTGCGTCCGAGGTCGACTAGCATCAGGTGCTCGGCGCGTTCCTTGTCGTCGGCGAGCAGGTCCTTGGCCAGCTGCGCGTCCTCGTCGGGATCGGCGCCCCGCCAGCGCGTGCCCGCGATCGGATGCGTCGTCGCGCGCCCGTCGCGCACGGTGACCAGCGACTCGGGGCTGGAACCGACGATGTCGAAACCGTCCAGCCGCAGCAGGTACATATACGGGCTGGGGTTCGAGGTGCGTAGCACGCGGTAGACGTCCAGCGCATCGGCGCCGGTGCGCATCTCGAAGCGCTGCGAGGGCACGACCTGGAATGCCTCACCGGCGTGGATGGCCTCGCGCGCTTTTTCCACGGCCGCGTGGAAGTCCTCCTTGGCCCGGTGCCGAGTGAACTCCGGCGCCGGACGCTCGAACACCGCGTTGGTGGCCGGTTCCGGCACGGCGAGCTGCCTCGTCATCTCCTCGATCCGGCGGACCGCGTCGTCGTAGGCAGCGTCGACCCGTTCGGGCGAGTTGTCCCAGTTGACCGCGTTGGCGATGAGCGTGACCGTGCCCTCGTGGTGGTCGAAGGCGGCGAGATCGGTGGCCAGGAGCATCGTCAGCTCGGGGATGTCGATGTCCTTCTCGGCCAGTTCGGGCAGCCGCTCGATCCAGCGCACGGAGTCGTAGCCGATGTAGCCGACCATGCCACCGGTCAGCGGCGGCATTCCGGGCAGCGGCTCGGTGTGCAGGGTCGTGATGGTCTCCCGCAGCACCTCGAGCGGGTCACCCTCGGTGGGCAGCCCGACCACGGGGGTGCCTGTCCACACGGCTTTGCCGTCGCGGACGGTGAGCGCGGCGGGACTGCGCACGCCGATGAACGACCAGCGCGACCAGGACTGCCCGTTCTCCGCGGACTCCAGCAGGAAGGTGCCGGGACGATCACCGGCCAGCTTGCGGTAGAGCGCGACCGGGGTGTCCGCATCGGCGAGCAGCCTGCGGACGACCGGGATCACGCGCCGGTCCTCCGCCAGCGCGCGGAAGTCCGCGCGGCTGGGGCTGATCGCGCCGAGCCCGGAGCCACCGGTGTCCAGAGAATGGGCGGTTACCATGCGGTTATTGTGCCGCTGGGGCATTTCCCGGCGTGCACCGGGCACAAATTCAAGTACTGTTGAATTTTTGACCTGGGTCGTTCATCATGGGCACGTGACCACCGCGAAGGACGACAGCCCCGCACGGCGCCGCGGGCGCCGCCCTGCCGGCGACGACACCAAGGCCGCACTGCTCGAAGCCGCGCGAGGCGTTTTCGCCGAGACCGGCTACGACGGGGCGACGGTGCGCGCCATCGCTGCAAGGGCGGGGGTCGACGCGGCGATGGTCAACCATTGGTTCGGCGGCAAGGAGGGCCTGTTCGCCACGGCCGTGCTCAACGTGCCGTTCAACCTCGACGAGGTGCTGGAGTCTGTCACCGTCGACGGCCCCGACCGGCTCGGCGAGAACATCGTGCGCACGTTCCTCACCCGCTGGGACGGCGCGGGCGGTGAGGCCTTCGTCGCGCTGATCCGCAGTATCACCACGAAGCCCGAGGCACTCGGCACGCTGAAGAACCTGCTGATCAGCAAGGTGCTGACCGCTGTCATGAGCACCACCGGCAGCGACCGGACCGAGCTGCGCTCGGCGCTCTGTGCCAGCCAGATCGTCGGCATGGGCATGGCACGGTACGTCGCCCAGATCGAACCGCTTGCCTCCGCTGACATCGAGACGCTCGTCGCCGCCATCGCCCCCACCATGCAGCGCTATCTCACCGGCGACATCGACGGTTAGGGCGTTCGGTGATCAGAGCCAGCTGCTGAGAAGGATCTGGCCGACGTCCTCCTCGGGATGCTCGCGGACACCGTAGATGGCGCTGGCACCGGCCCAGAGCACCGTCCTGCCCAGGTGGTTCGGGTATCGCTCGACCATCGCGTTGAAGAAGTCGACGGCGGTGGTCTCGGTCCGCAGGACCGCGTCTGCGTCGTCCAGGTACTGCCGGGTCTCCGCGATGGTCCGGTCGGCGTCGTCGTCCAGCTGGTTGTTCTGATGCCCGCAGACGATGCGCCCGGGCGCGAGGGCCTCGACCTGGTCGATCGCCGCTCGCCAAGGCCCGAAGCCGCCTACGACAACGCTTTCCCCGAGGAACATGTGAACGCCGTTGTAGATCACATCCCCGGCGACGACCAACCCCAGATCCGGGACGTAGAGGACGCTGGTGTCGTCGGTGTCGGTGTGGCCGACCTCGACGATCACGAGATCGTGCCCTTCGAGGGTGAAACGGTTGCCAGGAACGGTCACAGCCGTGACAGGCGTTGGCGGGATCCCTGGGTAGACCTTGTCCCAGAGGAGCGGCCGCCGGGCGGCGTTGGCGTGCATCTGGGCGATCGTTCCCGCGGTGGCGACCACACGGGCACCGAACTGTTCCGCCAGCGGGCCGGCGGCGAACCAGTGATCGCCGTGGCCATGCGTGACGAAGATGTCGGTGACGTCCAGCTCCTTTTCGTCGACCCAGTCGCCGAGCGCACCCGCCTGAGCCGTCGTCATCCCCGGGTCCATCAGCACCGCTTCGTCGCGCCCGTAGATCAGCGTGCTGGCCTGGGGAGAGAAGCGCCTTGGCTCTCCGTTCGGCAGGAGACCGTTGTCCTGTGGCGGCGGTTCGTTGATGAAGACGTCGTAATCGAGCTGACCGGCTCCGGACGGGGGCATCGAGCCTCCCTTCTACGGGGCGAGCATCTCCCGCGCCGCCCGTAGAACGCATCGCCCGATGCGGGTGACGCCCGGCGCCACATTCGCTCAGGCGCTAGGTAGTCGTACTCATTTCGTGTCGTTCGGGAGCCGGCACGCGTCACGCCGCGCCATAGTGTGGTCGATCGATCACAGCAGGGAGGGGGACGCGGTGAGCGGCTACGAGGTCGTAATCGGGGCAATCGAACGGGCATCCGCCTGTGCGGGGCGCGCGGCCGATGGTGTGCGCGGAGTCGATCTCGGGGGGACGTTGACGGGGGTCACTCAGGGCATGCCCGGCGGGACGGCCGTGGCAGCCGCACGCGGGCTCGCCGACTGGTGGGGGCAGGCACTGCCGGCGTGGGTGGGCAGCATGACGGAGCACTCGGCCCAGCTGGCGACGGCGGCCCAGCGGTACCAGGCGGACGATGCGGCAGCTGCCCCTGACCTGCGGATGACGACTGGCACCGGTCACTCGCGGCCGATCTGATGGTCAGCTGGGGAGAGCTGCGCCGGTGGGATGCCGCAGCGGTCGGTGGCGTGGCCGATGGGTTGAACCGGCAGATCAGCACGCTGGTGGCGCTCAACGAGGAGGTGGCGGGCGCCGCGAAACCCCACGGCTGGAAGGGTGACGCGGCCATAGCCGCGAACAACCGCGGGACAGCGCTGATCACGGGGCTTGAACAGCGAGTCGCCGAGGCGGCGGCGGTACGCCGCGCAGCACACGAGGTACAGATCGCGCTGGAACGCCTGAGCTCTGTCGTCGCCGAGACCGACGAGCTGGCCCGGCGGAACTCCTGGCTGATCTCCGATGCCGGCGAGGTCGTCCTGCAGCCGGTCGTCATCGACCTCACCGATCCCGCGCTGGCGGCCGAGCGCGCGAAGATCCACGAGGAGCTGGTCGACCGGGTCGAGCAGATCGTGCGCCGGGCCAACGATGTCGACGCCGATCTCGCGGCCATCCTGACCAGGGCCGCGCGTGGAGAGATCACCGAGCAGGGCGCAGGCACACTCGCTCAGGCCGCGGATGCCGGTACCGCCCAGAGCGGGCTGACGATCATCGGCCCACCACCCGAAGGGACGCCGGCGGACAACAAGGCCTGGTGGTACAGCCTCTCCGACACCGCGAAGGCGGCCGTCTTCCGGAACAACCCCGAATGGATCGGCAACCTCGACGGAATCCCGTGCGTCGACCGGGACGCCGCTAACCGGATCATCCTGGACCGCGAGATCACCCGGCATCAGTCCGTTGTCGACCACAACCCCGGCGACGAAGATGCGAAGGGCAAGCTGGACGGCCTCAGGACCATCGAATCGCGGCTCAACTCGCCCCAGCCAGGCCAGCAGCAAGCGTTCCTACTCGGGCTGAACACAAGAGACGACGGCAAGGCGATCGTCTCCGCCGGAAACCCTGATACCGCCGCCGATGTCGCGACCTATGTCCCAGGAACCGGCTCGGAGCTGGCAAGCATCGGCGGCGACATCGACCGTTCCGACCGCATGGTGCGTGCCGCCCAAAGGGCGGGTTCGACCTCGACGGCAGTGATCACGTGGTTGGGCTATGACGCACCGGACTCCATTCTGGACGCAGCCAGTGAGAGTTACGCCGACAACGGCAGGGGCGCGCTGGCAGGTTTCACCGATGGCCTACGTGCGACCCACGAGGGCCCGCCCTCGCACAACACTGTGATCGGCCACAGTTACGGCACCACGCTCATCGGCCACGCTGCCAGCGATGGCGGTCTCAACACCGATGACCTGGTGTTCGTGGGAAGCCCCGGCGTCGGCGTGGACGACGTGTCCCAGCTCAAGCTGGATGGCGTCGATCAAGCTGACATCGGCAAGCGTGTGCACTCGACGGTCGCCGAACACGACATCATCAGACTCGCCAATATCGAGGTCGTTCCACCCGGAGCTGGCGAGTTTCCCGGCTATGGTCAGGAACCCATTGATATCGCGCATGGCCCCGATCCCACCGACCCGGATTTCGGCGGCCAGGTGTTCACCTCCGACCCTGGCACTGAAGGCCCCGTGTACCTGGGTGGCCTTTCCGGCGCGGCGCACAGTGAGTACTGGAATCTCAGGTCGACGTCACTGACCAACATGGGCCGAATTATCGCCGGTGAGCCGACGTCCTAGGAGGCAAGGTTTTGGGTAAGGGCACGGGGTGGAAGTTCAGCTTGACGGCCTTGCTCGTCGGTCTGTTCGCGTCTGGCGCATGCGGGAGTAACGGAGTCGAAATGCAACCAACGATCACGATCGACGAAGCCAACCGGCGCGTCGAGGAGTATGTCGCCCGCGCAGTCAAGGCCCTTCCGCCGGAGGCAGAGCTTCGACTGGGATACGAGGAGCGCAGTGGGGACTGCTCCGACCCAACCGATCACGGACCGAAGAACCGAGTGGTCGCGAACCGCGACTACAACGTGCTCGGCCTCCAGCCCGAGAAAATCCCCACCTACTTCGACGCGCTACGCACCTGGTGGCTCGCCAACAACTTCAGAATCCTCAACGACACACCACCCAACGAATTCCTCTGGGTCGAAAACAACACCGACGGTTTCCAGATGACACTGCAGGCAAACAGCAAAGGCGAATTGTTTCTCATCGCTGGGTCACCCTGCGTGTGGCCGAACGGCACACCCGAACCCGAAGCACTGGGCAACACGCCGGATACCGGCACCGCCGTCGCGCAGGACCGACCCACACCACCAACGATTCAGCCAACCACCCCACAGACGCAACAAAAGAAGCCACGACCACGCCGTGCGCCCGTCGACGACGAGGACTTCGACCAAACCGACTGGACCGACGACAACCACACCTGACGCGGGCACAAGGTTGAGAAAAAGTAAGCACCGGAGACAAAAGGCTCTCCACACATCCATCCTTATAGGACTCCTTGTGGGCGCATGCTCAACGGGAGCAAGGACACAACCAACAATCACCATCGACGAAGCCAACCGGCGCGTCGAGAATCTCGTGCCATCGCTGGACCGTTCTGCCCGAGAACCGGCATCGACCGACTGGATTTCCGTGACCTGCAATGAAGTCCAGCACCTGCTCGCCACGCTCGTCATCACACCGACCAAGGAAACGGCGTACGGCTGCGCTTCTCCATCTGGCGCAGACGACATCAACACCGGGCCCGACGGCTGGAGCACTAAGGTCAACTGTGAGTATGCTTGATCACTATGTCGACCAGGTGCACAGACCACATGGTGATCGAGCTACATTACGTCGCAAGAGAAGGAGCGGACCCCGGGTGAGGCTCAGCATATTGACAGATTGTATTCTAGCCCGCCTCCACGGCACCATTAGTTCATAATTCTCTTTGCATACTGGAGATAGCGTGGCGCGAAACGAACTCCCTGACCGTCTTAGTGGAAGTTCATTTATCGGAAGCACATCTCCGAACAGGGCAGCAAAGTTCGCCATTTTCGTAGCCACCTCGGTGGGAGTGCTCGTTATCGCACGCCCGGGGTTTCTCGATCTACACGTATACCGTAGCGGTGGATACGCTTGGCTTCACGGGGTCGGGCTGTATTCCGAATCATTTCCTGATCTTGTACCTGGCTCGAGCCCGCCTTTCACATACCCACCTTTTGCCGCCATAATTTTTTCACCTCTCTCGTGGCTCCCCTGGCATGCCTCGAAGATGGTTTTGACACTGGCAAGCGCAGGGCTCATTTACAGAATATTCGTTACAACGGGTCGCCGGATCGGAGTATTCGACCAGGAGGACCAGACGACCTGGAGGATGCTGATTGCATCACTACTGGCGCTCATCGCTATCGAGCCGATTCGTCAAACGTTATCATTTGGCCAGATTAATATAATACTCATGGCCCTTGTCGTGGTCAATTGCCTTTCTCGAAACGTCAAGTGGCCACGTGGAATGCTTGTAGGTCTAGCTGCAGCAGTAAAGCTCACGCCGGCAGTGTTTGTCGCTTTCTTCTTGATTCAGAAGAATTATCGGGCAGCCTTGGTTTCCGTCCTATCATTCGCCTCATTCGGAGTCATTGGGTTTATTCTCGCACGCCGTGACTCCATGGATTACTGGTTCTACGAATTATGGAACCCTGACAGGATCGGAGGCGCTGCTTACGCCTTCAATCAGAGCTTCATGGCTGTTTTGTCGCGACTGAGGATCGACGATCTGGAGGTCCGTAACACTCTCTGGCTCAGTCTTGTGCTCGGCACGTTCGTGTTAGCCGTGATTGGAGCTCGGCGCTACTTTCGCGCAGGCGACCCTGCTGGAGCGTTACTAGTGGTCGCGGCTTGGGGCCTCTTGGCATCGCCAGTGAGCTGGTCCCACCACTGGGTATGGGCCGCCCCGGGCCTACTCATGCTTGCATACCGAGCGATCAAAGGTACCCAGTTCGTCAGGATCGTAATGATCGCTGTGGCCGCGATCTTCGTGGTTGGGCCTCACGCACTTCTTCCGTATTCGGCGGATAACACCGCAGAGCAGCATTGGGTATGGTGGCAACACGTGGTTGGGTCAAGCTATGTCCTCGTCGCACTCGGCCTTCTGATCGTGTCAGTCACGCTTCGGCCGACAGGCATAAAGCGGTCGACTATCAGTGGAGACCCCGGCAAACGCGGCGAATCCAGGTAGTACCTACTGGCGACCTTGTTACGACCAGAACAGCACCAGCTACAGAGGTTTGCCGGTGCCAAGGTGTTTTCTTGGAGCACTGAGACCGGCGACACTCCGAAACTACAACACGGACGGACATGCGGGAACAACGACGCCGATCAAACCGGTGCGGCTCCCTCGTCGGCCAGCAGCAGCCGCTCGTCGGTGTCGAAGCAACTGTGGGCACCTGTGTGGCAGGCCGGTCCGGTCTGGTCGACACGCACGAGCAGCGTGTCGGCGTCACAGTCGACGCGGACCTCACGCACGTACTGCGTGTGACCGGAGGTCTCCCCCTTCACCCAGAGCCGCTGCCTACTGCGCGAGTAGTACGTCGCCTTACGGGTGGTGAGCGTCTGGTGCAGCGCCTCGTCATTCATCCACGCCACCATGAGCACCTGCGAGGTGCTGTGCTCGACGACGACAGCACACACCAGTCCATCGGGTGTGCGCTTGAGCCGGTCGGCGATCGCCGGGTCCAGTTCCGCGCTCACCGGACCTCCACCCCCGCGACCCGCAGCGCCTGCTTGACCTCGCCGATCTTGAGCTCGCCGAAGTGGAACACGCTCGCGGCCAGCACCGCATCCGCCCCGGCAGCGACGGCGGGCGGGAAATGCTCGATCGCGCCCGCACCGCCGCTGGCGATCACCGGCACCCGGACAGCCTTGCGTACCAGCCCGATGAGCTCCAGGTCGAAACCCGCCTTCGTACCGTCGGCGTCCATCGAGTTCAGCAGGACCTCACCCACGCCGAGCTCCTCGCCGCGCGCCGCCCACTCGACGGCATCGATCCCGGTACCGCGCCGCCCGCCATGCGTGGTGACCTCGAACCCGGACGCTGTCGGCTGTCCGCCCTCGGGGACCCTGCGCGCGTCCACCGAAAGCACGACACACTGCGCGCCGAACCGGTGCGACGCCTCGCGCAGCAACTCGGGCCGGGCGATGGCCGCGGTGTTGATGCTGACCTTGTCGGCACCCGCCCGCAGCAGCCGGTTGACGTCGTCGGTGCTACGCACACCACCACCCACCGTGAGCGGGATGAACACCTGCTCGGCGGTCCGGCGCACGACGTCGAAGGTGGTCTCCCGGTTGCCCGATGAGGCGGTCACGTCGAGGAAGGTCAGCTCATCGGCGCCCTCGGCGTCGTAAACGCGCGCCAGCTCCACCGGATCACCCGCGTCACGCAGGTCGGCGAAGTTGACGCCCTTCACGACACGCCCCGCGTCGACGTCGAGGCAGGGGATCACTCTCACCGCAACGGACATGTCCCCAGCTTAGGGTTCGCCGTCGCCGACCAGCTCAGCAGCCGTGACGGGACCGCTGGCGAGCGCCGAGCCCGGCCGGGTGCGCAGCCCGTCGAGCACCAGTTCGAGGAACCTGACGGGGACTGCGTCGGCCACCGCATCCGGAAGGCCGGGCAGTTCGCGCACGAGCATGCTGAGCAGCACGGCGATGTCGCCGGAGCCGACGTCGGTACGCAACACGCCATGAGCTTGTGCGCCCGCGACCATCCGGTCCAGCAGTCCGATCAGCTCCTGCCGTGCCGCACGCAGGGCCGGTCGACCGTGCGCGGCCTGCGGCAGCTGCGGAGTCAGCACTGACAGCAGCACACCAATGCGCAGCTCCACCGCGCGCCGCAGGAACCCCACCAGGGCGGTCCACGCGTCCGGGCCGGCGGACAGCTCCGTTTCGGCGATCTCGGTCAGTCTGCCGACGGTATCGATCGCAACAGCTTCGATCAGTGCCTCGCGATCGGGGAAGCGCCGGTACAGCGTGCCGATTCCGACCCCGGCACGGTGAGCCACCTCGTCGAGCGGCACATCGATGCCGCGCTCGCCGAAGAGGGTCCGGGCGGCAGCGACCAGATCGTCGCGGTTGCGCTGAGCGTCGGCACGGAGCCGCTTCGTCATGACACCCCACAAACTGGATGAATTTCCTCCGGTACTGTAGTGCTACTAACCGGAGGAAATTCATCCACTTGGAGGTGGGCGCTCATGCCAGGCAAGATCGCGCGGGGAATGGCGAAGGTGATGAACCCGTTGACGCTCAAGATCGCCGGCCGTCGTCTCCGCGCCTACTCGGTCGTCCGGCACATCGGGCGCCGATCCGGCCGCGAATACGCCAACCCGGTCGCCGCCTACCCACTCGGCGACGGTTTCGTCATCGCGCTCGCTTACGGCCGTGACTCGAACTGGGTCCGCAACGTGCTGAACGCGGGAAAGTTCACGCTCACCACCGCGGGCGCCGACCACGTACTGGAACGCCCTGAAATAGTTCCCGCAGCCACCGGCCTGCCCGCGTTCCCGCGCACACTGGCACTCATGCTCAGACTGAACCGCACCAAGGAGTTCCTCTGGGCACATGAGCCCATGTCCTGAGCAGGCTGCCGGAGATGTGCGTCGCCGGACGGCCGGCAGGCGGGCCGTGCGTATGATCCTCAACCCATGGGGCGAACCGGACATCTCAGCATCTTTCGCTGCACTGCCACGTCCGATGACGGGCAACGGGCAGTGGGACGGCGCCGTGGTTCGTCAGGTCCGTCCCACTATCGAGGGAACGCCGGGGTGCCCGATGATCCAGTACCACCTCAACGGCGGCCCGTCACTCGCGGTCCAGTAGCGTTAATCGCACGGTTTCCGGGGAAATCTCATCAGGTCGGAGACCAGTTGCCGCGAAGAGTTCCGAGGATGCCTGCATGACAACGGTCACCATGGGGGAAACGCTCGGGTCCGATTCCCCGGACGCCGAGCCAGCCACCCAGCAGCCGAAGCGCCGTGCGCGCCTGCTTCCCGCCGCCGCCGCGGTGACAGGCGGGACGACCCTCATCGGCATGCATGCGCTGTTGTACGGCAACTGGCTCATCGACGACGCTGCGATCACGTTCGCCTACGCGCGCAGCTTCGCCGACGGGCTCGGCCCGGTGGTCCAGCCCGGCGCTCCGGCGGTGGAGGGCTACTCCAACCCCACTTGGACGGCGCTGCTGGTCCTCGGGCGGCTGGTCGGGTTGTTCGATCACGGCACGATCTTCGGCATCCCCGACTACGTGCTGTTCCCCAAGGTGCTGGCGCTGCTGCTGTGCGCGGGAATCCTGGCCGCGTGTCACGTCGCCGCGGCCAGGGTGACGCAGCGCCCGTGGCTCGCGACGCTGGCGGTCGGCGGACTGCTGGCCATCACGCCGTCGTTCGTCATCTGGACCTTTTCCGGTCTGGAGAACCCGCTGTACGCCTTCCTCATCACGTGGATGGCGGTGCTGGTCTTCCGTGCCGTACTGGACGATCGGCTGCTGAACCCGAAGCTGGCACTGGCCATGGGCGGTCTCGCCGCGCTGGCCGCGCTGACCCGCCCGGAAGGGCTGATCTACGCCGGGGTGTACCCGCTCATCGTGCTCGGCACCTTGCGGCGTGCCATGTTCGGCGCCTGCGTACGCAACATCCTGCTGTCCGTCGCCGCCTTCGCGGTACCCGTCGGTGCGTACTTCGCCTGGCGCTACGCGACATTCGGCCAACTGCTGTCCAGCCCGTCCGTGGCCAAGAGCCAGGACCTGCCGACCCTGCAGGATTTCACCAGGGCGGGTGAGCTCGTCGACTACGCCGGTGCACCAGCCGTCCTCGTCGCCGTGCTCGTCATCGGCATGGCGCTTGCCAGACCGGCGTGGTGGCGGCGCGGGTTGCTCGCCCTGCTCGTACCGCTGGGCCTCGCCGTGATCGCCTACACCGTGCTGGAACCGGACTGGATGTCGCAGCTGCGGTTCGCGACACCGATCTGGGTACTCGGCGCGCTGACCGCCACCCTCGCCGCGGCCGACGCGCTGCGCCGGGCCCGATTGCGCGGCCGGGTCTGGATCACGGCCGGTCTCGTCGGCGTGCTGCTGCCGACGACCGCGTCGTTCGCGACCGCCACCGAGACCTTCCGCGCCCAACCGGACATCTCCGCCTGCTACGTGGCCGACCGCTTCGGCCGGATTTTCAACGGCTACGCCGACGTCCTCGGCCTTTCTGACGGCTCACTCCTGCTGCCCGACCTCGGCGGCTCGGCGCTGACGAGCAGGCTGCACCTGGTCGACATGGCGGGCCTGACCAACCATCGTTTCGCCGAACTGGTCAGTGACGGCGATCTGCAGGGCCAGCGCGACTACGTCTTCGACGAGGTCAAGCCGACATTCATCCACACCCGGGAACCCTGGACCAGGGGCAACGGGATAGGTCTCGACCCGCGCCTTGCGCGTGACTACTACCCGGTCCACTACGACATCTACCAGGGCACGCCCAACGGCGACTGGGTGCGCAAGGACGCCGTCCCCAACCAGGCGGCGCTGGATGGGCTGCGTGCCTACGCCACCGAGCACGCCACCGAGGTCGAACGCAACATCGGCGGCTGGCCACGCAGGCAGTGCGGCAACACCCTGGAACGCGGGCAGACCACCACCGGTCAGTCCTAGGTTGATCGGGTGGAAGCTCAGCTGGAGCGCCTGTCGCGCGAGAAGTACGTACTGCTGACGACGTTTCGCAAGTCCGGTGAGCCGGTGCCGACACCGGTGTGGGCGGCGCGGGACGGCGACGAGCTGGTGTTGTTCAGTGTGCGCACCGCAGGCAAGGTCAAGCGGATCCGGCGTAACCCGCGGGTCGAGCTCACCGCATGCGACCTGCGCGGCCACAGAACGCACGGCGAGACCGTCAGCGGTCTGGCCCGCATCCTCGACGACGCCGACAGCGACCGGGTCCGCAGGGTCCTCGCACGCAAGTACGGTCTCACCGGCCGGGTGACGATGTTCTTCAGCCGGCTGCGCGGCGGTCCGCAGCGCACGGTCGGCATCGCGATCGGCCTGGGGACCTGACGCTCCACGTGTGGGACCCCAGCACCGAAAGCGACTGACGCGCTATCAGGCGTCCGCGACCGCCGCGAGCGCCTCGGGCAGGGTGAACGCGCCCGCGTACAGTGCCTTGCCGACGATGGCGCCCTCGACACCGTCCCGCTCCAGTGTCGCCAGCGCACGCAGATCGTCCACACTGGACACTCCGCCGGAGGCGATCACGGCGGCGTCGGTGCGTGCGGTCACCTCGCGCAGCAGATCGAGGTTCGGACCTTGCAACGTGCCGTCCTTACTGACGTCGGTTACGACGTAGCGCTGGGCACCATCGCGGTCGAGCCGGTCCAGCACCTCCCACAGGTCCCCGCCGTCCTGCGTCCAGCCGCGCGCGGCCAGCCGGTGCCCGTCCTGGGTGATGCGCACGTCCAGACCGATCGCGACCCGGTCGCCGTAGGTCGACACGACCTTCGCGCTCCACTCCGGGTTCTCGAGCGCGGCCGTGCCGAGGTTGACCCGCCGCGCGCCGGTCGCGAGCGCGGCGGCCAGCGACTCGTCGTCGCGGATGCCGCCCGAGAGCTCCACCTGCACATCGAGCTTGCCGACGACCTCGGCGAGCAGCTCACGGTTGGACCCCTTGCCGAATGCGGCGTCGAGGTCCACGAGATGGATCCACTCCGCGCCGTCCCGCTGCCAGGCCATGGCCGCGTCCAGCGGCGAGCCGTAGGAGGTCTCGGTACCGGCCTCGCCTTGGACGAGCCGGACAGCCTGGCCGTCGGCGACGTCGACGGCGGGAAGGAGGGTGAAAGTCACCTGGTCACTATAAAAACCGCCGCTGCGCCGTGCACTCAGAGGGTACCGAGCCAGTTCCGCAGCAGTTGCGCTCCGGCGTCGCCCGACTTCTCCGGGTGGAACTGAGTGGCCCACAACGGCCCGTTCTCCACAGCGGCAACGAAGTCCTCACCGTGGTGAGCCCAGGTGACCTTCGGTTGCCGTCCGGTGAGCCCCGAGTCGAGCTCCCAGGTGCGCGCGGCGTAGGAGTGTACGAAGTAGAACCGCGCGCCGGCGTCCACACCGGCGAAGAGCTCCGAGCCGGCTGGCGCGCGCACGGTGTTCCAGCCCATGTGCGGCAGCACGTCGGCATGCAGGCGCTCGACCGTGCCCGGCCACTCGCCGGTGCCCTTGGCCTCGACGCCATGCTCGACACCGCGTTCGAACAGGATCTGCATGCCGACGCAGATGCCCAGCACGGGCCTGCCGCCGGCCAACCGGGTGCCGATGATCTTGTCGCCGCCGACGGCACGCAGGCCCTCACTGCAGGCCGCGAAGGCGCCCACGCCGGGTACGACGAGGCCGTCGGCCGCGAGCGCCGCGTGTGGGTCGGCGGTGACCTCGACATCGGCACCGACACGCTGCACGGCACGTTCGGCGGAACGGAGGTTGCCCGAACCGTAGTCCAGGATCACGACACGAGGCACATGCCCAGATTAGCCGCTGCGCCTGGCCAGCCACGCCACCGGCAGCAAGGCCAGCGCCCATGCCGCGAGCAGACCGAATGCCACCGGGAAGGTCGTGCCGGTGACGATGGCGCCGACCGCGACCGCGCCAAGCCCCTGCCCTGCGTCGAAGGCCACGTTCCAGGCAACGCTTGCCGGGCCCGCGGGCGCGCGGGCGAACATGGCGACCAGAGCATCGTTCTGCACCACACCGAAGCCGATGCCGAACAGCGCCACCGCCAGCACCGCTGGCAACGGATACGCCGCGAGAAGCGCGAACGCGGCCAGCCCGATCCCCGCGCAGGCCAGCCCGGCGGGCAGCATCCGCCCCGCACCCGCCATCCGGTCGCCGAGGTGCCCTGCGGCCCAGCGCGCGAGCATCGCGGCGCAGGGCACCACGAACAGGGCGAGCGCCGAAGCCGGTGACGTCACCACGATCGGCAGGAACGTCGCGAGCGCGCCGAACCCGGTCGAGGCCGCCAGCATCGGCAACCACGGCTGCCAGGTAGCGGCCACCACCGTGCGCAGCCCGCGTTCCCCCGTTGGCCGGTGCCGGGGCGTTACCCTGCGCAGCAGCACGATCGGCACGACCGCGCACAACGGCAGGGCCGTCGCCAGCACGAAGACCTGCGAGAAGCCCCAATGCTCGGCGATCCACGTGCCGAGGGGCAGGCCGAGTAGTTGTGGCAGCCCCGCGGCGAGGCCGTACAGCCCGGAGCCGCGGGCCACGGAGCCTGCCGGTAGGAGCTCGGCGATCAATGCGCTGCCGCAGACGGTGACCAGTCCGAACCCAATGCCGCGCAGCAGCGAGATGCCGAGGATCGCCGGTGCTCCCGTCATGGCGATCAGCAGCGGCGTCGGGATGACGAGGAACAGCGCGCCGCACAACAGCACCGTGCGGTAGCCGTAGCGCCGCACCAGCGCCGAGGTGGCGAACTGCGCCAGAACGCAACTGGTCATGAAAACGCCGGTGGCCGCCCCTGCCGCGACCGTGCCGGCTCCTTGCTGGACCGCCCACAGCGGCACGACCGGCAGCAGCAGTGCGTAGCCGGAGAAAGCGGTGGCCGAGGCGAGGAGGATGAGCCGGAAATCCCGGTGACGCAGTGGGGACACCGCGCGCGGTGCGACATCGGACCTCGCTGTGGACACGCACCCCGTTCTAGTACGCCCGTACCTGTCCTGTCCACGCCTCGGAGCGTGGAACGTCCCCCAAGGCCACCTTGGTTGCGGGAATCGAACACTGCGGCGCGAAGCGTCTCCGTTTGGGTGGTGGTGGGAGACGGGTGGGCGCAACCAAGGTGGCCTTCGGTGCTTCTCAGCGAGCGGCTGCCCAGGCGAGGAGGTCGTCGGCGGACAGGGTGTTGACGACATCGGCGGGCTCCACACCGCATTCGGTCGCCCGCACACAGCCGAACGGCAGCCAGCTGAGCTGCCCCGGCGCATGCGCGTCGCTGTCGATCGCGAACCGGCAGCCGATCTGCTTGGCCAGCCGCAACAACCGGCGCGGGGGGTCGAACCGTTCCGGCCGCGAGTTGATCTCCACGGCGACGTTGTTGTCCCTGCACGCGGTGAACACCGCCTCGGCATCGAACTCCGACTCCGGCCTGCCACGGCCGGTCACCAGCCTGCCGGTGCAGTGGCCCAGCACGTTGACCCTCGGGTTCGCCACCGCCGCCAGCATGCGCTGGGTCATCTCAGGCGCCGGCATTCGCAGCTGCGAATGCACGCTCGCGACCACGACGTCCAGCTCCGCAAGCAGCTCCGGTTCCTGATCGAGGGCGCCGTCAGCGAGGATGTCGACCTCGATGCCGGTGAGGATGCGAAACGGCGCCAGCGTGGTGTTGAGCTGGCGAACCAGATCCAACTGGCGGCGTAGCCGCTCCGCGCTGAGACCGTGCGCCACGGTGAGCCGGGGCGAGTGGTCGGTGAGCACGATGTAGTCGTGCGCGAGCCGGCGCGCCGCGTCGGCCATCTCGTCGACGGGACTGCCCCCGTCGGACCAGTCGGAGTGGGTGTGACAGTCACCGCGCAACGCCGCGTGCAGCGCGCCGCCGTCAGGGATGCCCGGCGCGCCGCGCGAGGCGAGGTCGGTCAGGTACGCCGGCTCGCGCCCCTGTACGGCATCGACGATCACCGCCGCGGTCGTCTTGCCGATCCCGCTGAGCGCGGTGAGCGTGCCCTGGTTGATCCGCGTCTCCAGCTCGCCCTCGGGCAACTCGGCCACGACGGTGGCGGCCCGGCGGAACGCGCGCACGCGGTAGCTCGGCTCCTCGGACCGCTCCAGGTGAAGCGCGATCTGCCGCAGTACCTTGACCGGATCCATCGTCACCTCGGCAGAGTATGCAGTTCGACATCGGTCAGCCGGCCATCGGCGATCCGGGCCGTCAGGTAGCTGCAGTGCGGCTGCCTGCGGCGATCCGTTGGCGAGCCCGGGTTGAGCAGGCGCAGCCCGCTGTCCGCGACGCTGTCCCACGGGATGTGGCTGTGGCCGAACACCAGCACATCGGCGTCCGGGAACGCACGGGCGCAGCGCTGCTCACGCCCTTTCGCCGCGCCGGTCTCGTGCACGACGGCGAGCCGCAAACCGTCCAGTTCCGCCCGCGCGACCTCGGGGAGCCGGGACCGCAACGACGGCCCGTCGTTGTTGCCGTGGACACCGATGACCCGCCGTGACCTCGCGTCGAGCTCGTCCAGCAGACCGGCGTCGACCCAGTCGCCCGCGTGCACGACGACGTCCGCCTGCTCCACCTCACGCCATACCTGCTCCGGCAGCCCGCCGGCCCGCTGGGGCACGTGCGTGTCGGCGATGATCAGCAATCGCATGGCACGCCCCTTCTGCCCACCCGGCGTCCCAGAGTAGCGCCGCACGGACGACGATCGAGATCTAATTGGAACATCGGCCATCCGCGGCGTGCGGCCTCACCCGCGACGGGGAAGGCAGCCCGGGAATGCTGCCGCCACCTGCGGAAACACTCCGCTGGACAAGGCACGGGGGGCATGCGGCCGAAGGGCGGAAGTCCGCGTATCTTGGCCGCGGAGTCCTGGCCCGTCGTCGCAGGACGTGGAGGGGTTGTGTTGCCACAGGATCACCAGTGGCCCGAGTCGCATGCCGAGAAGACGGACGTGCTGCCGGCCGTTCCCGCAGACTCCGGCACCGAAGCCACGGAGAATGCCAGCGAGGCCGCGCAAGCGCCGGCCGAAGCGACCGAAGCTACTCAGCAGATCGCACCGGCTGAGGCGACCCAGCAGGTCGCGCCCGCTGACAGCACCCCGCAGAGTGCTGCACCGGCCGAAGCGACGCAGCAGATCGCGCCGGTGGAGGCCACTCGGCACATCACCCCAACAGCCGAAGCGACCCAGCACATCGCGCCAGTCGAGGCCACCCAGCACATCGCCACACCGGCCTTCGGCCCAGCCGACCTTCCCACGCAGCGGATCAACCCGCTTCCCGGTGCGGGCGAGGGTAAGCAGACGAACGAGGACCTGTGGCGCTCGCTGCGCAGGCCCCTGCTGATCGCCGCCGGTGTGTTCGGCGTACTGGGCCTCGCCTACGTGACCGACCTGCTGGTCACCAGCGGTGACGTCCCCCGGGGTGTCGTCGTGGCCGGGGTCGAGGTCGGCGGCCTGAGCCACTCGGAGGCCGAGGCGAAGCTACGCGCCGAGCTGGAGCCGCGGCTGACCCAGCCGGTCAACTACACGGCCGGCGACGTCCAGGACTCGTTCCACCCCAAGGACGCGGGGTTGCGGCTGAACTGGCCCGCCACCCTGGAACAGGCCGGGGACCAGCCGCTCAACCCGTTCACGCGCATCTCGTCGTTCTTCAGCGACCGTGAAGTCGAGGTCGTCACCGAAGCCGAGCCCAACCAGCTCGAGAACGCGATGGCCGCGCTGCGGCAGAAGATCGACCACAAGCCGGTCGAGGGCAACATCGTCTTCGAGGGCGCCACGCCGAAGGCCGTGGAGCCGAAGAACGGCCAGCAGCTCGACGTCGCGACGGCGCAGGCCATGATCCTGACGGACTGGGCCGCCGGCAAACAGCTCACCCTGCCGGTCCAGTCCACCCCGGTGACCATCCCCTCCGAAGCCGTGCAGGCGGCATTGCGGGAGGTGGCGACTCCGGCCGTCTCCGGCCCGGTGATCGTGCACGGTGACGGTGCCGACGGCACGCTGACACCCGAGGAGATCGCGGCCGCGCTGACGTTCGCACCGGAGAACGGCAACCTGGTACCGAAGATCGACCAGAAGAAGATCATCGAGGGTGTCGGGCCAGACCTGGCCGCCACCGAGCGCGAGGGCAAGGACGCCGAGATCGTCTTCGACGGCGGTGCCCCCACGGTGGTGCCGAGCGAGGACGGCAACAAGATCAAGTGGGACACGACGCTCAAGCCCCTGCTGGACGTGCTCAAGCAGCAGGAGAACCGCGAGCTCACAGCCGAGTACGAGAAGAAGCCTGCGAAGGTGACGACCGAGGCGGCCAACCAGCTCGGCATCAAGGAGGTCATCGGAGAGTTCACCACCGGTGGCTTCAAGTCCGACTCCGGTGTCAACATCCGCAGGGTCGCCGAAGAGGTCAACGGCGCGATCGTCCAGCCAGGCGACACGTTCAGCCTCAACGGCCACACCGGCCCGCGCACCACGGCCGAGGGCTACGTCCCGGCCGGCATCATCCAGGACGGTGCGCCCGGTGAGGCGGTGGGTGGCGGCATCTCCCAGTTCGCGACGACGCTGTACAACGCCTACTACTTCGCCGGGATGCGGGACGCCGGTCACCAGGAGCACAGCTACTACATCTCCCGCTACCCGGAGGGCAGGGAGGCCACGGTCTTCCAGAACCCGGACGGCTCCAGCGTCATCGACCTGAGTTTCACCAACGACGGCCAGACCGGCGTGGCGATCCAGACCATCTGGACCCCGTCGGACATCACGGTGCGGCTATGGGGCACCAAGCGCTACGACGTCCAGTCGGTCACCGGCCCGCGTACCAACATGGTGCAGCCGGAGACCAAGGACGGCCCAGCCGACAACTGCCACCCGAGCAGCGGCGCACCCGGCTTCACCGTGACGGATACGCGGGTCCTGCGGGATGTGGGAAGCGGTGCGGTGGTCCGTGAGGAGAACAGGACCGTGAAGTACAACGCCCAGAACACCGTTGTCTGCAAGCGAAAGGATAGGGACGGCGACTGAGGGGTTCCAGCGCGGAAATCGGGTGGCCGTACGGACGGCTACCTGACAGGCTTGGACCGCTCGACACCGTCGTACCGGGAGGCATTTCAATGACCGACTCAGAACCGTCGCAGGACAACAACGGCTCGGACGACGACGTGAAGCGCCGGTTCCGCGAGGCACTCGAGCGCAAGCAGGCCAAGGCCAAGGCGGGTTCCGCACACGAGAGCGTGAGCTCCAAGGCCAGCCACGCGCACGGCCCCGCGGCCCACAAGCGCACTTTCCGCCGTAAGAGCGGCTGAGCCGAAGTGTCCCCCAAGGCCACCTTGGTTGCGCCCACCCGTCTCCCACCACCACCCAAAAGGAGACGCTTCGCGCCGCAGTGTTCGATTCCTGCAACCAAGGTGGCCTTGGGTGCTTTTACCGGGTGCTTTGCAGCGTGAGTATCGACCGCAGCCTCGGTACCTCGACCATGCGCCGTTCGGCGAGCCGGTCGGCGGCGGTCACCGGGGGCACGCCCTCCTCGGCCGAGAGCGCGAACACCGCCTTCGTCGTGTCGTAGATCTTCGTGACCCTGCGCTTGGCCCGCTCGAAGTCGAAGCCGTTCAGCTCGTCGCTGACCTGGACGACTCCTCCGGCGTTGACCAGGTAGTCGGGCGCGAACAGGATGCCGCGCTCGGCGAGCAGCTTCTCGACGCCGGGGTGACCGAGCTGGTTGTTCGCGGCGCCACAGACCACTCTGGCGCGCAGCGCGGGCACGGTGTCGTCATCGAGCACACCGCCCAGCGCGCACGGCGCGAAGACGTCCAGTTCGGCCCTGAGCAGGCTGTCGGCATCCTCGGCGACCTCGACCCCTGGATGTGCGGCGACGGCGCGTTCGATGGCCTGCTCGTTCACGTCGGTGATCACCACATCGGCACCGGCTTCGACGAGGTGCCCGGTCAGCACCAGCCCCACCTTGCCGACGCCCGAGACGCCGACCTGCCTGCCACGCAGTTCCGGCGTGCCCCAGGTGTACTCGGCGCTTGCCCGCATGCCCTGGAAGACGCCGTAGGCGGTCAGCACGGAGGAGTCGCCCGCGCCGCCGGAATCCGGTGAGCGGCCGGTGACGAAGCGGGTCTCGCGCGCGATCACGTCCATGTCCGCGACGTAGGTACCAACGTCGCAGGCGGTGATGTAGCGGCCGCCGAGCGACTGCACGAAACGCCCGTAGGCACGCAGCAGCGCCTCTGATTTGCTGGTCGCCGGGTCGCCGATGATCACGGCCTTGCCTCCGCCGAGGTCCAGTCCCGCGAGCGCGTTCTTGTAGGCCATGCCTTTGGACAGGGCGAGCACGTCATCGAGTGCGTCGCCCTCCGAGGCGTACGGGTAGAAGCGGGTACCGCCGAGTGCCGGCCCGAGCGCGGTGGAGTAGACCGCGATGATCGCCTTGAGCCCGGTATTGGCGTCATGGCAGAAGACAACCTGTTCATGGCCGCTTTCGCGGCCGAATACACCTTCGGTCACGGTGGTGACTCCTTATGATCTCCGGCTGACGTCTTGTGGGAGTAGCCGGCGATGTTGTCGGTTGTGTGACGGCGCCGGCCGCAGAGGTCGTCTCCGGCTGATCACCGCTGTGGCTCAACCTAAGCCAGCGAAAACGGAAAAGCCACTCCTCCATCGCCACGCCTCAGAGTTCCCTGCGCACCGCCCACAGATCGGGAAAAACCGGGGTGGACAGCGTGGTACGCAGGTAAGTCGCGCCGGAGGACCCACCCGTTCCCGCCTTGTCACCAATGGTGCGCTCGACCATCTTCACGTGCCGGTACCGCCACTCCTGCAGGCCCTCGTCAAGATCGACGAGCAGCTCGCACACCAGGGCCGGGCTCGTGTCGTCGCGATACACCTGCAGCAGCACCGCCTGTGTGGCTGGTGACGGCGCCAGCGGTGCGCGGACGTCCCGCTCACCGGGGATGTCGTAGCCGTGCGCCCGCAGGTAGATCAGGAAGGAATCGAACAGCGAAGGGCGCACCATGGCCGCGGCAATGCGTTCCCGCGCGGCGCTGCCCTGCGGATAGTGCTCGAACACCGCCCGGTCCCGCCTGCCCAGCACCGCCTCCAACTCACGGAACTGACCCGACTGGAACCCGCTCGCGGCGTCGAGCCGGGCGCGGAAAGTGGTGAACTGGCTGGGCGTCATCGTCTCCAGCACATCGATCTGCGCGACGACGACCTTCAGGATCGTGAGGATCCGCCGCAGCGTGCGGACCGCATGCGGGGTGTCGCCGTCCTCGAGGTGCCGCTGCAGGAACGCCAGCTCGTGCAGCAGCTGTTTGAACCACAGCTCGTACACCTGGTGGATGACGATGAACAGGAGTTCGTCGTGCTCGGCAGAGCGCGGGCGCTGCGCGCCGAGCACCTCGTCGAGTGCGAGGTAGGAGCTGTAGGTCAGCGTGGCCTGCTGATCGCTGTCGCTCATGCCTAGCCAGCTTAGAGGTCGCGCGGATAGGGGTCTCGGCTGAATTTCGGGGACACCCCGGACCCCGAGGCGTGGCGGCGATCCAGGTGGCGGGGTCCCGCAGGGACACAGCGCCGCCTGCCCGAACGTTCCCTATCTGCGTGACCTCCTAGGCAGCCTCGACCACCGCGTGGGACCTTGTCGCTGCCACGGTCACGGTGCCAAGCGCCGCGTGCACCGCGGCCTCGGCGAGCGCGGCCAGCTCCCGCCGGTCGGCGGCCCGGCCCGGCGCGATCTCCGGGCATACGAACACCTCCAGTACAAGGCCCCGCAGCCGGGCGACCCTGCGTAACGACTCGATCAGCGACTCCGGCCCGATGAACGCCGGCTGCGTGGTCTCCCTGCCGTCGCCGAGCCGGTACCGCAGGGCGAGCGGGCGCACGGGCACGCCGCCGTCGATCGCCGCCTGGAACGCCGCGGGCCGGAACCGGCCCGACGCGCGGCCACACCAGGTCGTGCCCTCCGGGGTCACGTTCACCAGTGAACCCGCGCGCAACGCAGCGGCGAGCTCGGCGACCGTCGCCGGCAGCGTCGACAGCCGCTCCCGGTCGAGGAAAACGTTCCCCGCGCCGGCAACCAGCCTGCCGAGCACCGGCCAGCCCGCGATCTCCTTCTTGGCCAGCGCTCGCATGGGCCGCACCGCGTTGACGGCGACGATGTCGAGCCAGGAGATGTGGTTGTTCACCACGAGCGCGCCGCGCCCGTCACCATCGAGCCTGCCGTGCACGACCAGCCGTACACCGAACGCGGCGAGCACACCGCGGAAGATCAGGCGGGCGACGCGTTCCCTGCGCGGGAGCACCGCCAGTAGGGGCAAGGCCAGCAGTGCCAGCAAGACGACACCGGCGGCAGCGGTCACCCGCGCGACGCGGCGCGGCAAGGCGACCACCGGCGCACCGGATGTGAGGCAGCCCGCGCCGCACGGCGACGTCGGCATCCAGGGGTGCGTCATGACTCGACACCGAGGAAGAACTTCAGGTAACGGGCGTCCATGCGCTGCAGGTCGAGCAGCACGAAGAAGTCGGCGACATCGAAGTCCGCGTCGTAGGCGGGCGGCCCGCACACCTGTGCGCCGAGGCGGATGTAGCCCCGCAGCAGCGGCGGCAGCACGGGCCGCGCGGGGCGGGCGATGTCGTCGCAGTCCCACGGTTTC
Source organism: Saccharomonospora sp. NPDC046836 (assembly GCF_040645195.1). NCBI lineage: Bacteria > Bacillati > Actinomycetota > Actinomycetes > Pseudonocardiales > Pseudonocardiaceae > Saccharomonospora > Saccharomonospora sp. NPDC046836. The sequence continues at coordinate 82,106 of NZ_JBEYXW010000013.1, forward strand.
CGCGGCGTGACCCGCTGCGACTCCGGGGCGTAGTGCTTGCCACGCACGATGTCCCACACGCCAGCGGCCGTGGCACCACCGTCGGCCAGCGGCACGGAGGCGCAGCCGACGAGGTAGCGGTGGCCGGACAGGAGCATGTAGCGGGCGATCCCGGCCCAGACCAGGCTCACCACGGCGCCGGTGCGGTGGGCGGGGTCGACGCAGGACCGGCCGGTCTCGACGAGGGATCCCCGCAGCCGCGCGAGGCTGCTCAGGTCGAACTCGGTGTCGGAGTAGAGCTGCCCGGCGCGCGCGGCCCGGTCGGGCGGCAGCATCCGGTAGGTGCCGACGATCTCGCCTGTGCTGTCGTGCCTGACCACGAGGTGGTCACAGAAGTCGTCGAAGTAGTCGGTGTCGAGGCCGGTGTCCGCGGAGCCGAGCCGAGCACCCAGCTCGCCGGCGAACACCCGGTAGCGGAGCCGCTGTGCGGCTGTGACCTCGTCGTTGTGGCTGGCGACGAGCAGCGAGTACCTCGCCGCGTCCTCGCCCGTCCGGTCAGTGCTGACAAGTAGCTGCGACCGCGTCATGCCCCAGATGGTCGCGGCGGGAGGGAAACCGTGCGGGGTGCCGGTCATGACCGGCGGCTGCACAATTCGTGAATAGCGCGTTCTCAGCTTTTTCTCAGCCGAGCCGTGGTTGGTGCGTCCCAAAAACCCCCAAGGCCACCTTGGTTGCAGCTGTCAAACACTGCGGCGCGAAGCGTCTCCGTTTGGGTGGTGGTGGGAGACGGGTGGGCGCAACCAAGGTGGCCTTGGGGGACGAAACGGCGGGCGGTCAGCCCTTTCGCTTGGCTACCTCGTCGGTGAGCTGCGGGGCGACGTTGAAGAGGTCGCCCACCACGCCGAAGTCGGCGATCTCGAAGATCGGCGCCTCGGAGTCCTTGTTCACCGCGACGATGGTCTTCGAGGTCTGCATGCCGGCGCGGTGCTGGATGGCTCCGGAGATGCCGAGCGCGATGTAGAGCTGCGGCGACACAGTCTTGCCGGTCTGCCCGACCTGGAACTGCGCCGGGTAGTAACCGGAGTCGACGGCCGCGCGGGACGCGCCGACGGCGGCACCGAGCGCGTCGGCGAGCTTCTCCACGACGTCGAACTTCTCCGCGGAGCCGACACCGCGGCCACCGGAGACGACGATCGAGGCCTCGGTGAGCTCCGGCCGGTCGCCGCCGACGATCGGTTCGATGCCGGTGATCTTCGTCGACTTCGCCGGGTCGACCGCGGGCAGCGACACCGGCTCCTCCGCAGCCGCTCCCGCGGCAGGCGCCGCCTCGACCGCGCCCGGCCGCACCGAGATGACCGGCGTGCCGCTGGCTACCTTCGCCTTGACGGAGAAGGCCCCACCGAAGATCGACTGGTCCACCGAGCCGTCGGCGTTGACTTCGACCGCGTCGACGAGCAGACCGCCGCCGAGCCGGATGGCGAGCCTGCCCGCCACCTCCTTGCCCTCGGCGGTCGCGGGCACGAGCACCGCGGCCGGGGACGCCTGCGCGGCGACGGTCGCGAGCGCGTCGACCTTCGGGGTCACCAGGTAGCCGACGGCGTCCTCGGACTCGGCGACGTACACCTTCGCAGCACCGTAGGAGGCGAGCGCCTCCTTCACCTTGCCCGCGGAGCCGGGGGCACCGACGACGACCGCGGACGGCTCGCCGAGCGCGCGCGCCGCGGTGAGCAGCTCGAGGGTGACCTTCCTGACCTCACCGTCGACGTGGTCGACGAGCACCAGTACTTCAGCCATGAGTGACGTCTCCTTGTCTCAGATGAGTTTCTGGCCGACCAGGTACTCGGCGACCTTCACGCCGCCGTCACCCTCGTCGTCGACCCGCCGGCCTGCCGTGCGCGGGGGCTTCGGCGAGGCCTCGACCACGGTCGACCACGCGTTGGCCAGACCCACCTCGCCCGCGTCGACACCGAGGTCGGCGACGGTGAGGGTCTCCACCGGCTTCTTCTTCGCGGCCATGATGCCCTTGAACGAGGGGTACCGCGGCTCGTTGATCTTCTCGGTGACACTGACGACCGCGGGCAGGCTCGCTTCCAGGTGCGTGAGGCCCTCCTCGGTCTCGCGGTCCACCCGCACGGTGCCGCCGTCGATGGTCAGCTGGCGAGCGTGGGTCAGCTGCGGGAGCCCGAGCAGCTCGGCGAGCATGGCGGGAATGGCGCCACCCCTGCCGTCCGAGGCTTCGTTACCGGCGATGACCAGGTCGCAGCCGTCGACCCTGCCCACCGCGGCGGCGATGACCTTGGCGGTCGCCACCAGGTCGGAGCCGTGCAGCGACCCGTCGGAGACATGGATCGCCTTGTCTGCACCCATCGAAAGGGCCTTGCGGATCGCGTCGGTGGCGCGATCGGGACCGACACACAGGACGGTCACCTCGCCCTCGCCGGCTTCCTTGATCTTGAGCGCTTCCTCGACAGCGCGCTCGTTGATCTCGTCGATCACCGCATCGGCGGACTGACGGTCCAGGGTGTGGTCACTCTCGTTGAGCTTGCGCTCCGAGTAGGTGTCCGGCACCTGCTTGACCAGGACAACGATGTTGGTCATGGATCTCCTTCGGCGCACGCAGAGCGTTACTGGGCAGTAGATTATTCGGAAACTCCGCCGTCGGCGCCCCGAGGTGACGGCCTTCACCCGGATTCGCAATCTACTGGGACCATAGTCCTAAAACTCGCTCAGCACTGCGAGAGCTACGTCCTGTGCCCGCTTGACCGCCGAAAGTCGCAGCGCGCTCCTTCTAACGGGTGGTTACAAGGTCTAACCTCCGGGAGGTGCCCGTTGCCGTGATCACCGATTCGACCGCCTGTCTGCCCGAACAGCTGGCGGCCCAGTGGGGCATCTCCGTCGTCCAGGTCCAGATCGTGGCCGGCGACCGCATCGACGACGAGTCCCGGTTCGAGCGGGCCGAGTTGATCGAGATGCTGCGCACGGGACGGGCCGTCAGCACCAGACCGCCCGACCCGGGCGCCTTCTTCTGGACCTACCAGGACGCGGTGAGCGCCGGCGCCGATGCGATCGTGAGCCTGCACATCTCGAGCAAGTTGTCGGCCACCATCGAGGCTGCCCGCGAAGCCGCCCAGCAGGTCAAGGTGCCCGTTTACGTTCTGGACAGTGGCACCACCAGCATGAGCCTCGGCTTCGCCGCGCTGTCCGCGGCACGCACCGCGGCGGCCGGCGGCAGGGTGGAACGCGTCATGGAGGCGGCCGACCGCCGCGTCCGCGCGTGCAGTGAGCTGCTCTACGTCGACACACTGGAGTTCCTGCGCCGTGGCGGGCGCATCGGGGCCGCCTCAGCGCTGCTGGGGAGCGCACTGGCGATCAAACCGTTGCTCACCGTCCAGAACGGTCAGGTCGCGCCACTCACCCGCGTACCGGGTTCTCGCCGGGCGCTGTCGAAGCTCGCCGATCTCGCGGTGCAGCGGGCAGGGGCGGCGCCGGTGGACGTCGCGGTGGCCTGTGTCGTGCCGTCGGACCGGGAGCTCACCATCGTGCAGCACCTGCGTTCCCGCATCCCTGCGCTCAAGGACATCCTGCTGGTGCAGGCCAGCACGGTCATCACAGCCCATGTCGGGCCACGGGCACTCGGGATTACGGTCGCCCCCACCCTCTAGCTCTAGCCCACAACCCGCGAGTCCCCCACTCAGTCCCGCGAGTCCCCCACTCAGGCCTGCGAGTTGCCCGCTCAGTCCCGCGAGTTGCCCGGTTCGTCGGCGGCGAGCGCACGCAACGTCGCGTGCATGTCCGCGATGGCGGGCCTGTCGGCCGGGTCCGGTGAGAGGCAGGCGTCGATCAACTCCCGCAACGGGCCCGGCAATCGTGGCCGCAGGGTCCGGATCGGCTCCGCTCGCCTGGTCAGCTGCGGGCACTCGCCCTTCTTCGCATCCGGTGTGTCGAACGGCGCGTGGCCGGTGGCCGCCTCGTACAGGGTCAACCCGATCCCCCAGCTGTCGGCGGCCTCGGTCACCCGATCGCCACGAGCCTGCTCGGGGGACAGATAGTCAGGGGTGCCCAGCCCCGGCGGGCAGGTGGCACCAATGGGACGGGTCAGGCTCAGGTCGAGCACCCGCGCGAACCCGGCTGGATCGGCGATCACGTTGCTCGGGCTGACGTCGAGGTGCAGGTAGCCGTGGTCGTGCAGGTAGCCGATCGCCGAGCACAGTTGCACACCGAGGTTGACGAGCTCGGCCGCGGGAAGTCTGCGGGCGCGCTCGTCCAGGATCTCCTCGAGGTCCGGACCGGTCAGCATCTCCAGCACGAGCACCGGCGCCCCCGTGTCCGGCACATGGTGCAGGGCGTAGGCACGCACCCAGTAGGGATGAGTGAACGACAGCAGCAGACGCGCTTCCAGCTCCAATGCCGCCACCACCTCCGCGTCGTCGAGTCTGTCGGGCCGCACCGTCTTGAGCACGCACGGGCAGTAGCGCTCGTGGCTGTAGGCGTCGTAGAGGACGAACTCGTCCCCCTCGTCCATGAGCTCGATCACGTCGTAGTCGGCTAGCAGTCGCGGGCGTGCAGCAGTCGTGGTCATCCGAGCCTCCCGGCCGTTCAGGAGCGCGCCACCGGCGCACCGTCAGTAGGCACCCGCTGGTGCAGCTGGAACTGGTGTGCGTAGCTGCCGGCCAGCGCCATCAGTTCTGCATGGGTACCCCGCTCGACGACCCGTCCACCTTCCAGCACCACGATCTCGTCGGCGTCACGCACGGTGTGCAGGTCGTGCGCGGCGAGGATCGTGCTGCGGCCGGACATCAGCCGGTGCAGCGGCCCCATGATCCGTTGCGCCGTGCCGGCGTCCAACCCTGTGGTCGGCTCGTCCAGCAACAACACGGGGGCATCGCGCAGTAGTGCCCTGGCGATGGACAGCCGCTGGCGTTGCCCACCGGAGAGCAGCCGACCGCGCGGACCGATGCGGGTGTCGTAGCCCGACGGAAGAGCACGGATGAACTCATCGGCCTCGGCAGCGGCAGCGGCCGCGACCACCTCGGCGTCGGAGGCCCCCGGCTTGCCCCACAGGATGTTGTCCCGGACGGTCCCGTCGAGCACCGCGGCATCCTGGAGCACGGTGCCGATGTGCGTACGAAGTTCCCGCTGCCGCACCGTTCGGAGGTCGTGGCCGTCGAGGCTGACCACCCCGGACGTGGGATCGTAGAAGCGCAGGATCAGGTTCAGCACCGTCGACTTCCCCGACCCGCTCACGCCGACGAGGGCCGTGGTCTGGCCAGGCCGGACGGTCAGGCTCAACTCGCTCAGCGCGTCCCGCGACGCGCCGGGGTAGCGGAAGGTCACCCGGTCGAAGGTCACGACTCCTCGGGCACGGTCAATGGGAACCGGCTCCGCGGGATCGGCCACAGTTGGCCGCTCGTCCAGCAGCTCGATGATCCGCTCAGCGCCGGCCAATGCCGTGAACACCTGGCTGCCGAGCTCACCGAGCCCGCGGATCGGTGCGTAGAGCTGGCTGAGGAACCCGATGAACACGAGCAACCCACCAAGGGTCAGCCCGCCCCTGGCCAACTGCCAGACACCGAGTCCGATCACCGCCAGCGCGCCGACCAGTTCAAGCATGTCGACCATCGGGCTGAACAGAGCACGGACGCGGGTGGCCGCCATCTCGGCGTAGAACGCGGCCCGGCTCTGTTCGTTGAACCTGTCCATCTCGGCCTGCTCGCGGCCGTACGCCCGGATGAGCGTGGCGTTGCCAAGGCTCTCCTCGGCGACCGCGCTGATCGCACCGGAGCGGCGTCGCTCTTCTCTGGTGGCGACCTTGATCTTCCGGGTGAACCACCGGGCGAGCTGGAAGAACACCGGCACGCCGATCAGTGCGGCCAATGCGAGCGGCCAGCTCAGGTAGAACAGGAACCCGGTGAACACCGCGATCGTCACGGCAAAGGAGAACGCCGAGGTGACTCCGGAGAGCACGAGCACTTCGATCGCCTCGGTGTCGGTGACGATCCGCGCGAGCGTGTCACCGAGCCTTCGGCGATTGAAGAAGTCAACGGACAGCTCGTGCAGGTGCTCGTACACGTCGTTGCGGAGCCGCCAGAGGAAACGCTCTGCGATCCATTCCGACAGATAGTGCTCGGAGAATCCGACGACGCCCATCAGCAGCGTCAGCACCACGTACGCGATGGCGATCTGGGGAAATATGTCGAAATCGCGGGGGACGACCACGTCGTCGACGAGGATCATGAAGATCCACAGCACACCCGCTTCGAGCACCGGCTGAATCAGGAGAAGACAGACTGCCGTAAAAAGTCGCGCCCGAAAGCCTCGAGTGTAGGGCCAGAAACGACGGAAGATCGAGACGAATGCGAGCGCAGGAGCCGCGGCGACGAGCTCGTCTTCTCGGCGAGCCGTCGCCGCGGCCGTTTGCTGGTCAGACGATGGCGACGTCATCGCGCTCCCATCGTTCGGGCACGAAAAGTTAGCTTGAACACCATCGTCAGCCCAACCTCAGGGTCCATCACCACCAGCGCCTGCAGGACCTGCGCCTACGACGGCTCTTGCGACGGCGGTGACGACGACGACGTCGGTGCCCATCGAATGACATGATTTTCTCCTCTGCATAGTTGTTTACCCCTCAACGTGAATATACGTATGGGCCCTCCGAGCGTTTCAACCTCGACTCATGATTTTTTCTTCCCCATAACCATTTCCCTGCCGGTGGCAGACTCTTTACCGCTCCATTAGCTGCCACTCACCGGAAATCGAGCCAAGGCGACGTTATTCGGTCACGAGGAATTGGAATTCCTAGGACGCAGTTGCCGACGAACTGTCAGATTAGGCTGCGCGCCCGCGTTAATTGCGCGTATGGCTCGGCAGGGGGTCAGGCCCGCAGCCCGCCGCCGGACGAACACGCCCTGGGTATGGTTGGACACGCGAAGCGGACGAGTGCGGCGGAAGGGACGACGATGGCATCGCTGTTCAGCAAGGTGGCGCGGTTCGCGGCGAGCCCGCAGGGCAGGCAGCTGATCGCGAAGGCGAAGCGGGTGGCCACCGACCCCAGAACTCGCAGGCAGGCCAAGGACGCCATGGACAAGCTCCGCAACCGCGGCAAGGACAACCCGCCTCCCGCCGGATCGTGATGCCACCGGGCCCCGGGACCGCACCAGCCAGGGCCATGACCTTGCACCTCACGGGCGAGCGCACGGTACCGGGTGTGCGGGAAGAGAACTACTGGTTTCGCCGCCATGAGGCCGCCTACGACGCACTGCTCCCCTACTGCGCGGGCGCGGTCGTGCTCGAGGCCGGCTGTGGTGAGGGCTACGGCGCCGCGTTGATCACGCAGGTAGCCGCACGGGTCGTGGCGCTGGACTACGACGAGGCCGCGACGGCGCACGTCGCCAGGCGGTACCCGCGGGCCCACGCCGTCCGCGGCAACCTGGCCTTCCTGCCGATCGGCACCGCCTCGGTGGACATCGTCGCCAACTTCCAGGTGATCGAGCACCTCTGGGATCAGGCCGGCTTCCTCGCCGAATGCCGCCGGGTGCTCCGTCCCGGTGGCAGACTGCTCGTCACCACGCCCAATCGGCTCACCTTCACGCCGGACAGCGACACCCCGCTCAACCCGTACCACACCAGGGAATTCGCACCGTCCGAACTGGACGAACTGCTCCGGGATGCCGCATTCTCCGTGGAGCTCCTCCACGGACTGCATCACGGTCCCGCCCTCCGGGCGCTTGACGAGAGCTACGGCGGCTCGATCATCGATGCTCAGCTCGATGTCGTCATGGGCGAGCTGCCGGGACAGGCCACGTGGCCCGCCGGACTGCTCGGCGACATCGCGGCCATCCGCGCCGAGGACTTCACCGTCCACGGCTCCGAACTGGAGGCGAGCCTGGACCTCGTCGCCGTGGCGGTGCGGCGATGAGCGAACGGGAAGGGACCTTCTGCCTGGTCCTGCACAGCCACCTGCCGTGGTTGGCACACCACGGGAACTGGCCGGTCGGCGAGGAGTGGTTGTATCAGGCGTGGGCGCACTCGTACCTGCCGATCGCCGGGTTGCTGCGGCGGTTCGCCGACGAGGGCAGGCGGGATGTGCTGACGCTCGGTGTGACGCCGGTGCTGGCGGCACAGCTCGACGATCCGTACTGCCTGCGCGGCCTCCACGACTGGCTCGGGCACTGGCAGCTGCGCGCCCAGCACGCCGCGGCGCTGTGGCAGGGCAGGCCGGAGCTCGCCGAGCTCGCGGCGGCGGAGCATCGCGCGGCCACAACCGCGCTCGGCGAGTTCGAAAACCGTTGGCGGCACGGCTTCTCACCCATCCTTCGCTCCTTTGTGGACAGCGATGTCATCGAGCTTGTCGGCGGGCCGCTGACGCATCCGTTCCAGCCACTGCTGGACGAGCGGGTCCGGACGTTCGCGTTGCGGGGTGGGCTTGCCGACACCGCGCTGCGCACCGGGCACCGGCCCGCAGGCATCTGGGCACCCGAATGTGGCTACGCACCGGGAATGGAGCACGGCTACGCGGCAGCCGGGGTACACCGCTTTCTCGTCGACGGGCCATCCCTGCGCGGGGATACGGCCGCCGCGCGCACGGTCGGCGAGTCCGATGTCGTGTGTTTCGGCCGCGATCTCGACGTCACCTACCGGGTATGGTCGCCGAAGGCGGGCTACCCAGGGCACGCCGCCTACCGCGACTTCCACACCTGGGCACACGAGGTGGGCCTCAAACCCTCTCGCGTGACGGGCAAGCACATCGCCCCGGCCGACAAGGCGCCCTACGAGCCAGCATTGGCCGCCGACACGGTGCGCGTGCACGTCAAGGATTTCGTGGACACCGTGGTCGCCCGCCTGCGCGCGCTGCGTGCCCAGCACGGGCGGGAGTCCCTCGTCGTGGCCGCCTATGACACCGAGCTGTTCGGCCACTGGTGGCACGAGGGACCGGCCTGGCTGGAGGGTGTGCTGCGCGCGCTGCCGGAGGCAGGCGTACGCGTGACGACACTGCGCGGCGCCGTGGGGGCAGGGCACGTCGGTGGTCCGGTGGAGCTGCAGGCGTCGTCCTGGGGTTCCGGCAAGGACTGGCGGGTGTGGGACGGCGAGCAGGTCGCCGATATGGTCCAGGCCAACGCCGGGCTCCAGCAACGCCTTCTCGCCGTGCGCTCCTCCCGCGCGCACCGCGACCGGATCGCCGATCAGCTGGTCACCGAGGCGATGCTGGCGTTGTCGAGCGACTGGGCCTTCATGGTCACCAAGGACTCGGCCGCCGACTACGCACGGCGCCGCGCCCGTGTGCACACCGAACGCTTCGACGAACTCGCCGCACTGCACCGCAGCGGCGACCCGGCGGCCGCGCAGCGCGCGGCGGAGTTCCGCACACTGACGCAGCCCTTCGGCCACCTGGACGCGCGCGCACTCGGTTAGCTCACCCGCCGTGCCCGTCGGTGGAGCCTGCGGCGATCACCGCCTGGTTGCACGCCGCGACCACGGGCACCGCCACCTTGACGACCCTGCGGTCGTAGGTGATCAGGCCGTTGACCTCGTTCTCCACGTCCGTGGTCTGCGTGTAGATGGCGCCGGACAACCCCAGCTGCCGCACCACGCCTTCCACATCCGCGATCACCTCGGTGTAGCGCCGGGTGAGATCGTCCCTGCTGCCGGTCATCTCGTAGGCCACCGGCGCACCCGGCCAGACATGCCCGTCGAGCACAAGGCCGAGGCCGCCGTACTCGCCGTCGACCGTGGCCCTGGTGTCGCGCACCAGCGGCCGGCCGGGGCCGACGTAGGTGTGGTCGTCGTAGATGTCGCCCGCACCGGAATCCGGATGGGAATGGCAGCAGTTCACCCCGCTGTCCGCGATGACCAGCCGGGCCGGGTCGGCGGCCTTGACCTCCTTGGCCAGCCTCGCCGTGTCGTACTCGCCCCAGCCCTCGTTGAACGGCACCCACACCACCAGCGCGGTAACACTGCGCAGCTGGTCGATGATCGCGGCCAGCTCCGCCTCGAACCGCTGGCGGGTCACGGCGACCGGCGGCGACTGCGGGCCCGGCGGGTTGTCCAGGACCACCGGCGGCGACGGGATGTCCTGCCATACCAACAGCCCCAGCCGGTCGGCCCAGTAGTACCAGCGCGCGGGCTCCACCTTGGCGTGCTTACGAACCGTGTTGAACCCGAGCGCCTTGGTCTGCTCGAGGTCGAACCGCAGCGCCTCGTCGGTCGGCGCCGTGTAGATGCCGTCCGGCCAGTACCCCTGGTCGAGCAACCCGTGCAGGAACGTGATGCGGCCGTTGAGCGCGATCCGCGGCCTGCCGTGGCCGTCGGTGACCAGGCCGACCGTGCGCAGCCCCGCATGGCTGCGCACCTCGTCGAGTACCTGCCCGGCATCGCCGAGCACGCGCACCGTCAGGTCGTAGAGGTACGGGTCGTCAGGGCTCCACAGGTGCGGGTCACGCACGTCGAGCCGCAGCGGCTCGCCCGGGTTGCCACTCGCGCGGGCGACCTCGGCGCCGCCCGGCTCCGACGCCACGACCTCGACCCGCTCCTCCCCCGCATGCGCGACTCCGGCCGTCACGTCGAGGCCGGTGAGGTCGGAGCCGATGTCGAGCCTGTCGACATAGACATCCGGTACGGCTTCGAGCCAGACGGTCTGCCAGATGCCCGATGCGCCGGTGTACAGGATCCCGGCGGGCTGATTGGCCTGCTTGCCGACCGGGAAGGTCCCCGCGTTGCCGAGATCGTCGGCACGCACCACGATCTCCTGTTCCGCGCCGTCGCGCAGCACGGCCGTGATGTCGACGCTGAACGCGGTGTAGCCGCCCTCGTGCCGGGTGACCAGTTGGTGGTTGACCCATACCGTGGCGATCTGGTCGACCGCTCCGAAATGCAACAGCACCCGCCCGCCGCGCCAGCGCTCCGGCACCTCGAACGTGCGGCGGTACCACAGCTGCTCGGCGCGCTGCCGGATGCCGGACAGGGCCGACTCAGGCGGGAACGGCACGAGGATCTGCTCACCCCTGCGCACCTCGCCGTCACCGATCCGGCTGGAGTACTCCCACCAGCCGTTGAGGCTGCGCCAACGCTCGCGCATCAGCTGCGGCCGGGGATGTTCGGCCAGCACCCGCTCGGGCACCACCTGGTCGGTCCACGGGGTGGACAGCGCGGGAAACTCCCGGCTCGCTACCGGCATCGTGTCGTGTTGTTCGTCATGGCCAGGCACACCACTGTTCTCAGGCGCTCCGTCGGTCATTGTCCCGATACTGGCAGATCGGACGCGTCGGCGAACACATGCGACCCGTGAGTAACCTCCAAGCATGCGCGTGCTGATGCTCTCGTGGGAGTACCCGCCTGTCGTGGTCGGCGGGCTCGCCAGGCATGTCCACGCACTGGCGCGTCATCTCGCCAAGGACGGGCACGAGGTGACGGTGCTGTGCCGGCACGTCGCGGGCACCGACGCCGAGACCCACCCGACGACCAACCGGATGGCCGAGGGTGTCCGGATCATCAGGGTCGCCGAGGACCCCATGCACGTGACCTTCGAACGCGATCTCGTGGCCTGGACGCTCTCGATGGGGCACGCGATGACCCGCGCCGGAACCGAGCTGCTGCGCACCTGGCGGCCGGAGGTCGTCCACGCGCACGACTGGCTGGTCACCCACCCGGCGATCGCGCTCGCGGAGGCCGCGCGGGTACCGCTCGTCGGCACGCTGCACGCGACCGAGGCGGGCAGGCATTCGGGGTGGCTGTCCCATCCCCTCAACCAGCAGGTGCATTCGGTGGAGTGGTGGCTGGCCAACCGCGCCGACGCGCTGATCACCTGCTCGCAGGCAATGCGCCGCGAGGTCGCGCAGCTGTTCGAGATCGAGGCCGACGGCATCACCGTGATCCACAACGGCATCGAGGAGCGCGGCTGGCAGGTGCCCGCCGACGAAATCGCCAAGGCCAGGGCAACGCACAGCACCGGCGGCGCCCCGCTGCTGCTCTACTTCGGCAGGCTGGAATGGGAGAAGGGCGTGCAGGACCTGCTGGCGGCGCTGCCGGCGATCCGGCGAAGGCATCCCGGAACACGCCTTGTCGTGGCCGGCAAGGGCAGGCATCTCGAGGAGCTTGTCGAGCAGTCCCGGCGGCTTCGCCTCGTGCGCGCGGTGGACTTCGTCGGGCACCTGTCCGACCGTGAGCTGCGTGCCGTGCTGGCTGCCGCCGACGCGGTGGTCCTGCCCAGCAGGTACGAACCGTTCGGCATCGTGGCGCTCGAAGCGGCAGCCGCACGAAGGCCGCTCGTCGCCTCCACCGCCGGCGGGCTCGGCGAGGTCGTCGTGCACGGGGAGACCGGGCTGGCGTTCACACCCGGCGACGTCAACGGCATCGCCGACGCCGTGGACGCGGTGCTCGCCGACGGCGGGGCGGCCGGTGAGCGGGCGCTGGCCGCGCAGTCCCGGCTGGCGGCCGACTTCGACTGGACCCGGATCGCGGCGGCCACCGCGCGGGTCTACCAGCGCACCCGCCTCGGGGAGCCACCGGTGCTCGGCCGCCCGAAGATCGCGACGGGTAACGCGTTCGAACCGTGAGCGCTCTCAGAGTTCGCGGCGGTACCGGGCGACGTAGCGTGCGCGGATCTCGGCTTCGGCGGCCTCCTGCGCCGCGGCGCGTGTCGCCCGCGCTGTGCCGTGCGGGTAGCCGTGCTTGACGATCCGGTGCTCGGCGCTTTCGTGCATGTAGGCGAAGGAATAGAAGTAGCCGACGAGTGCCGCCATCAGGCACAGGGCAAGGCGCAGCCCGAGCGGGCCGGGCAGTAGCAACCAGACCGCGGTCAGCGGCGCGACCAGCACGGTGCTGCGGGCGGCGTGCCGCCACATCCAGGCCTTGCTGGTGACGTCGTGCAGAACCCATTCCCGCAGGTTGCCCGGGAGCTTGCCACCGGCCGCGTACCACAGCCACTGCATCGGGTTCGGTCGTCGCCTCGGCATGTTTAGCAGTCTAATAGTTAGTGTACTAATTGATAGGGTGAGGCTCGTGACATCGATCGACCTGAGTGAGGACCCGCTGGCACTCGACCGGCAGGTCTGCTTCGCCCTTTCCGTCGCCTCGCGCAGCGTCATCGCCATCTACCGGCCGCTGCTGGAGCCGTTCGGGCTCACCCACCCCCAGTACCTGGTCCTGCTGGCGCTGTGGGAGCGCTCGCCCCGTTCGGTCCGCGACCTCGGCCAGACACTGCGCGCCGAACCGGCGACGCTCTCGCCACTGCTGAAACGGCTGGAGGCGCTCGGCTACGTCAGCAGGCAGCGCAGCGCGAGCGATGAGCGGGCGCTGGCGGTGTCGCTGACCGCCAAGGGCAGGCGGTTGCGGCGGGAGGCGGAGAAGATCCCGTACCGCGTCGTGGAACGGCTCGGCATGGAGGTCGCCGAGCTGGAACAGCTGCATGCCGTGCTGACGCGGGTCATCGAGGCCACCAGGTGACCCGCCCTAGAAAAGCGGAAGGAGCTTGCCGTACTCGCTTTCGGGACGCGGACCATGGATGCGCCGTTCCGATTCCGCGATGGGGTAGTCGTTGATGCTCGCCTCCCGACGGCGCATCAGGCCTTCGTCGGTGAACTCCCACAACTCGTTGCCGTAACTGCGCCACCATTGGCCTTCGCGGTCGTGGCACTCGTACTGGAAGCGCACGGCGATCCGGTCTCCCCTGAACCCCCAGAGTTCCTTGCGCAGGGCGTAGTCCAGCTCGCGCTGCCACTTCTCCCGCAGGAACGCGATGATCTGGGCGCGGCCGACGACGTGCCGGTCGCGGTTACGCCACACCGAGTCCTCGGTGTAGGCAAGCGCAACCCGATCGGGGTCACGAGTGTTCCAGGCATCTTCGGCCGCCTGGACCTTCTGCGCGGCGGTGGTCTCGTCGAACGGCGGGAACGGCGGTCGTGACGTCATTGCCTCAGGCTACGACCGCCAACGACTCCCGCCGTCCCGGCACAGGGGCATCGCCAGTGCCGCGGGGCGCACTGGCGATGCCCCTCCCGCTCCGTTACCTCCCCGAGCCGGTCAGGTAACGGGCGTAGCCCCCTGTGGTGAAGAAGCCGGGCAGCTTCTCCCCCAGCGCCGTATCGACGAAGATCTCCCGAGCGTCGGCCAGCCGGTTGTCCGTGCCGAGCTCGGCACGGACCGTGGCCAGTTCCTCGTCGAGCCACGCACGGACGACGTCATCGGTGAGGGCCGTGCCGTCGGCGAGCTTGGTGCCGTTGCGAATCCACTGCCACACCTGGCATCGCGCGATCTCCGCCGTGGCGGCATCCTCCATGAGGTCGGCGATCGCCGCCGCACCGGTGCCGCGCAACCATGAGTCGACGTAACGCAGCGCCACGTTGATGTTGGCCCGCACGCCGCCTGCGGTGACCTCCCCGCCGGCGCTGGCAACGTCGAGCAGGTCCACCTCGGTGACCACGACGTCCTCACGCAGCCTGCCGAGCTGGTTCGGCCAGCCCCCGAGCACGCTGTCGAACACCTTGCGGCACACCGGAACCAGACCGGGGTGCGCGACCCAGGAGCCGTCGAAGCCGTCCGCGGCCTCGCGCTCCTTGTCCTCGCGGACCTTGGCCAGCGCGATGGCGTTGACGTCCGGGTCCCTGCTCGGAATGAAGGCGGACATGCCGCCGATCGCATGTGCACCCCGCTTGTGACAGGTCCGCACCAGCAGCTCGGTGTAGGCCCGCATGAACGGCACCGTCATCGTGACCTGCGCGCGGTCGGGCAGCACGAAGTCCGCGCCCGCGTAGCCGAAGGTCTTGATGATGCTGAAGATGTAGTCCCACCGGCCCGCGTTGAGCCCGGCCGCGTGCTCGCGCAGCTCGTAGAGGATCTCCTCCATCTCGAAGGCCGCGGAGATGGTCTCGATCAGCACGGTCGCCCGGATGGTGCCCTGCGGCAGCCCGATCTCCCGCTGTGCGAACCGGAAGACGTCGTTCCACAGCCGCGCCTCGAGATGACTCTCCAGCTTCGGCAGGTAGAAGTACGGTCCGGCCCCCTTGGCGACGAGTCGCCTTGCGTTGTGGAAGAAGTAGAGCCCGAAGTCGACGAGACTGGCCGACACGGGACGGCCGTCGATGCGGATGTGCTTCTCCACCAGGTGCCAGCCACGCGGGCGGGCCACGATCGTGGCCGGGTCCTCGCCGATCACGTATCGCTTGCCGTTGTCGGTGAAGTCGATGTCACGCCGGATCGCATCGAACAGGTTGAGCTGACCGTCCACCACGTTGCGCCAGGTCGGGGACGTGGCGTCCTCGAAGTCGGCAAGCCACACCCTGGCCCCGGAGTTGAGCGCGTTGACGGTCATCTTCCGGTCGGTGGGACCGGTGATCTCCACGCGCCGGTCCTCCAGCCCTGGGGCCGGAGGGGCCACCTGCCACGACGGGTCGCTGCGGATCCAGCGCGTCTCGGGCAGAAAACCCAGTTGCTCGTGTCCCGAGGTGATCCGCTCCCGCCTGCGCCGCCGGGCGTCCAGCAGCTCCCGGCGCGTGCCGGCGAACGCGTTGTCCAGCTTGGCGACGAACTCCAGCGCCGCTGGCGTGAGGATCTCGTCGAACCGCTCGCCGACGGGACCGGCGACCTCGAGCCGGTAGTTGAGCGTGTCAGCCATCTCGTCGTCCCTTCACGAGGTCAGAACTGCGCTTCTTCGGTCGAGCCGGTGAGTGCGGTCGTGGAGCTCTCCGGGTTCAGCGCGGTGCTGACCTGGTCGAACCAGCCGGTGCCGACCTCGCGCTGGTGCCGGGTGGCGGTGTAGCCGCGCTCCTCGGCCGCGAACTCGCGCTCCTGCAGGTCGACGTAGGCGCTCATGCCCTCGGCGGCGTAGCCCTTGGCCAGGTCGAACATCGAGTAGTTCAGCGCGTGGAAGCCAGCCAGGGTGATGAACTGGAACTTGTAGCCCATGTGGCCGAGCTCGCGCTGGAACTTCGCGATCGTGGCGTCGTCGAGGTGCTTGCGCCAGTTGAACGACGGCGAGCAGTTGTAGGCCAGCAGCTGGTCCGGGTACTTGGCCTTGATGGCCTCGGCGAACGTGCGCGCCACCTCGAGGTCCGGCTCGGAGGTCTCCATCCACAGCAGATCCGCGTACTCCGCGTAAGCGAGGCCACGGTCGATGCACGGATCGATGCCGTTGCGCACCTTGTAGAAGCCTTCGGAGGTGCGCTCGCCGGTGATGTACTTGCGGTCGCGCTCGTCGACATCGCTGGTGATCAGCGTTGCGGCCTGCGCATCGGTGCGGGCGACGACGATCGACGGCACGTTGAGCACGTCGGCGGCAAGCCGCGCGGCGTTCAGCGTGCGCTCGTGCTGCTTGGTCGGGATGAGGACCTTGCCGCCGAGGTGGCCGCACTTCTTCTCCGACGCGAGCTGGTCCTCCCAGTGCACACCGGCTGCTCCGGCGGCGATCATCCCCTTCATCAGCTCGAACGCGTTGAGCGGGCCGCCGAAACCGGCCTCGGCGTCGGCGACGATCGGGGCGTACCAGTCGATGCCGGTGCTGCCCTCGGCCCAGGTGATCTGGTCGGCGCGGGCGAGCGCGTTGTTGATCCGGCGGACCACCGCGGGCACCGAGTTCGCCGGGTAGAGGCTCTGGTCCGGGTAGGTCTGCCCGGCGAGGTTGGCGTCGGCGGCGACCTGCCAGCCGGAGAGATAGATGGCCTTGAGCCCGGCGCGGACCTGCTGCACCGCCTGGTTACCCGTCAACGCGCCCAGCGAGTGCACGTACTCCTCGGTGTGCAGCAGCTTCCACAGCCGCTCGGCACCACGGCGGGCCAGGGTGTGCTCCTCGACGACACTGCCACGCAGCTTCACCACGTCAGCTGCCGAGTAGGACCGCCGCACACCCTGCCAGCGGGGGTCGGACTCCCACTTCTTGGCCAGCTCGGCCGCTTCCTGCTCGAAGGACACAGTCATCGGGTCACTCCCACGTTTGCGAACTTTGCGATTCCTCGCTTGTGCACCTTGACCATGACATGAGCTGGGAAAGCTCTGCTAGATCTCCAATTTGCCAACTTGTGCTAATTTTTCCTAGCATGTTGTGAAGCTTGCGAACGTCGGATTGGCAGCGCAGGCTGAATGTGCCGACTGGATCGGTACGGAACAGAAAACCCTGCGGGAGGGCCGGTCATCGTGGACAAAACCTTCGCCGGAGCGCGGCTACGGCATTTGCGGGAGAGTCGCGCCATGAGCCAGGCCGACCTGGCCAGGCTCCTGGAGATCTCACCCAGTTACCTCAATCAGATCGAGCACAACGCCCGGCCGCTGACCGTGCCGGTGCTGTTGCGCATCACCGAGGCGTTCGGCGTGGACGCGGAGTTCTTCGCCGACAACGACACCTCGCGACTGGTCGCCGATGTCAGGGAGGCGCTGCTGGACGAGGCGATCGCCGCGCGGGTCTCTCCCGGCGAGATCACCGACCTCGCCAAGAACCTGCCCACGGTCGCCGAGGCACTGGTGAAGATGCACCGCCGCTACCGCGACGCGGTGGAGAACACCGCCGCGCTCGTGGCCGAGGATGGCCGCGGCGTGCACGGCAGCGCCGCAGCACCGCTGCCCCACGAGGAGGTCCGCGACTTCTTCTACGAGCGGGAGAACTACGTCGGCGAACTCGACGAGCGCGCCGAGAGGATGTACGAGCAGCTGGACCTGCGCCGCGGGGAGGTGGGCAACGGGCTACGCGACCGGCTGACCGGGTACTACGGCGTGACCATCACGACCGAGGGGATCAACGAGGCCGCCGGCGAGCAGCACCGCTACGAACCGGAAGGCCGCGTTCTGCGGATGGCGCCCACGTTGCGGATCGGCCAGCAGGCGTTCCGGATGGCCTCGCAGATCGCGCTGCTGGAGTACGACGACCTCATCACCGGGCTGGCCGACTCGTGGGACTTCTCGGGGCAACCCGCCCGCTCACTGGCGCGGGTGGGGCTCGCCAACTACTTCGCAGGCGCGCTCATCCTGCCGTACCGGCAGTTCCACGGTTGCGCCGAGCGGTTCCGGTACGACATCGAGCTGTTGTGTGACCACTTCGGCGTCGGCTTCGAGACCGCATGCCACCGACTGTCCACATTGCAGCGTCCGAAACTGCGGGGCATCCCGTTCTCGTTCGTGCGTGTCGACAGGGCAGGCAACATGTCGAAACGCCAGTCGGCAGCGGGCTTTCACTTCTCCCGGGTCGGTGGCGCGTGTCCACTGTGGGTGATCTACGAGGCGTTCACCCAGCCCGGCAAGATCGTCACGCAGGTGGCGACGCTGCCGGATGGCAAGAGCTACTTCTGGATCGCGCGGACGGTGTCGCGCAACATCGGCGGCTTCGGCAGCCCCGGAAAGATGTTCTCGGTCGGACTCGGCTGCGAACTGCGGCACGCACGGCGGCTGGTGTACTCGGCCGGGCTCGACATCGACGACCGGTCGGCGGCCACCCCGATCGGCATGGGCTGCAAGGTGTGTGAGCGTCCCGCCTGCCCGCAGCGGGCGTTCCCCACCATCGGCAAGCAGCTGACCGTCGACGAGAACACCAGCACCTTCGTGCCCTACCCCGCGGTCCCGAAGGCGGAGCCGTGAGTCAGCGCACGTCTGTGGACTCGCCGAGCGTCTTCTGCAGCGCTTTGCCGGCCTTGCGGGCCATGTCCGCGATGGCCGCGCGGCGTTCGGCGCCCGCCTCGTAGTCGGCCTTGCGGTCGCGTACCACGCGGGCCGGCGAGCCGACCGCGATCGCGAAGTCGGGGATGTCGCCACGCACCACGGCATGCGCACCGAGGACGCAGCCCCGGCCGACGCGGGTACCACGCAGCACCGAAACCTTGGTGCCGATCCAGGTGTCGGGGCCGATCCGCACGGGGGACTTCACAATGCCCTGGTCCTTGATCGGCAGGTTGATGTCGGCGGTCACGTGGTCGAAGTCGCAGACGTAGACCCAGTCGGCGACCAGCGTCGCGGCACCGAGCTCGATGTCGAGGTAGCAGTTGATGACGTTCTGGCGCCCGAACACGGCCTTGTCACCAATGCGCAACGAGCCCTCGTGGCACCGGATCGCGTTGCCGTCGCCGATGTGCACCCAGCGGCCGATCTCCATGCGCCCGTACCCGGGACGGCAGTGGATCTCCACGTTCTTGCCGAGGAACACCATGCCGCGCAAGATGATGTGTGGGTTGGCGATGCGGAACTTCAACAGCCGCCAGTACCGCACGAGGTACCACGGCGTGAAGGCCCGGTTGCGCAGCACCCAGCGCAGCGAGTCGGCGCTCAGAAACCGCGCCTGCCGCGGGTCCTTACGCATCCGGCGCCAAGCCTGCATCCGGGACAGCACCGGTGATCCCCACATGGATGTCATGAGCTGACCGTAACCTGTCGTAGCACGCGCAGACCGAGGGAGTGACCGTGGGGACGAAGCTCATCATCGACACCGATCCGGGCGTGGACGACGCCTTCGCGATCGCGCTCGCGGCACTGAGCGAGGACGTGGACCTGCTCGCCGTGACCACCGTGTACGGCAACGTCGCACTCGCCGACACCACCCGCAACGCCCAGCGGCTCCTCGCACTGTGCAAGCGCGACGACGTGCCCGTCGCCGCCGGTGCGTCACGCCCGCTCGTCCATCCGCAGGCACACCGGGCCAGCCGGATACACGGCCCGGACGGGCTCTCCGGCAGGTCGGACATCCTGCCCGAGCCCGCGCGCGAGCTGGTCTCCGGCGGTGCCGTCGCGCTGCTGGCATCGGTACTCGAGGCGGCCGACGAACCGGTGACGATCGCGCCGATCGGACCGCTGACCAACATCGCCGCTCTGCTCGCCGCTCACCCCGGCATCGGCGAGAAGATCGCCCGCGTGGTGATCATGGGCGGGGCGCTGGCACACGGCAACACGACAGCCGCCGCGGAGTTCAACATCTGGAGCGACCCGGAAGCCGCGCAGCGGGTGCTCGCCGGCGGCGAGGTGCACTGCGTGCTCGTGCCGCTGGACCTGACGCACCGCTGCGCGATCGACGCCGCGTGGCTGGCGCAGCTGGCGGCCTCCGGCCCGATCGGCGCCGCGCTCGATGCGCTCACCCCGGACTACCGCGCCCACTACCGCACCGTGCTGGGCTACGACGGGATGATGGTGCACGATGCGGTCGCGGTCGCGGAGGCGATCCGGCCGGGCATACTGCGTACAGAGGCCGTGCCGGTCCAGGTGGAGTGCTCGTACGGGCCCGCCCGCGGTGCCACGCTCGCCGACCTGCGCAGCCCTGGGCAGCGCGCTGGTGATGCACACCCGGAGGCGGTTCTGACGGATGTCGCCGTCGACACCGAACTGGCAGAGCTCCAGACGTTTCTGCTGGAACGGCTCACGGGCACGCCTCGGTAACCATGGCCTCACGCGCGCGCCACGCCCGCTCTCTATTCTGAGGCCATGAAGCTGGGGGACGGCGCCGAGCGCGACGATGCCACACCACGGCCCAAAAACCGCAGGCGCACGCTGCTTCTGACGATCGCCACGGTGCTGGTCGCGCTGAGCGGACTCGTCACCGCGCTGCGCTTGGGCCCCACCGAGGACGATGTCACCACGGCCGCCTCCGCTGAAAGCGCGGGGACGACGACCACCCGGCAGGCAACGGCGGCACCCACCTCCGCGCCGCCGACCCGGCAGCCGAGCGCCGTGCCGCGGCAATCCGGTCCCCGCTTCGAGGCCTGGGTGGACGAGGTGGCGCAGTGGCTGGACATCCCGCAGCGCACCATGCATGCCTACGCCGCGGCGACCGTACGACTGGGTGAGGAGCAGCCCGACTGCAACCTGTCCTGGGTCACGCTGGCCGGCATCGGCAAGACCGGGTCCGACCACAGCCGCGCCGAGGGCGGCCGCGTCGCCGAGAACGGCGCGGTGTCAGAACCGATCGGCACGGTCGAGCTGCGTGACTTCGCGGGCAAGGTCGTGTCGGAGACCGGGGCGGCGGGCCCGATGCAGCTGTCCCCCGCTGTCTGGGAGCGGTGGCAGGTCAGCGCCTCGGGCGGCACGCCGGACCTGCAGAACGTCGACGACGCGGCGTTGACGACGGGGCGCGCGCTGTGCGCGGAAGACCGCGACCTCAGCAAGGGCGACCAGTGGCTGGCCGGGGTGTCGGCGGTGCAGGACGCGCCGCTGTTCCTGCACCGAGTGCTCGCCACGGCCAACGTCTACGGCACGGTCGGGATGGCGGACACGCCGCCGAACCGCGCGGCGCTCATGGCCGTCAACTTCGCCATCGAGAAGATCGGCCTGCCCTACGAGTGGGGCGGCAACGGTCTGGAGAAGGGCGACGTCGGCTTCGACTGCTCGGGGCTGACCACCGCGGCCTACGCCTCGGCCGGGGTCACGTTGCAACGGACGGCGCACTGGCAGTACAACAGCGTGCCGCTCGTCCCGGCGGGGCAGGAACCGCGCCTCGGCGACCTGATCTTCTACGGCAACCCGGCGACGAAGATCCACCACGTCGGCATCTACATCGGCAACGAGCAGATGATCGACGCGCCGACGTTCGGCCAGGCGGTGCAGGTCCACAACTACCGCGAACCCGACGACGACTTCGCCGGCGCGGGCCGCCCGGCGGAATAGGATTTAGGTAGTTTCCGCACACTTGACCGATTCCACGTGCAGATGACCACAACATGACCACTTGATCAGGTCTCGCGGAACGGGGCCTGGCCGGTTCGCCCTCCGAAGTGATCAATTACCACAAAAGCCACAGGCACCACCTCTGACACGGAGTCCGTGCGGTCAGTTCACGGCCAAGGCGCGTTCGAGCGCAGCTCGGCCTGCTGGCTCCCAGGTCGGTTTGCCCCCGAGGAGACCGAGCCTGCCGTTGCGTCCGATGCTGATCATGCCCACGGCGCGTAGGACGGCCCAGCCGCGGGCCCGCGCAATGGTGGCATCGTCCGCGACTTCGTAGGTGCCGAAGAACCGGCTGGCCGTGCCCGCGGGCAGCAGGACCCAGGCGGCGGACAGGTCGGTCGCGGGATCCCCTGCGCACATCTCGCCGAAGTCGATCACTCCGGAGAGCGTCCCGTCCTGCACGACCACGTTCGCGGGATGCAGATCGCCGTGCAGCCACGTCGGCGCCCCGTGCCACGCGGGCGCCGCGACGGCCTTCTCCCAGATCTCTCGGACATCAGCGCTCGCGTCGTCGGCTATGACCTCCAACGAGCGAGTGAACCCGTCCTGCATCCCGGCCAGCGGGATGCCGCGCGTGGGATTGGCTGGGGCGTCCGCGGGTGCCTGCTGATGCAGGGCCTTGAGAAAACCCGCGAGGGTCTCGGCCGCGTCAGCGCAGGTGATCGGCGCGTAGTCCGCCGGCTCGCCCTCGACCCAGCGTGTGATCGTCCAGGTGTGTTCGAACAGGGCCGACGGTTCGCCGATGCGCACCGGGGTGGGCGTCGGCAGCGGCAGGCGCTGCGCGAGAATGGGCAGCCACTTCTGCTCGGTGCGCAGCAGCGCCGGGGCGCGCTCGGTACGCGGCAACCGCACGGCCAGCTCCGCCCCAAGGCGCCACTGCTGGTTGTCCCAGCCACCAGCGACGTCTCGGAGTTCGAGGTCTGCGAGATCTGGATGCTGTTCCCGCAGCAGCGCTCGCACCAGGTCCTGCTCGAACCTCAACTCAGCCATGGATGAGCCTCCAACCGCCAGCGTCTGCCGGCAGCTAGCACCAGCCGAATCTTGCGGCGGCGTTGCGCCCGTGCACGATTCCATATGCCCTGGTTCAACGCCTCGAAAACCGACATCGCCGGCACGCTCTATCACCGTGAAACCGTTGCCGACCTGACATACCGACCACGAAGACGGTCACTTGGTGGGCTCGCGGTTGTAGACCTTCTTGGCCCACAGGTAGCCGCCCAACGCGATCAGGGCGCACCAGCCGATGGCGAGAATCGCGCTATGGCCGATCGGAGCGCCCATCAGCAGTCCGCGCAGGGTCTCGATGAACGGGGTGAACGGCTGGTACTCGGCGAACCATTTCAGCCCGGCGGGCATCGAGTCGGTGGGGACGAACCCGCTGCCCATCATGGGCAGGATCATCAGCGGCATCAGCATGTTGCTCGCGGCGGCGACGTTCTCGGCGACCATGGCCAGTGCGACCGACAGCCAGGTGAGCGCGAGGATGATCATCACGAGAACACCGACCGCGCCGAGCCATTCGCCGAAGTCCGCGGTCGGCTCGAATCCCACCAGCAGCGCGACCCCGATCACGGCAGCGATACTCAGCAGGGTCTGGATCAGGCTGCCCAACACATGACCGGTGAGTACCGACACCCGGGCGATGGCCATGGTGCGGAACCGGGCGACGATGCCCTCGGTCATGTCCATCGCTACCGAGATCGCCGTGCCCTGGGCCGCGGTCGCCACAGTCATCAGGATGACGCCAGGGACGACGTAGTTCACGTAGGCATCCCGGCCGCCGGACGGCCCGCCAAGGCCATTACCGAGAGCGCCGCCGAGAACGTAGACGAACAGCAGCAGCAAGACCACCGGAACCCCGGCGGCCGTCAGGATGAGCGTCGGATAACGCAGCATGTGCCGCAACTGGCGGCGCAACATGGTCGCCGAGTCGGCAAACGCGTTGGAAACGGTGCTGGAAACGGTACTCATCGGGCGGGTTCCTGTTCCGTGACTGCGTTCCCTGTCAGGGCGAAGAAGACGTCATCGAGATCGGGTGTGTGGACCTGGAGTTCGTCCACCGCGATCGAGGCGTGGTCGAGCCAATCCAGCAGCGCGCGCAACGACCGGACATCGCCCTGGCTGGGGATCTGCAGGGTGCATGCCTCGTCGTCGCGGGACACCACGCCCAGCTCCCGGGCCGCGTGGTCGTAACCGCTCGGGTCGGCGAACCGCAGGGTTACATGGCCGCCGCCGACCTGCCGCTTGAGCTCCTCCGGCGAGCCTTTTGCGACCAGCTTTCCCTGGTGCAGCACCGCAATCCGGTCGGCGAGCTGGTCGGCCTCCTCGAGGTACTGAGTGGTGAGGAAGATCGTGACGCCCTCGTCGGTCACCAGCCCGCGAATGATCTCCCACATGGTCCGCCTGCTGCGCGGGTCCAGCCCGGTGGTCGGCTCGTCGAGGAAGATCACGCGGGGCCGGCCGACCAGCGTCATCGCCAGGTCCAGGCGGCGGCGCATCCCACCGGAATATGTCACCGCAGGCTTTCGGGCCGCGTCCACCAGATCGAACCGCTGCAGCAGGTCAGCTGCACACTGCTGCCGTTCCCTGCGGGGCAGCCGGTTCAGGTCGGCCATCAACAGCAGGTTCTCCTCACCGGTGAGGAAGCTGTCCACCGCCGAGAACTGGCCAGTGACACCGATCGCGGCACGCACAGCGTCCGGATCCCGCACCACATCATGGCCGGCGACCCGCATCTCGCCCGCGTCGGCACGGATGAGCGTCGACAGGATCTGCACCATGGTGGTCTTGCCCGCGCCGTTCGGGCCGAGCAACGCGAAGACAGATCCCGAGGGGATGTCGAGGTCGATACCGCCCAGCACCACATGGTCGCCGTACGCCTTGCGTATCGCGGTCGCCGCGAGCGCGGGTTGACCGAGATCGGTAGTCATGGGCTTCGCTCCGTTGGTGAGATCCAGTGTCAGTGAAAACCTTCACGACTCGGCAAAAGTTACGTTGCATACACAAAATCGTCAATCTTATCTTCGTGAAGCAACAACATAATTGCAGGTAGATGCCGACGAATTGTTGCATGATCGATGGCGACTAATGCAATGGCAGTCGCGTTGCATTAAGCTGAACGCGACGCCGACAGCGGAGGACCACCCGATGCCTGGTGAAAGACTCACCCCCCAGGACCGACAGCAGATCGCTGCGGGACTGCGCGAGGAGCTGACCTACGCCGCCATCGGCCGCCGCATCGGGCGGCCGACCTCCACCGTCACCCGTGAGGTGATGCGCAACGGCGGGCCGCGCGGCTACCACGCCGAGGCGGCCCACCGGGCCAGCACGCGACACGCGCGTCAGCGCAGGACCATTGCGCCGACACCGTCACCGGGCAGGGCCGACCTCGGCGGGCGCGATCCACGGCTCGTGGACGAGGTGGACGCGCAGAGCATGGAACTGATGATTCAGGCCGGGCTCCCGCAGATGATGGCCAGGGTGCTCGCCTCGCTCTTCACCACCGACAGCGGCAGCCTCACCTCCGCGGAACTCGTGCGACGCCTGCACGTCAGCCCCGCCTCCATCTCCAAAGCCATCGGCTATCTGGAAAACCAGGCACTCATCAAACGTGAACGCGACCCCCACAGCCGCGCCGAACGCTACGCCATCGACGACGACGTAGCGTTCCAGTCCATCATGGCCAGCGCGCGCAACCAAACCCAGATCGCCGAGGTCTGCAAGATCGCAGCCCAGAAACTCGGCCCCATCACCCCTGCCGGCGCCAGACTGGAGAACACCAGCCAATTCCTCCTCCACGTCATCGACGACCTAGTGCGCTCAGCCCAGCACTGGCACAAGATCTACTCCACCCGCCCTCCCAAGACGTCCGCAACCGACTGAGCGGATCACGTTGGCCGGGGCTGGACGGGGTAATGCTCGGGCTTGTAGCCTGCGATCGACCGCGACACCACCCGAGGAGGTGAGACCCATGAACGCAGTATCGATGTGGGTGCTCCCCCTCCCCGTCACGGTCGGGCGATTGACGTAGGTGTCGCCGGGAGCGCCTCAACAACAAGGCACTCCCGAAAGGCGCCCCTCATGTTCGACGTGATCATTGCCGGGTGCGGGCCGACTGGCGCGATGCTGGCCGCCGAACTGCGGCTGCACGATGTGCGGGTACTCGTTCTGGAGAAGGAAACCGAGCCCGTGTCGTTCGTCCGCATAGTCGGTCTGCACATTCGCAGTCTCGAGCTGATGGCAATGCGCGGACTGCTGGATCGCATTCTCCAGCATGGAAGACAGCGTCCGGCCGGCGGATTCTTCGCCGGCATCAACAAACCCGCGCCACAGGGCCTGGATTCCGCGCACGCCTATCTGCTGGGCATCCCGCAGCCGGTCATCGTTCACCTGCTCGAAGAACATGCGATCGAACTGGGTGCGCAGGTGCGGCGCGGTTGTGCGGTGGCCGGTTTCGAACAGGACGACGAGGGTGTGACCGTCGAGCTGGCCGATCAGGAGCGGCTGCGTTCGCGCTACCTCGTCGGCTGTGACGGCGGGCGCAGTGCGGTGCGCAAACTGCTCGGCGTCGGCTTCCCTGGTGAGCCCTCGCGGACCGAGACGTTGATGGGCGAGATGGAAGTGGGTGTGCCGCGGGAGGAGATCGCGGCCAAGGTGACCGAAATCAGCGAGACCCATAAACCATTCTGGCTCAGGCCCTTCGGGGAAAGGGTCTATAGCGTCGTAGTCCCCGCCGCGGGAGTCAGCGATCGCGCGGAACCGCCCACCCTCGAGGATTTCAAACAACAGCTGCGCACCATCGCCGGAACCGATTTCGGCGTGCACTCCCCGCGCTGGTTGTCCCGCTTCGGGGATGCCACCCGGCTGGCCGAACGTTATCGGGTCGGGCGGGTGCTGCTGGCCGGCGATGCGGCACACATCCATCCACCCACCGGCGGACAGGGACTCAACCTGGGCGTTCAGGACGCATTCAACCTCGGTTGGAAACTGGCCGCACAGATCCGCGGCTGGGCGCCGGAAACGCTGCTGGACACCTACCAGGCCGAACGTCATCCGGTCGCCGAGGATGTGCTGGACAACACCCGCGCCCAGATGGAACTGCACTCCACCGAACCGGGCCCGCGGGCCGTGCGCAGGCTGCTCACCGAACTGATGGACTTCGACGAGGTGAACCGCTATCTCATCGAGAAGATCACCGCGATCGGCATCCGCTACGACTTCGGCGAAGGCCCCGACCTGCTCGGCCGCCGCCTGCCCGACATCGACGTGAAACACGGCCACCTCTACGGTCTGCTGCATCGCGGCCGCGGCCTGCTGCTGGACCGCACCGAACGCCTGACCGTCGGCGGCTGGTCAGACCGGGTCGATTACCTCGCGGATTCCACTGCGGCACTGGATGTTCCGTGCGTCCTGCTACGCCCCGACGGCCACGTCGCCTGGATCGGCGACGATCAGCAGGACCTGGACGACCACCTCTCCCGCTGGTTCGGCGATCCCGCCAACGCACCCGGGCCGACCGAACCGACCGGCGGAGCCGTCCCGTTCTGAGGGGGTTGTCATGGTGTGCTGGGCTGGTGGCGGAGGAGGTCGCCCGGTTGGCAGCCGAGAACGTGACAGAGCCGGGAGAGCGTGGAGAATCGAATTGCCTTGGCGCGACCGTTCTTGAGTACCGACAGGTTCACGACGGTGATGCCGACCTGCTCGGCGAGTTGGGTCAATGTCATTTCGCGCGCGGCGAGCAGGTCGTCAAGGTGCACAGAGATCTCGTGTGGTTCCTCGGGTGGCATCAGATGGTGCCTTCGAGGTCCTCGTGCATCCGCACGCCGACCCGCAGGATGTGGGCGAAGGTCAACGCGGCGACGCCAGTGGCTATGGACCACCAGGGGAACGCTTCCCGCCACTCGGCCAGCCAGTCCGATGAGGACACACCGGAGATCAGGCTGGAGCGCAGGAAGTGTTGTGAGACCGCGAACAGCAGCTCGCTGACCGGGCCACCGATGAGCACGAACCAGCCGAGTGCTGACAGCCTGCCGGGCACAGTGGCCGCGTAGGGACCTTCCTGGGACGCCGTGCGCAGGAATCGCAGGAGCAGGAACAGCGCGCCCAGTGCGAACAACGCCTGCGGGACCTGGTCGCCCACGCCGGCGATCCGTTGGGCGACGCTGGGGCTGTCCACACAGACGCTCGTGCCGCTGGGAATCGCGGGCGCGCCTTGCTCGAGTGGCCCGGTGTGGCCAGCGATCTCGACACAGGTCGGATTCGCCCCAGTGCCCGGCAGCCAGCCGAGCGCGGCAATGTTGGCTATCACGACCGCCATGGCAGCGATGCCGAAGACCCAGGTGACCAGACGCGTGACGGTGGTCAGCGATCCCAGGGGGTTCCACTCGGCGCGCATGACCTACACCTCACTACCTATCGTTTTTCGATGTTATCGATAAACGATAACATCGATGGTCGGTGTGCGCCCGCACGATGACGGCCTGGTGGGACGATCAGGGTTCCTGGGGCCTGCGAACCAGCAGCTGGGCCTGTTGGAACTGCCGCTCGTTCTCGTGAGGCTCGCGCAGCATCCGGGCGACCTCGACGAACCCGGCCTGGCGCAACAGTTCCGCGAGACTGTCGGGCGACCATCGATAGGCGAGCGTGACTTTGTGGTCGAATTCCCGCGGCAGCGGGTCGTCACCGGCGAAGAATCCGAGCAGCAGGTGGCCGCCCGGTGCCAGCACTCGCTGGAACTCGGTGAACACGACTGGCAGTTGCTGCGGCGGTGTGTGGATGGTGGAGTAGGACGCAAGAATGCCGCCGAGAACTCCGTCGGCGAGATCCAGGGCGGTCATCGACCCCTCGTCGAACCGCAGGTCCGGATGGGCTCGACGGGCGAGGGCGATCATCTCTGAGGACAGGTCGATACCGAAGGTGGCCAGCCCGAGCGCGTGCAAGTGTGCGGTCACGTGGCCGGGGCCGCATCCGATGTCGGCGACCGGTCCGGCGCTGTGGGCCTGCACGAGTTCGGCGAACGCGGCCAACATCGCACGTTCCATCGGCAAGGTCTCGAGCACGTTACTGAAAAGGTCGGCATAGAGTTCCGCGACGGCGTCGTAGGCAGCCTTGGTGTCGTGCAAGACGGACGGTTCGGTCACAGCGGAAACCATAGTCGGTTGCCGGTGCCCCAAGTGACCTGCGCAAAGGCATGGTCAGCGCGGAATTCCGGCAAGTTCCGCCATCAGGGCCATGTGGTGATCGAAGTAGTCGGCACGCGCCTCGATCGTGCCGTCCAGGCGACCGAACACTTCAAAGTTGACTAGGCCGAACAGGTGAGTCCAGCCGAGGAACACGCGGTCGAGCCGTTCTTCCGGCAGGTCACCCGGCTGCTGGTCGATGAGCCGACGCATGTCCGTGCGGACGCGTTCGGGCACCGGCGACGTGACCGGCTCCAGGCGCTCCGCACCGTCGATGATGATGTCCACGAGCAGCAATACCACTCTCGCCGAGAGCGCGACGGTCTCCTGCGGCGCCGCGTAACCGGGCACCGGGTTGCCGTAGAGCAGGCCGTATTCGGCCGGATGCGACAGCGCCCATGTCCGCACCGCATGGCAGACGGCGAACCACCGGCCACGAAGGTCGTCGCGAGGTACGGCCGCTTCGGCGTCGGCCGCAGCCGTGCCCAGCGCCTCGTAGCCATCGATGATCAAGGCGGTGAGCAGGGCGTCACGGCTCGGAAAGTACCGGTACAGGGCCGAAGCGACGATGCCCATGTCCCTGGCCACAGCACGCAGGGAGAGGTTCCCGCCTTCCGTGGCCAGACGCTTGCGCGCGACCTCCTTGATCTCATGGCTCATCTCGAAGCGGACACGGGCGCGCAGCGAAGATGCGGACATGCCCACAGTGTCGCACAGCTCCGAGAACACCTAAACCAGACGAGAACAGCGTTCTTGACCCACGATCTCTCGTACGAGTACAGTGCACCTATCAGAGAACATTGTTCTCGATTGGAGATGGTGATACCACATGTCCCTTCACGTCATCACCGGAGCAGGCCCGGTCGGCTCAGCCACCGCACGGCTGCTCGCTGCCCGAGGCGAGCACGTCCGCCTTCTCACCCGTAGCGGCCACGGCCCGGAACAAGACGGCATCGACTGCATCGCGGCGGACGCCGCGGACCCCGCCACCCTCGCCCGGTACGCCGAAGGCGCCGTCGCTCTGTACTGCTGCGCGAGCCCGGCCTATCACCGCTGGTCCACCGACTGGCCAGCGCTGGGCGCCGCCTTCATCCACGCCGCGGAGACCACCGGCGCGGTGCTCGTCACGACGGGCAACCTCTATGCCTACGGCCGGGTCGACGCCCCAATGACCGAGCAGCTGCCGCTGCGTCCCAACTCCGTGAAGGGCCACGTGCGAGCCAAGCTGTGGACCGACGCATTGGCCGCGCACGAAGCCGGGCGGCTCCGCACCGCCGAGGTTCGCGGGTCGGACTATGTTGGCGCGGGCGCGGTCTCCCCGTTCACTGTCATGGTCCTCCCCAAAGTGCTCGCCGGCCGGCGCGCTTCGGTGCCGGCGGACCTGGACGCGCCGCACAGCTGGACCTATGTCGGGGACGTGGCGCGCACGCTGGTCGTGGTCGCAGCCGACGAGAACGCGTGGGGCCGAGCATGGCATGTGCCCACCGCACAGCCGCTGTCCATCCGCGCGCTCGCCACCCGAGCCGCCGAACTCGCGGGAGCCCCGCCGGCCCGGGTAACGAGGATGCCCGGATTCGCACTCCGCGTCGCCGGGCTTTTCAACCCTGCCGCCCGGGAGATGATCGAAATGCAATATCAACTGCAACGACCATTCGTTCTCGACTCGTCCGCCGCCAGCAACGCCTTCGGGATCGAACCGACCTCGACCGACGACGCCCTTCGGGAGACCATCCAGACCTCGCCCGCACCAACCGCGAGCTGACGGCGCGAATATGACACCGTTCGAAACGGCTTACCTGATGCCAACCTCGCCGTAGGCGGCGAGGATGTCCTTTGCGTCCTCGCGGAGCTGGTGTGGGGGATCCTGCCGAACGATCTGCTCCAGCAGTGGCAGGTAACGCTCGCAAGGGGTGTACGAGGTCGCATAGATCGCGGCTTCCCGCACGTCCTCTGCCGGATCGGTCAGCGCGGCAGAGATCAGGGCCACGTTCGTCTCGTCGAACTCCTGGGGTGCGCCGAGCGCCACCATCAGGAGCAGGCCCGTACGCTCGTCGACCTCGACGGCCTGGCCATAGACCGCGAGTAACTCCTCCCTTGAGAAGACATCCAGGTGTTGCTCGGCATGGGCCAGGAATGCCTGGCACTGGTTGCGGTAGGCGGCGGTGACGAACACGTACGGTGACCCGGTTGCGTCGTCCACCGAGTACCGCACATCCACCGTCGACGCGATCGCCCAGACGACCTCACGCGGAATACCTGCTTCTTCGTCAGCCGGCACCTCAGTCCGCGGCCACCCAAAGCTCGCGGCGTAGCCGGCGACCTGCTCTTCCGCTGCCGCGGAGCGGTGGAAGAGCAGGCGTCGAGACCGGTACTCGAAGGGCGACATCGCGAAGCTCCCGGAGCGGTCTTCGTCCAAGCTCGGCCACGTCGACCATACATCCCGGTGATCAAGTTTTCGGCCCTCGGAACAGGAAAGCATCCCGGAACGAAGACCGAATGCGCACGGGCGTTGAAATCCCGGCCGCACGGCCCACGGTGTCCGCCGATCACTGACCCGCGCCTCTGCCCGAGGCATCACGCCAGCCACCTAGGATTTCTAGCTTCGGTCTGCCCACCAGATTCGGCTGCGCAGGTCGATGCCTCGGATGACCTGGATGCGCCATGGCGTAAGGCGGAGCACGTGCAGCTGCGGATCTGCTGGTGTCGTCCAGAAGTTGCCGAGGGGGTAGCCGGCACCACGGGGGCTCGTCCTGCGGTAGAGGTCCCACACGTGCTCCTTGGTCGGCAGGGTAGAAGTTGGTGTGTGGGTTGCCGGCTATGTGTGCCGCTTTGACCGGGGTCTTGTAGGTGGCCAGCCAGCCGCCCGGTTGACCGTCGACGTTCTCCCATACCGGGATGAGTACTCGGGTCCGCGGGCGGTTCCTGGCGTCGACGGTGACCATGGTGGCGTAGTTGATGGTGCCGACATATGCGTTGAACTCGGCTTCCAGATCAGCGAAGTCCTGCACCGTCGTGGTCATGCGCCGCTCCTCAGCGATTCGACCGCTCGTGCGAAGCTGGCGGCGCCGTGGCCGGCGGCGACCTGCTGGTCGATCAGCTCCTTGAGTGGGGCGAGGGGTGACGCCGGGATGCCGTGCGACGTGCTGGCAGTGATGATCGTGGCCAGTCCGGACTGGTTCATGACCAAATTGGACTCTTCGGTGGTGTAGTCCCCGCTGTCGATCTCCTTGGCGAAGGTGACGAGGGCCGGGAAGACATCTGTCAGCCAGGACACCAGCATCGGGGTGAGCTCGGTTGCGCTGATGCCGGCTGCGCGCGCTATCGCGGCGGCATGCAGGAACCCGCCGAGCATGCCGTACATCCCTGCGAGGATGGCCACGTCGTAGCCCGAGGCACGGCCTGCGTCGGTGCCGACGAAGGTGGCCTTGCCCAGGATCTCCAGCTGGGCCTGCCAGCGCTGGTGAACGGCGGCCGAACCGCTGTAGTTGATCGAAGACTCGGTGGTGCCGATCGTTTGCGGCACCGCATAAACGGCGCCGTGGAGGTACTCCGCACCGTGCTCGGCCGCCCAGCCGGTCAGCTCCCGCGCGTCCTGCGGGCCACCGGAGGTGAGGTTCACCAGCGCGCGCCCGCGAACGGCATCGGCCGCACCTGCCAGTACCTCCCGGGCGACCGCAGGGTCCAGCAACGCGACGACGACGAGTTCGCTCGCCGCGACCGCGTCGGCAACCGTGCCCGCCGCCGTCGCACCGCCCGCGACCAGCGTCTCGGCTTTGACAGCGGAACGGTTCCATACCGTGGTGGGATGGCCGTTGGCGAGGAAAGTCTCGGCCAGCGCGCGACCCAGGTTGCCCAGTCCGATGATGGTGACGGGTTCCCGTGTTGTGCTCATGCGTCCAGGCTCGCGGCACTCGGCCACCGCGGCCAGTGACACTGATGCCCGGTACCACCAAATTCCTGCCATTACGATGGTGGCCATGAGCGCCGGTTCCGTCGCCCTGGTCGTGCCCGAGGAAGTCGGGGTCACGTTCTGGGACCTGTACGAGGTGAGCATCCCCGCCACGGTCTTCGGGATGCCGCAGCCCGACCTCGCCGACCCGTGGTACGAACTGCGGATGTGCGGGATCCGTGCGCACGGACCGGTGGACGTGCCCGGATTCGCGTTGCGCACCCGGTACGGACTCGACGACATCGTCGGCGCCGACACTGTCATCGTGTCCTCGGTGCCGGAAGAGGTCGTCGAGGACGGCGAGCCAGTACCGGCCGAGCTCGTCACCGCGTTGCGTCACGCATATGACGCTGGTGCCCGGATGGTGTCGCTGTGCACCGGCGCGTTCGCCCTCGCGGAGGCGGGCCTGCTCGACGGCCGCCGGGCCACGGCGCACTGGATGCACACCGCGACGCTGGCCGAGCGCTACCCGAAGGTGCAGGTCGACAACTCCGTGCTCTACGTGGACGACGGCGACGTGCTCACCAGCGCCGGGATGACGGCAGGGCTCGACCTCTGCCTGCACCTGGTCCGCCGCGACCTCGGGGCGCACGTCGCCAACCAACTGGCCCGCCGGATGGTCGTCCCCGCGCACCGGCCCGGCGGGCAGGCACAGTTCGTCGACCTGTCCGTGCCCGCGACCGACGACCAGGGGCTGGCACCCGTGCTCGAGTGGGCACGAGCCCGCCTCGACCAGCCACTGACCATCGACGACCTGGCACAGCAGGCCATGGTGAGCCCACGGACCTTCTACCGGCGACTCCAGCAGGCCACCGGCACGACCCCACTCCAATGGCTGCTCCACCAACGTCTCGCCAGAGCCCAGAGCCTGCTGGAGACAACCGGACTCCCGGTGGAGAAGATCGCGCAACTCAGCGGCCTCGGCACCTCGAACAACCTGCGCCACCACTTCCTCAAGCAGATCGGGATCTCACCGAGCGACTACCGCAACGCCTTTCCCCGTCACCTGCGGGAATCCCTCTCCGACACGTGAGCTGCGCCAGCTGGTGCCACATTCGACGCGCGCTGAGCCATAACGGCTTGATCAAGTGCCACTCGTGTGCCATAGTGGCACCATGGATTTGACCTCGTATGTGAACAACATCGGACGTGAGTTCGCCACGCTTGCCGAAGCCGGCGGTGACGAGGCGCGTGCGCTGGTCGAGCGCCTGACCGGGCCACTCGAGTCGGCGATCCGGATGACACTGCTGGAGGCGCTGTCGGGCGCCGCGGACGAGATCACCCGGGATCTGGCCCCTGGCTCGGTGCAGCTGCGCCTGCGCGGACGCGATCCGGACTTCGTCGTGACCTCGGCCCCCGCCGAGCCGAGCCACGACACCGCCGAGAGTGGCCCATCGAGCGGCGAAGCCGCATCGATCAGCGGCCCGCTGATCGACGAGGACGGCCCGACCGCGCGGATCAACGTGCGCCTCCCTGAGCAGCTCAAGGCCGCGGTCGAGGAAGCCGCCGCCAAGGAGGGGCGCTCGGTCAACGCCTGGCTGGTCCGGGCGGCCTCTGCCGCACTACAACGCTCCGATCGCGACCAGCGCGCCGAGCAGCACAGCGGCGGCAAACGCACCAGGCAGGGCTTCACCGGCTGGGTGCGCTAGCCACCCCGTACCGGTTTCCACCACACATCCCCGACCTGCGGGGATGCCTTACCGACCCGAAATGAGGGGACAACCATGCCAAAATACGAGACACCCCAGCCAATTTCCGTCACGCTCGACCTCGGCGCCGCCGGTGAAGTGCGGTTCATCGCGAGTGAGCGCGCCGACACGGTCGTCGAGGTGCGCCCGAGCGACGAATCCGACGAGTCCGACGTGAAGGCCGCGCGCCAGGTCAGCGTCGAGTACGCGAACGGCCTGCTGCAGGTCAAAGGACCACGGGTGCGCGCCTTCAACTTCTCCCGCGAGACCAGGTCGGTCGATGTGACCGTCGAACTGCCCAGCGGCTCGCAGGTGTCCGCCGACGTGCAACTGGGGAACTTCCGCGGGGCCGGCCGGCTCGGCGAGTGCCGGTTCAAGACCTCCGCCGGGAACTTCCGGCTCGAACGAACCGGCCCGCTGCGCCTGGACACCCCGGCCGGTCACGCCACCGTTGACGGTGTCGCGGGCAACGCCGAGATCTCCACCGGATCCGGGAAGGTCCGGATCGGCGAGGTCGAGGGCTCCGTGGTGGTCAAGAACTCCAACGGCGGCACCGAGATCGGCACGGTCACCGGCGATGTGCGGGTGCGCACGGCCAACGGCGACATCTCCGTCGAGCGAGCGGGTGCCGGTGTCGACGCGAAGACGGCCAACGGCGGCATCCGCCTCGGCGAGGTGGTCCGCGGTTCGGTCGCGCTCGCGACCAAGATGGGTGATCTGGAGGTCGGCATCGCCGAGGGCACCGCCGCGTGGCTGGAGGTCAACACCGGATTCGGGCACGTGCGCAACCAGCTGGAGACCCCCGGCAGCCCCGGAGAGTCCGGCGAGACCGTCGAGGTCCGCGGCCGCACCTCCTATGGCGACATCACGATCCGCCGCTCCTGACCCGCTTTTTCTTACCTCGAAGGGGAATTTGCATGCGCACCCAGCAATCCGCGATCGCGGCGACCGGCCTACGCAAGTCGTTCGGCGACCAGGTTGTGCTCGACGGTATCGACCTCAACGTGCAACGGGGAACGGTCTTCTCACTGCTCGGCGCGAACGGCGCCGGGAAGACCACCACGGTCAAGATTCTGTCCACTTTGATCAATGCCGACGCCGGTGCCGTCCAGGTGGCAGGGCACGACCTCACCAGCGAACCCGATGGGGTGCGCGCCGCGATCGGTGTCACCGGTCAGTTCTCGGCAGTCGACAACCTGCTCACCGGCGAGGAGAACCTGCTGCTGATGGCGGATCTGCACCACCTCGCCAGGGGCGAAAGGCGGCACCGCACCGCCCGGTTGCTCGAACAGTTCGACCTGGTCGACGCGGGCAGGAAGCCGGCATCGACCTACTCCGGGGGCATGCGGCGGCGGCTCGACCTGGCGATGACCCTGGTCGGCAGCCCGCAGGTGATCTTCCTCGACGAGCCGACCACCGGACTGGACCCGCGCAGCCGCCGGAGCATGTGGCAGATCGTCCGGGACCTGGTGGCCGACGGAGTCACCATCTTCCTGACCACGCAGTACCTGGAGGAAGCCGACGAGCTGGCCGACCGGATCGCGGTCCTCGACCACGGCCGGGTAGTCGCCGAGGGAACCGCGGACGAGCTGAAGCGCCGCATCCCCGGTGGACACGTTCGCCTGCGGTTCGCCGACCCCCAGGGCGTCGACACGGCCATGAGCATGCTCGGTCAGGTCACGCGCGACAACGACGCGCTCGCCCTGCGGGTGCCCAACGACGGCAGCCTGCGCTCGCTGAAGACCCTGATCGACCGGCTCGACGGCCAGGCCATCGAGGTCGACGAGCTGTCCGTGCACACCCCCGATCTCGACGACGTCTTCCTCGCCCTCACCGGCAACTCCAAGAACTCCGAGAACTCCCAGAACGAGAAGGTGACCAACCGATGAGCACCCCCGCCCTCACCAGCCCCGCCCCGGCGGCCCTGAAGTTCCACCCGCTGCACGATTCGGCGACGATGTTGCGCCGCAACCTCAAGCGCATGGTGCGCTACCCGTCGATGACCGTGCAACTCGTCGGGATGCCGATCATCTTCCTGCTGCTGTTCGTCTACGTCTTCGGCGGCACGCTCGGCGCCGGGCTTGGCGGAACCTCCGGCGGGCGCGCCGACTACGTCAACTACGTGGCGCCCGGAATCATCCTGATGACGATCACGGCCACGGTCCAGGGGACGACGATCTCGGTCGCCATGGACATGACCGAAGGCATCATCGCCCGGTTCCGCACCATGCACATCGCCCGCGTCTCGGTGCTGACCGGACACGTCCTCGGCAGCGTGATCCAGGCGATGATCAGCCTGGCGATCGTGATCGGTGTCGCGCTGCTCGTCGGCTTCCGGCCCACCGCGGGGCTGGGCGCGTGGTTCGCCACCGCGGGTCTGCTGCTGGTCGTGACGTTCGCGCTCGTTTGGCTCGCGGTCGCGCTCGGCCAGGTGAGCAAGACAGTCGAGTCCGCGAGCAACGTGCTCACGCCATTGATCCTGCTTCCCTTCCTCGGCAGCGGTTTCGTCCCCACCGACTCCATGCCGGCCGGGCTGCGCTGGTTCGCCGAGTACCAGCCGTTCACGCCGATCATCGAAACCCTGCGCGGCCTGCTGATGGACGAGCCGATCGGGAACAACGCGTGGATCGCGCTCGGCTGGTGCGCCGTGATCGCCCTTGGCGGCTACCTCTGGTCGAGGCGACTGTTCAACCGCGAGTTCTCCCGCTGACCCGTCCCTGTAAAGGAGTTCACGATGCAGCACGAACCGGTTCCCGGTCTGACCGAGCTACCCCTGGCGCGTCCCGTGGGTTGCCCGTTCGACCCGCCGACCGAGCTGGGCCGGATCCGTGAGCAGCACCCGCTGGTCCGGATGAGCTACCCCGACGGGCATGTGGGTTGGCTGGTCACCGGCTACTCCCTGGTCCGCGCGGTCCTGGCCGACCAGCGCTTCAGCTCACGGTACGAACTGGCGCACTACCCGATGCCCGGCCTGGAGGGCCTCACCGAACTGCCTCCCGCGCCGGTCGGCGACCTGACCGGGATGGATGCCCCGGAGCACACCCGCTACCGGAAGCAGCTCACCGGCAAGTTCACCGTTCGCCGGATGCGCCTGCTCACCGAGCGCGTCGAGCAGATCACCGCCGAGCACCTGGACGCGATGCAAGAGCGGGGCCCTGAGCTGGACCTGGTCCAGGCCTACGCGCACCCCATCCCCGCGGTAGTGATCTGCGAGCTGCTCGGGGTGCCCTACGCCGACCGCGATTCCTTTCAGGGCAATGCGGCGACGACAACGAGTGCGGACGCCGCCCCGGAGGAGCGGTTCGCCGCCTACGGCGCGCTACAGGAGTACATGCACCAGCTGGTGCTGGCCAAACGCGCCAAGCCAACGGACGACCTGCTCAGCGACCTGGCCGGCAGCGACCTCACCGACGAGGAGCTGGCCGGAGTCGGTACCTTCCTGCTGGGAGCCGGGCTCGACACCACCGCCAGCATGCTCGCACTGGGTGCCTTCGCCCTGCTGCGAAACCCCGAGCAACTCGCCGCCCTGCGCGCTGATCCTGGCATCGCCGACCAGGCCGTCGAGGAGCTGATGCGTTACCTGAGCATCGCCCACACCGGGATGCGGGCGGCGCTGGAGGACGTCGAGCTGGGTGGACAACTGATCAAAGCAGGCGAGTCGGTCACCATCTCCATCCAGGCCGCCAACCGCGACCCGGAGAAGTTCGCCGATCCCGACACGCTCGACCTGAACCGGAAGGCCACCGGGCACCTGTCCTTCGGTCACGGCATCCACCAGTGCCTCGGCCAGCAACTGGCCCGGGTCGAGATGCGCGTCGCCTTTCCCGCGTTGTTCACCCGGTTTCCGACGCTGCGCCTCGCCGTCCCGCCCGAGGAGGTGCCGCTACGCCCCGACCACCAGAACATCTACGGCGTGCACCGGCTCCCCGTCACCTGGGATCAGCCGGTGACGAGACCCGAAGCCGCTTCGCTTCCGGGGCGGTGACATCGATGACGGCGGGTATCTCGTCGCGCCAGCTGAGCATTACTCAGCGCCGAACCACGTGGGCAGCCGGCTGAGCAGGTCCTGCTGGTCTTCACCGACCCAGGCCACGTGGCCGTCCGGGCGCAGCAGCACGGCGGGCACATCCAGTTCGTCGCTGACCTCGATGACGTGGTCGACGCGGTCCGCCCAGCCGGCTACCGAGAGCCGGCCGGTCTGGTCGAGCAGCAGCCCACGGCCGCCGTGCATGAGCTCGTAGAGGCGGCCTCGTTTCAGCCCGACATCCCGCAGGCGCCTGCCGACGAGTGGATGCTCGTCACCGAAGTCGTAGCGGATCCCGATCGCGATGATCTTCTCGGTCAGGTACCGGCTCACCTCCTCGAAGTCCATCAGCTCCGACAGCAGCCTGCGCACTGCCTGTGGACCCGGCTCGGTGGACAGCAGCTGCATCTGCGCACGAGTGTTGTCCAGCACGGCGGCGGCCACCGGGTGCCGTTCGGTGTGGTAGCTGTCGAGTAGCCCCTCCGGTGCCCAGCCGTCGACCGCGGCGGCCAGTTTCCAACCGAGGTTGAACGCGTCCTGAATACCGAGGTTGAGGCCCTGTCCGCCGGTCGGCGGGTGGATGTGCGCCGCGTCGCCCGCCAGGAACACGCGCCCGACCCGGTAGCGCTCGGCCTGCCGGGTGGCGTCACCGAAGCGGGAGAGCCAGCACGGCGAGTGCACGCCGAAATCGGTGCCGGCGACCGCCCGCAGCTGCTGCTTGACCTC
Organism: Saccharomonospora sp. NPDC046836; assembly: GCF_040645195.1. Classification (NCBI taxonomy): domain Bacteria; kingdom Bacillati; phylum Actinomycetota; class Actinomycetes; order Pseudonocardiales; family Pseudonocardiaceae; genus Saccharomonospora; species Saccharomonospora sp. NPDC046836. Next base: position 121,262 of record NZ_JBEYXW010000013.1, read on the forward strand.
CTCGAGGGTCGGCGGGACGGAGCGGTCCTCGGCCACCCCCGCGGCGGGCACGCCTACGCGGTACCCCCCGTCCTCGAGAGGCATGACGCCGAACCGCAGCTGGGTCTTGCGAACCTCGGCCACCACGGCGGTGACCGTCTCCGGCGGGGCGGTCAGCTCCATCTCGCCCAACAGCGTCTCGACCCTGGTGGGCTCGCCGGGGAAGCCGACGCCGAGCAGCTTGCGTACCGTGCTGCGGCCGCCGTCGCAGCCGACGAGGTACCGCGCGCGCAGCTGCGTGCCCCCTCTGACCTCGACGGTCACCCCGTCGTCGTCCTGGCTCAGCCCGACCAGTTCGCAGCCACGCCGGATCTCGGCACCGACCTCCACGGCGTGCTCGGCCAGCAGGCGATCGGTGGTGGTCTGCGGTATGCCGAGGACGTAGGCATGTGCCGTATCGAGCCGGTCCGGCGCCGGCTTGGCGATGCCGGCGAAGAAGCCACCGACCGGGTACTGCTTGCCGCGCGCGAGGAACCGGTCCAGCAGACCGCGCTGGTCCATCACCTCGATGCTGCGCGCGTGCAAACCCAGCGCGCGGACGAACTTGGGTTGCTCAGCCTCCTTCTCCAGCACGAGTACCCGCACCCCGTGCAGCCGCAGCTCGGCCGCCAGCATCAAGCCGGCCGGTCCACCCCCCGCAATGATCACGTCGAACATGAGCCCCCCTTTTCCGCAGGTCCTGACTTCGGACGGAGATTCTGCGGCATGACCCGGGTCTTGCCACAAGACCCCCGGTGCGCTATATCTTGAAAGTAGCAGGAGGTGGATGTTTTTCCCTGCCTTTTTGGTCCGTTGTGGACGGACGGCTTCTTCCCTCAGGAAAATTTCGCCAGAACTGTCACACACGGTTCCCGGCCGGTGTCTCCATGCCGAAGCGATGAGAAACCCGGAGGAGACATGGCTGGCAACAACCGGATTCCGAAGGCCGAGCTGACCGGCATCTACGGCGCGATCCTCAAGCGGATGTCCCGCAAGATGCTCGGTGACGTCGCCGAGCCGCTCGCGGTGATGTGGCACAACCGAAAGGTGCTGAACTTCAGCTTCAGCATCAGTCGCAAGGCACAGCAGTGGGACCAGTGTGACAAGAACTTGAAGTCGTATGCCCACATGGCGGTGGCCAGCCTGGTCGGCTGCAGCTTCTGCCTGGACATCGGCTACTTCCAGGGCAGGAACGAGGGACTCGACATGACCAAGGCGCGCGAGGTGCCGCGCTGGCGCGAGTCCGACGTCTTCACACCGCTGGAGCGCGACGTCATGGAGTACGCCGAGGCGATGTCGCACACCCCACCGACGGTGACCGACGAGATGTCCGCGCGGCTGCTGGATCAGCTCGGCGCGCCCGCCCTCGTGGAGCTGACCGCGTTCATCGGGTTGACGAACTTCATGACCCGGACCAACACCGCGCTCGGCATCGAGTCGCAGGGGTTCTCTGCGGCCTGTGGGCTGCCTCCGCTCGCCGCACGCTCGCCGGCCTGAGCATCGAAATCGGATTGCCTGCTTGCCGATCCACGCGGGCCGCGCCATCGGAGTTCTCGCCCGCCGCGGCCCGCTCGATCCGACTCAGATGTTGAATCCGCCGTCCACGGCGATCGTCGCTCCAGTCAGGTACGCGCCGCCGTCACCCGCGAGATGGGCCACGGTCGCCGCGATCTCGGCAGGTACCCCGTAACGCCCCAAGGCTGTGAAGCCCGCGGCCGTCGCCGCAAATGGGCCGCTGGCCGGATTCAGATCAGTGTCGATCGGTCCTGGATTGATTTGGTTGACAGTGATCCCACGCGCCCCCAGTTCCCGGGCAAGCCCCTTTGTCAGGCCGATCAGTGCGGACTTGCTCAAGGCGTACAGCGAGAGCCCGGGGAACACCACCCGCTCGGCCACGTTGCTGCCGATGTTGATGATGCGACCGCCATCCTGCATGTGCTTGATCGCGGCCTTCGACGCGACGAACGGGGCTCGCACGTTGACCGCGATCGTCTCCTCGAACTCCGCCTGCCCGAGTTCCTCCACCGGCGCGACGTGGTAGGCCCCCGCATTGTTCACCAGGATGTCGAGCCGTCCGAGCTGTGCGGCCACCTGGTCCACCGCGGCGACGACGGCCTCCGGATCGGCACTGTCGGCCTGCAGGGCCACTGCGCGCCGTCCCATGGCCTTGATCTTCTCAACCACTGCCGCGGCAGCGTCGGTCCCGCGCTGGTAGGTCAGTGCCACATCGGCGCCATCCTCGGCCAAACGAACCGCCACAGCCGCGCCGATCCCACGACTGCCGCCGGTAACCAAAGCCACTTTGTTGTCGAAAACGTCGTTCATGCCGACCAGCATGTCCAACTTCCAGCCGTCGATCCGGCGGAAATCGGACCCTGCATTCCCGACGAACATCAGTGTCGCTACGTTCCCGAACGACTGACCGGACCGGTCAGGAATCGAGAAGCGGCGGCGCCGAGCCTCACCTGGCGTGAGAGGTACGAACATCATGCTCTCGCTCGACGTCATCACTGTCGGAGCGCCGGAGGTGCAAGCCGCACACGCGTTCTACACAGCTGCGTTCTCGCCCACCGTCACCGACCACGGCGACTATGTGGACCTCGACATGCCCGGGACCGGACACCTCGCTGTGTACGGGACCAAGGCGCTCGCCGTGGACGCGGACGCAGAACCCACGACATCGGGCTTCCGCGGTTACCTCGTGTCCTATGTGGTCAGTCAGACCAGCGAGGTCGAAGCCCTGCTGGATGCCGCTGTCCAGAATGGAGCGAAGGTCCTCAAGCCCGCGAAGAAGTCACTGCTCGCCGATCCGAAGGCACCCGCGAGTCCCCCGCCCAGGCACGCGAGTCCCCCGCCCAGGCACGCGAGTTGCCCGTTCAGGCGCACGAGTTGCCCGTTCGAGTCGGAAACACACCGGGAACGGCTCGCCCATTCACAGCTGGGCGAACGCCCCCAAGGCCACCATAGTTGCGTTCAACGCAACCAAGGTGGCCTTGGGGGCACATCAGCCGCCGGTTCGAGCAACCGGGCACGGCGCACAGAAGCACCGGCGCGGAAGCCAACCGCCAGTCACGGGCCAACAGCGCCGCCTCAGGCAGCCTCCCAGCTGGGCCGGTCGGCTGGCTCTTTGACCGTGACGTTGACCCGGTTGAACAGGTTGACGGTGCCGATCGCGAGGACGACGGCAGCAAGCTGCTGCTCGTCGTAGTGCTTCGTGGCCTCCTCCCAGGGGTCGTCGGGCACTGCCTCTCCCGATCGATCGGCGAGCCGGGTGACGGCCTCGGCCAGCGACAGCGCGGAGCGTTCGGCGTCGGTGAAGAAGGGCGTGTCCCGCCATGCGGCCACGGTGGCCAGTCGCTCGTCGGTCTCGCCTGCCTTCCTGGCCTGCCGCAGGTGGCTGTTGAGGCACGCCGCGCAGCCGTTGATCTGGCTCACCCGCAGCCCGATCAGCTCGACGGTCGACTGCGGCACCCCGCTCTTGCCAATGGCCTTGAGCAGGTGCTGGATGCCGGTCAGGGCATCGGGAAGGATCATTGCCGGGTTGGTCATGCGCTGGGTCATGTGTTGGTCCCGTCTCGTCACGTCGCCGCAGTGTCGCGGGTCATTGCCCTGACACATGGCAGCGGGAGGATGTGACCCATGCAGGAGCGGGAGTTTTTGGCGGGACAGTTCGAGGAGCACCGGCCGCAGCTGCGGGCCGTCGCCTATCGGATGCTCGGCTCGCTCAGCGAGGCCGACGACGCCGTACAGGAAGCGTGGCTCCGGTTCAGCCGAGCCGACTCCAGCGCCGTCGAGAACCTCGGCGGCTGGTTGACCACGATCGTCAGCAGGGTGTGCCTGAACATGCTGCGCTCACGTACCCAGCGGCGCGAGGAACCACTGAGCTTCCACGTGCCCGACCCGATCGTCAGCAGCGTTGACGACAACGACCCGGAACAGCAGGCCCTCCTCGCCGACTCGGTCAGCCTCGCGCTGCTCGTCGTACTGGAGACCCTGACCCCGGCCGAGCGGCTCGCCTTCGTCCTGCACGACCTGTTCGCCGTGCCCTTCGACGACATCGCCGCCATCGTCGACCGCACCCCGGCGGCGACCCGCCAGCTCGCCAGCCGCGCCCGCCGCCGGGTACGGCACGAGGCACCGAAGCCGGACCCCGATCTGACCAGGCAGCGCGAGGTCGTGGACGCGTTCCTCGCCGCCGCACGGGGTGGCGACATGGAGGCGCTCGTGGCGCTGCTCGACCCCGACGTCGTCGTGCGCTCGGATGGTGGCACCCGAGGCCCCACCACGATGCTCCGCGGTGTGCAGGCTGTGGCACAGGGTGCGATGGCGTTCGCCCGCATCGCCGAACTTGCCCGGCCCGCGCTCGTCAACGGCAACTACGGCGCCATCGGGATGGTCGACGGCAAGCCGCTCTCCGTCGCGGCGTTCACCGTGGTGGACGGCAAGATCGTCGCGCTGGACATCCTGACCGATCCCGAACGCATTGCCCGCCTCGACCTGGAATGAGTACGGGTCACAGGGGCTCGACCACGAGCACCGGAACCCTCGCGTGCCGGACCAGGTCCTCCGCCACCCTGCCGGGCAGCCGGTGTGACAGTCCCCGGCCGCCCCGTGCCACGACGAGCAGGTCCACGCCCTCCTCCTCGGCGAACCGGCTCAGGGCCTCGGCGGGGGGTCCGGCCAGTACCGCGCGGCGCACCGGCACGTCGGCCACCAGCGCGGCGGTACGGGCCAGCCGCTGCGCCGCCGCATCGATCAGCTCGTGTGCGCTGTCGTCGGTCGCGTCGTAGGGCACCACCTCGGCGACCAGTACCTCCACGCACCGCGATCCGAGCAGGCGCAGCACCGTGTCGAGTGCCTGCTCGGAATCCGCCGACCCGTCGACCCCCACCAGCACCCGGGTGCCGCCGGCTGCCTGGTGGGCTGTGCCCCGCCTGGGTGCGGTCCGCCGTGGACGTTCCGCGGCCCGCTCGAACGCGATGGGCACGAACAGCGGCCCGAGCGCCACCGCGATGGCTGTCCACTTCGGATCAAAGCCCCGGTGAGCCAGCCACAGCCCCGTCCCAAGACCCACCAGCAGCCAGGCGGCCACGAACACGACGAACACGACGACGTTCACGAATCCACGATGCGACTCGGCCAGCGGCCCGCGGTAGGACCCTATGGCCACGGCGCACCGGTACCTTCGCCCCTCGCACGGGGTGAGGATGGAGGGATGCGACGTGAACTGGTGATACTCCGGCACGCCAAGTCCGATTGGCCGGTAGGTGTTCCCGACCGGCAACGGCCATTGGCCGCGCGCGGCCGCCGCGACGCCCCGGTGGCGGGGCGGTGGCTGCGCGCGCACGTGCCCACCATCGACCTGGTGCTGTGCTCGACAGCCAAACGGGCACGGCAGACCTACCAGCTCGCGCGCAAGGAGCTCGCCGGCAAGCCGACGGTCCGGCACGAGGGACAGCTGTACGCCGCCTCGGCCGAAACACTCGCCGGGGTGATCAGGAACCTTCCACGCGATGCGCACACGGTGTTGCTGATCGGCCACAACCCCGGCCTGGAAGACCTCGTCGAGCTGCTGACGGGTCAGCCCTGCACTCTGAAGACCGCTGCCGTCGCGGTACTGACCGGCTCCGGCGGCTGGACAGGCATTGGCCCGGGCTGGGCGAAGCTGGCCACGCTGGCCAAGCCCCGCGGCTGAAGCGGCTCCCTCACCCCGCCGGGATGCGTTCCGCCTCGCACAGGAACGCCACCGGGGTGCGGCCCATACGGGTGAGCACCACGCTCGCCTCCCGCGCTCCTTTCGGTTTGAGCCTGCGCCGCAACGCGTTGGGGTCCACATCGAGTCCGCGCACCAGGATCTCCACCCTGCCGACCTCATGCCGGCGCAGCGTGGCACGCAGGGACTTCTCGCTGTAGTTGCCGAACTCCAGCACCCGGAAGGCCCGCACGCCCGGCGGCGGCTCGTCGCCGGTGAGGTAGGCGATCCGCTCGTCCAGCTGCCACAGACCGTGCCGGGCCGCGTAGTGCCGCACCAGCCCGGCGCGCACCACCGCACCGTCCGGGTCGACGATCCACTCACCCGGCTCGCCCACCGCCACCTCGTCCGGCTCCGCGTCGGTGACCGTCCACTGTGTCCCATCCGAGCGCAGCACGGTCGCCCGGCGAGTCACCTCGGCGAGTCCCGCACTCCACAGGCACGCCTCACGCACCTGCCCGTCGAGCGAGACGAGCTCCACCTCACGAGCCCATGGCACCACGGCGGGATCGATACCGGGAGCGCATTTCACAACGAGGTCCCGGCCCGGGTACGCCTTCGCGAGATCGTCCAGCGCGGGGACGAAGTCGGCAGGGCGCCACGTCCGCCTGCCTGTCGCGTCCCGCCGCGCTGGGTCGGCCACCGCGACGCAGTCTCGTGTCACCGGTCGCAGCGCATCCGCCCGGACGAGCAGTGGCGCGACGTCGGCCGTGGCACAGTTGTGCCGCGCCATCGCCAGCCGGACAGCGTCCACATCGGAGCCGACACAGCGGCGGGCGGTCCGCGCCAGCTCCACAAGGTCGGCACCGATCGAGCAGGTCACGTCGTGCACGTCGCGGCCGGCCAGCCGCCGCGCCCGGTGTGCCGCGACGGGCGCGGCACTCGCCTGCTGCAGCGCGTCACCGGTGAAGAGCCACCGGTCCGCCTGCTCGACCTTGGCGGCGGCCTTTCGCCGCAGCACCACCGTTTCCAGCACGGCGGCATAACGCTCCCCCACGGCGCGCCGCGCCGCCGCGACATCGGCGATCCGGCTCGCGTCGGTCAGCGGCAGCGCCGCGCACGTGGCGAGGGCCTCCTCGCCCTCGGCCGACCGCAGGAAGGCGACATCATCGAGCGAGAAGGCGTAGGGCACTTACGGTTCCGTCGGTGGAGCGGGTTTGACCCCGGTGATCATCACGTTGTAGAAGAGCTCACGCGGCAGGACACGGGCGAGCACCTTTTTGTCCACTGCGGACAGTCGAAGCCACGTGTGGTAGGCGAACATCCGCCAGCGCACGGTCAGCTTCTCCTGCGGAACAGCAGCCTCGAAAGTCCGGATCGGCCAGCCGGCCAGCGCCGCGCTGAACTCCTCCGTCACGGCCTTGACGTCCACCGCGCCCGCGGCGAGCGCCTTGCGCTCCAAATCGGACGGATCGAACGTGTGCAGGTCGACCACCGCCTCGAGCGCAGCCGCACGAGAGGACTCGTCGAGTTCGGCCTGCGGCCGCCGCCACGCGCGCAGCGCTGGAAGCCTGGTGACGTTGGTGGTGAGCCACCAGGTGATCCGGCCGAGCCTGCGCGCGTACCAGTCGCCGATCTTGGTGGGCTCACCGGCGAACACGAAGCGCCCGCCCGGCTTGAGCACGCGCAGTACCTCGCGGAACGCGGCGGGCACGTCCGGGATGTGGTGCAGCACCGCGTGGCCGACGACGAGGTCGAAAGTGTTGTCCTCGTAGGGAATCCGCTCTGCGTCGGCGACCCGGCCGTCCACATCGAGGCCGAGCTGCTCGGCGTTGCGCAGCGCAACCTGCACCATGCCTGGAGAGAGGTCGGTGACCGAGCCCTTCTTGATCACCCCGCCCTGCATGAGGTTCAACAGGAAGAAGCCCGTGCCGCTGCCCAGTTCCATGGCCGTGGCGTAGGGCTGCCCCTCCGTACCGGCGACGGCGGTGAAGACGTCGGTGGCATAGGAGATGCAACGCTCGTCGTAGGAGATCGACCACTTCTCGTCGTAGCTGCCGGCCTCCCAATCGTGGTAGAGCACGTTGGCCAGCTTCGGGTCGGAATAGGCCGCCTGAACCTCGTCCGCGCTCGCGTGCGGGTTCGGGGCCGGATCCGTCGCGTGCGTCACGTCATTTCCCCTCGAAGGTGGCCTTGCCGGGACCGTTCTCGATGAACGACTGCATGGCGGCCCGCTGGTCCTCCGTCGCCCACAACGCGGTGAAGAGGTTCGTCTCCAGCTTCAGCCCGTTGCGCAGGTCCATGTCCAGCCCACCGTCGATGGCAGCCTTCGCGGCCTTGAGTGCGACAGCAGGCCCGTTCACGAACTGGGCGGCCCATTCGCGTGCGGCGGCGTACACGTCGTCCGGCGCGACGACCTCGTCCACGAGGCCCATCGCGAGCGCCTCGTCCGCCAGGACGAAACGTCCGGTGTAGATGAGATCCTTCGCCTTGCTCGGGCCGATCAGCCGGGTGAGCCGCTGGGTACCGCCACCGCCCGGGATGACGCCGAGCTGGATCTCCGGCTGGCCGACCTTGACGTTGTCACCGGCGATGCGCCGGTCGGCGGTCAGCGCGAGCTCGAGCCCGCCGCCGAGCGCGTACCCGGTGATCGCGGCGACCGTCGGCTTGGGCAGCTCGGCCACCACCAGCAGCGAGGCCTGCAGCGCCGCCCCGAACGAGGACATCTCGACGTAGGACTTTGCGGCCATCTCCTTGATGTCCGCGCCGCCCGCGAAGGTCTTCTGGCCGCCGTAGAGGATCACGGCGCGGACGTCGGCCCGATCGGCCGCCTCCGTTGCGGCCTCCCGCAGCTCAGCCTGCACCTGGTTGTTCAGCGCGTTGACCGGCGGCCGGTCCAGCCGGATCGTGCCGATGCCTGCCTCGACCTCGAGACGTACGAACTCGCCCACGCCATCCTCCCTTTCCCTTTTACCGCAGCTCCGCGGGTCGCAAGGTTACCGGCGCCGGGCGAAGAAGCGATCACCCGAACGCTGCAGAATCAGGTCCTGGCCGAAGGTTGCGGACAGGTTCTCGCTCGTGAGCACGTCATCCAGCAGCCCCGCGGCCACTGCGCGTCCCTCCGCCAGCAGCAGCGCGTGGGTGAAGCCAGGCGGAATCTCCTCGACGTGGTGGGTGACGAGGACCATCGCGGGTGCGTCCGGATCCAACGCGAGCGTCGACAACCGCGCAACCAGGTCTTCCCTGCCGCCGAGGTCGAGGCCGGCGGCGGGCTCGTCGAGCAGCAACAGTTCCGGGTCGGTCATCAGCGACCGGGCGATCAGCGTGCGCTTGCGCTCGCCTTCCGACAGCGTTCCGTACAACCGCGTCGCGAGGTGGCCGATCCCCATGGCGGCCAGCAACTCGTCGGCCCGGTCGGTGTCGAGTGTGTCGTAACTCTCACGCCAGCGGCCCAGCACGGCATAGCCGGCACTGACCACGACGTCGCGCACCTTCTCCTCCGCGGGGACGCGCCCGTTGATGGCTGCGGACGTGAAGCCGATGCGCGTACGCAGCTCGAACACGCTGACCCGGCCGAGCCGCTCGCCGAGCACGTGCACGGCTCCACTGGTGGGATGCATCTCGGCCGCGGCCAGCTTGAGCAGCGTCGTCTTGCCGGCACCGTTCGGGCCGAGCACCACCCAGCGTTCGTCGAGTTCCACCGCCCAGTCAAGATCGGTGAGCAGTTTGTTGCCACCCCGCCGCACCTCGACGCCGGACAGCTGGATCACGAGATCGTCAAGGTTCTCCTGCACCGAATTCACGGAGGTCATTGTCACCGACTCACCTCCGCCGCGGTTGCCTGGCCCCTCACGGAAGCACCACCTTGCCGAGCTCGGCAGGCGTGGCCAGCAGCCCGTGCCGCGGGAGCACGCGAACCGTGTAGCCGAGGGCGCCCGCATGTGGCAGTCGCAGGGTGGTCTCGAACACGCCACGGGCGCTCGGCGGCATGGACACGGTGACCGCGTCGTGCAGGTCGTCGGTGTCCCCCACCTTGCCGACCACAGCCTGAACCTCCACATCGGACTCGCTGAGCCCTGCGAGCTCGACGCCGGCCCGCACCCGCACGTCCGTGCCGACGACGAGCGAGTCGGCGCCCTCGACGATCAGCTCGGTGTCGCGCACCCGCACCCGCGGCCAGGCGATGTCCAGCCTCGTCCGGTACTCGGCCAGTGACCGCGAACCCGCATAGCCGTCCGCGCTCGCCAGCGCGACCATCGTCGCGGCAGGCAGGTAGCACGACTCGACGTACTCGCGCACCATGCGCGAGGCCTGCACCCGCGGGCCGAGTGTGCGCAGCGTGTGCCAGATCATCGACATCCAGCCCTGGGGCACCCCGCCGGCATCGCGGTCGTAGAACAGCGGCGCGATCTGCTGGCCGAGCAGGTCGTACAGCGCGGCGGCCTCCAGATCGTCACGCAGCAACGGATCGGTCACACCGTCGGCGGTCGGGATGGCCCAGCCGTTGCTGCCGTCGTAGTACTCGTCCCACCAGCCGTCGCGGATGGACAGATTGAGGCAGCCGTTCAGCGCGGCCTTCATCCCGGACGTGCCACACGCCTCCAACGGCCGGGTCGGGTTGTTGAGCCAGACGTCACAGCCGCGGTAGAGGTAGCGCGCCATGGACATCCCGTAGTCCGGAAGGAACACGATCCGCTCACGCACCGCGGGGTCGTCGACAAAGCGCACGATCTGCTGGATGAGCGCCTTGCCGCCCTCGTCGGCAGGATGCGACTTGCCCGCGACGACGATCTGGATGGGATGGTCCTCGTCGAGCAGCAGCGCCCGCAACCGCTCCGGATCGCGCAGCATCAGCGTGAGCCGCTTGTAGGTGGGCACCCGCCGGGCGAAACCCACCGTCAGCACGTCCGGATCGAAGATCCGCTCGGTCCAGCCCAGCTCCAGCGCCGAAGCACCACGCTGCAACCAGGCGTCGCGCGCACGCCTGCGCACCTCCGCCACCAGGTTCGTGCGCAGCTCGCGGCGCAACGCCCACAGCTGCTCGTCGGTGACGTTCGGATCGATGCCCGAACCATCGCCGTCGTGGCCCCACTCCTCGTCGCTGCCGCCCAGCAGCGCGCTCATCTCCCTGGCCACCCAGGTCGGGCCGTGGACGCCGTTGGTGACCGAGCGGATCGGCACCTCGGCGTCGTCGAACCCCGGCCACAGCTTCGCGAACATGCGCCGCGACACCCGCCCATGCAGTGCGGAGACACCGTTGGCGCGCTGCGCGAGCCGCAGCCCCATGTGCGCCATGTTGAACATGCCGGGGTTGTCCTCCGCGCCGAGCGCGAGCACCCGGCGCGGATCGACGTTCGGCAGCAGCCTGCCGTCGCCGAAGTAGTGCTGCACGAGGTCGACGGGGAACCGGTCGATCCCGGCCGACACGGGAGTGTGGGTGGTGAACACGGTGCCCGCGCGCACCGCCGACAGTGCCTCGTCGAAGGTCAGGCTGCCGGCGCCCAGTATCTCGCGCATCCGTTCCAGACCAAGGAAACCGGCGTGGCCCTCATTGGTATGGAACACCGTGGGCTGTGGGTGCCCGGTCAGCTCGCAGTACCGGCGGACGGCCCGCATGCCGCCGATGCCGGCGAGGATCTCCTGCCGGATGCGGTGGTCGGCATCGCCGCCGTAGAGCCGGTCGGTCACCCCGCGCAGGTCGTCGTCGTTGCCCTCGACGTCGGTGTCGAGCAGCAGCAGCGGCACCCTGCCGACGCTCGCCTTCCAGATCTGCGCCCGCAGCTCGCGACGACCCGGCATCGCCACGTGCACCAGCACCGGTTCACCCGATGGCTCGGTCAGCAGCTCGAGTGGCAGCCCGCTCGGGTCGATCACCGGGTAGTGCTCGACCTGCCAGCCGTCCAGCGACAGCGACTGGCGGAAATACCCGGCGCGGTAGAGGGGCCCGACGCCGATCATGGGGACGCCGAGGTCGGAAGCCGCCTTGAGGTGGTCGCCGGCGAGCACGCCGAGCCCGCCGGAGTAGTTCGGCAACGCCTCGTGGACCCCGAACTCCAGCGAGAAGTACGCGATCGCCTCGGGCACGCGCTCCTCATCGCCGTTGTCCGCCGCCAGCCGCTGGTACCAGCGCGGTTCGGTCACGTAGCGCTGGAGATCCTCGATCGCCGCTCGCGTGCTGGCGAGGAAGCCGGCGTCGGCGGCGAGTTCGTCCAGGCGCGCGGCCGGGATGACCGTGAGCATCCGGAGCGGGTCACGAATGCGCCGGAACAGCGCGTTGTCCATGGACGCGAACAGGTCGCGGGTCGGTGGGTGCCATGTCCAGCGCAGGTTGGTCGCCAGCGCCGTCAGGCCCGACAGCTGATCCGGCACGCGTGCGTGCACCGTGAACCGGCGGACTGCTCTCATGCTTTGCGACCATAGCGAGTTGCCCGGTTCGGCGATTCCGTACGTGTGCGTTGACGCCACTCAGTAAGGTGCCGTTTCATGAACCACTCAGGGGGACGAACTGCCCGGCGCAGGGCCGTGCTGGCCGGCGTTACCGTCGCCGCATTGCTGGTGAGCGCCTGTGGCACGGAGACGCAGGGGCAGTTGCAGACCGCGGGCGACATCGCGGGCCTGCCCGTCACCCACTTCGAGAGCGGCCTCAAGCGGAACGCGCCGACCCCACGGCTGAACGTCCGCAACGCCGGCTCCAGCCAGGAGGACCGGCTCGCGATCGCCGCCATCGCCGACGTCAGCGACTACTGGGCCGAGGAGCTGCCCGCCGATTTCGGGCAGGAGTTCGAGCCGGTGAAGTCGCTGCTGTCCTACGACCCGAACGGTCGCGAGATCGAGGTGTGCGGCTCCAGCACAGCCGAGGTCCCGATGAACGCCTTCTACTGCCCGTCCGAGGACCTCGTCGCCTGGGATCGCGGCATTCTCCTGCCGCTGCTGAAGGACCGGTTCGGCCCGATGGCGATCGTCACGGTGCTGGGGCACGAGTTCGGGCACGCGATCCAGTTCCGGCTCGGCGACAAGGCCGGCGTGGACGAGTCGACCTCGACGATCGTGAAGGAGCAGCAGGCGGACTGCTTCACCGGCTCCTACTTCCGCTGGATCGCCGAGAACAAGAGCAAGTACTTCACCGTCTCCACCTCCGAAGGCCTGAACCAGGTGCTCGCGTCGATGTACTTCATCCGCGACGAGCCGGGCCAGTCGGCGGAGGAACAGGGCGCACACGGGACGGCCTTCGACCGGACCTACGCGTTCCAGCTCGGCTTCGAGCAGGGCGCAAAGGAATGCGCCGCGATCAACCAGGCCAACGTCGACGCGCGGATCACCGAGCAGCCGTTCGACTCCCGCGACCAGGGCGAGGGGGACGTCCCGATCAACGAGGAGACCGTCGGCCTCCTACAGCAGAGCCTCGACGAGGCCTTCGCGGGTGCCAACGTGGAGAGCCCGCAGATCGTGAGCAACGGTGGTAGCTGCGACAGCGGCGTCTCGACCCCGCCGGCGTCCTACTGCACCGACGACAACACCGTGAACATCGACATGGACACGCTGGCCGAGATCGGGCAGCCGGTCGACCGGCAGGCCGAGTTCGAGGGCACCGAGTCCGCGGGCGGGCTCGGCGACTTCGCGGCCTTCGCCGAGATCGCCTCCCGCTACGTGCAGGGCATCCAGAAGGGTGTCGGCGCCTCGCTGGACAACGCCAACGCCGGCCTGCGCACCTCGTGCCTCGTGGGTGCATGGGCGGGCGCGATCAGCACTCCGGGCAGCGGCAACGTGCTGCTGCTCTCGCCTGGCGACCTCGACGAGGCGATCGCCGAGCTGCTGCAGCCGCGCAGCCTCCTGGCGGCCGACATCAACGGGCAACGAGTGGCGAACGGTTTCGCGCGGGTGGAGTCCCTGCGCCTCGGCTACTTCGAAGGCTCTTCCGCCTGCACCCAGAACTACGGCTGAGTTGCCCGGCGACGCGGTGAGCCTTCACCGCGTCGCCGGGCAGCCGTCAGAACAGCGCGCTGGCGAGGTCCCGGCGTGCCTTGATGACCCGCTCGTCGGCGGGGTCGAACAGGTCGAACAGGCTCACCAGGTGCTCACGGACCCGGTTGCGGTCCTCACCGCTCGTGCGCCGCACGGCTGCGATCAACCGCGCGAACCCGTTCTCGATCGCCTGCTGCGCGACCTCGAGATCAGCGGCCGCCAGCTGTGCGTCGAGGTCGTCGGGATCCGCCTCGGCCCTGGCCACCGCCGACGGGTCGGCCTCGCTCGCCCGCGCGGCGAACTTGACCTGCACCAGCGCGGCCTTCGCCAGCTCGTTACCCGGCTCGGAGTCCAGGATTCGCTGGTAGGCCGCCTGCGCGGCGGCGAAGTCGCCACGGTCGAAGGCTTCCTCCGCCTCGGTGAACCGCAGGTCCTCCGGCTCCTCGACCGGCCCGCCCGCTGCCTCCTCGGCCGCACGGATACCGGGCAGCTTGTCGCGCAGAGCGTCGAGCAGCTGCGTCAGCCACTGCCGGATCTGCGGCTCCGGCAGTGCACCGGAGAAGGCGTCCACCGGCTGCCCGCCGGCGATCGCGACGACCGTCGGGATGGACTGCACCCCGAACAGCTGGGAAATGCGCGGGTTGGCGTCCACGTCGACCTTGGCGAGCACCCACGAACCGTTGCCCTCGGCGGCGAGCCGTTCCAGCACCGGGCTCAGCTGCTTACACGGACCGCACCAGTCGGCCCACAGGTCCACGACGACGAGGGTCTCCAGCGACCGGTCCACGACCTCCGCCTGGAAGGTCGCCTCGGTGACGTCGATGACCGCGGCTCCGGCTCCCGCGGGCGGCGCGTCCCCGGCGGGCCGTGAAGGAGCCTGGCCCTGCTGCCGTGCCGCATCGGCGCGAGCTTTGAGCCCGGACAGGTCGACCGCCCCGGAAAGTGCGGCGGACACCGCTGGTGAGTTGGCTGCTGTTCCACGTGGGTGTGTCACGGTTCCATCCTGGCACGGACGCTCGGCTACTTCATCGCTGGTGGGACCGTACCTCGCCTCGGGTTCAGTCGTGGGACCGCTCGTCGAGCATTCCCACGAGGGCCGAGGCGATGAGGGCGACAGCCCGATCATCGTCGTGGGCCAGTTGCCGCAGGACGCCCTGCGCGACCGTCCCTGGCATCTCGACGAGTGCCTGGGTCAGGCGTATCCGCACCGCGGAGTCCGCAGTGTGTGCGGCGAGCTCGTCGACCAGCGCACTCATGATCCGGTCCACGCACCCGGGGTCCACCGACAATGCTCCGAGGACCTCTGCCGCCTCGACGTCGTTCGTGCCCTCGACCACCATGCCGACAAGTGTCGGCACCGCTGCGGTCGCGCCACGCCTACCCGACGCCAGAGCAGCATGTCTGCGCACCGTCACGTCCGAGTCCCCGAGCGCGTCCGCGAGCACCGCGGTCGCCTCGTCGCCGGGCAGCTCGGCGATCGCCAGGACCGCGCGCCGCCGGACGTCGACGTTCTCCGAACGCATGCCGGACGCCACACTCGCCACACCGTCACCGCCCGCCCGCGCGAGGGCCCACCGCAAGGCGCCTGCGACATTCGGATCGGATTCGGCGAGGACCGCCCCAGCCAGCAGTTCGGTGGGAACCGGCACGTCCTCGGCGGGCGCCAGAACGGTCTGCTGTCGGCGCGCGGCACCGGGCGAGTTGAGCCCGTGCAGGAGCTCGACGATGCGCAGGACGCCCTGCCAACCGGAGGGCGCCGAGGCATCGACCGTACGGAGTCGCTCGAGTAGCTCCTGCTCCCACCTCAGTCGGTCTTCGGTCCGTCGAATGAGGTCGCCGACCAATCCGGACGGCGTGAAGGCGGGATCCTCCAGAGCGCGTCCGATCTGTCGCAGCGACAATCCCAGGGACCGCAGACTCTCCACGTGGAAGATCCGGCGAATGTCCTCAGCGGAGTACTCACGGTAGCCGCCGACGGTGCGGCCTGTTGGCCGCACCAGCCCGAGGGAGTCGTAGTGCCTGAGCATCCGGGTACTCACCCCCGAGCGGCGGGCCACCTCGCCGATCAGCACGCTGTTTCCCTGCCCCGTTCCGAGCCGAGCGCGACGATCCGCTTCGCCTCGTCGACGGCTGGGTCGAAACCGGCATCCGGGTCGCGTAGGAGCCGCTCGGTGGCGCGGACATGCGCACGCACCATCGGGTCGTCACTCGCCAATCCCTTCTGCAGGGCCGGCTCGATCACGTCTCCCAGTGCGACGAGTGCTCGGCTGAGGCTCAGTTGGACGTTCCGGTCGCCGCGACCGAGCTGTGCGGCCAGCTCCGCGGCCAGCTTTTTCTGTTCCCCGGCCGGCACGAGGACGACGGCAGCACGCCACGCGCTCCGCGCGACCTCGTCGTCGGTGTCGTGCAGCAGCGACCGCGTGATCGCGGGCCACGCATTTCCGTCCCCGATCTTGGACAGCGTGTGCAACGCCTGGCTTCGGGCCTGAGCGCGCTCGGAACGGAGCTCCGCGCGGAGTCTGGGCACCGTGATCTCCGACGGGAGGCGGGTCAGCGCCCAGGTGAGCATGTCGCGCACGAAGAAGTCCGGCTCGATCGCGCACCGTGCCACGAGCGCATCGACGAGGCTCGGGTCGGCGTGCCTGCCAACCGCCAGAGCAGCCTGGAGCCGCGTCGACGAGTTTCCGGCGCCCAACGCGTCGAGCAGGCGATTGTCCTGTGAGTTCCTGTGTGTCGAGTTGATCGGGATCACCTCCTGCGACCAGTGAAGACCTTGTCACAGTGTCAACGTCAAGCGTGTGATGTCCCGGGCGAGCGCCATCGGCCTCCCCACGCTGACACGGAACCTGAGCGAGCGAGTCCATACCGACAACGGAGCGCGGCCCGCCGGGCAGGTGTTGCCGGGCGGGCCGCGCGGGTTCGTGGTCGCTCTCGCGGCTACTTGTGCCGTGGGATGGTCAGCTGGCTGACCACGGCACCGTGGTCGGAGTAGAAGACACCCCGGACCATGCCGGCGCATCCGCTGGTCAACGATGCGTGACTGTTCTGTCCGGACATCGCCCTTGGCGAAGATGAGGGTCGTGGTCGCGGTGAACGGATAGTTCATGCCGAAATGATTGCGGCACTTCGACCACTCCGGAGCCCAGTCGGCGGCGGGCAGGGTGTTGAAGTCGCCGCCGATCAGCACGGGATCGGTATTACCCGCCAGCATCGCGGGCAGTTGGCGCTGCACCACGTCGGTGAGTACCTCGGTCTGCTTCCGTTCCGCGTACGCGACATCCTGCGCGGAATGCCGGGGCTGCAGGCCGGAACGGATGGCGGCCGCATTCTCATCGACGAGGTAGCCGTCCCACGGGTCGGTGTAGGGCAGCCAGATGGTGAACAGGTTGACCTGGCGCCCGTTGGGCAGCAACACCCTGGCGCCACCGAAGTTGAAGTCGGTCGTCACGCCACCGCTGGGCTTGGGATAGACCTTCGTAACCGGATAACGGGTGAACAACCACAGGTTGTCGTCCCCGGCGGGACGTGAGGTGATCTGGATGCCGGTATACGTGCCCTTGCCGCTACGGCGGCTGAGGTCTCGCTCGATCTGTTTGCCGGAGCCATAAGTCTCCACCGAGAAGAAGACGTCCGGACGTATCTCGGCTACCTGGTCGAGCAGGTTCTCGAGGTTGTTCGGTGCGAACTCCCGACCACCGTGGTAGATGTTCCAGCTCAGCACCGTGAGCTTCGCGTCTTGACCAGTGCTTACGCGGTGGCGGAGTCCGTCGACTGGTCCATGACGTAGAGGGTGGCACCGCCCGGGTCTCGGTAGGAGGCCAGGAAGCCGCCCGGGATCTCTGCTGGCTCCGCAACCACGGCGAGCGTCTCCGGCCTGGCAGCGTGGAACTTCTCGACGCTGTCGACGATGAACAGCGGCCCGACCGGAGCGTCGGGGTCATTGGCGTCAAGCATCAGCTGGAGCTCGCTGCCGGGTATGGCCAGCGCAACGGTCGAGTCGCCCTCGCGCCACAGCTCCGTGTAGCCGAGTCCGTCGCGATAGAGGGCGAGCGATGCCTTCAGGTCTGAGGTCGGGACGAGCAGGAACTCAAGCTTCATCGGAGCCATCCTCCCGTGTCGTAACTGGACTATGCTGAAGCGTAACGCAATTATGGTGGGGTGCGCGAGTGGATCCCTGTGTCGACCTCTCCGAAGGGCAGACTGGCGCTCGCTGCCGTCAAGAAGTTCGGAGATCGGCCGTTCGACGAGGTCACGGTCGGCGAGCTGGCGGCGGCAGCCGGGGTCACCACGGGTGCGCTCTATCACCATTTCGACAGCAAGCTTGGGCTCTACGCCTTCGTCCGCGAGGACGTCGAGCGACGCCTACTGGATCGGATGGAGGGCGCGACAGCGGCAGCCGGCGAGGGGGCGGATCGCTCCGCGGCAGTGGCAACCGCGCTGCTCGTCGGGTTCGACTTCGCGGTGCGTGAGGGATTCCTCCACATTTTGGGGGCGCCACCCTCGGGTGCGGAACGCGATCGGCTGGCCGACTTGCTCAGTGCCGCCACCGCCCCGGCGCCTGCTGTTCTCGGTCAGGTGCTCGCGGCGGCGTGGCGAGCCGCGCTGGCAGCAGTTGCCACTGGTACGGAGCCGCAGCAGGCCCGGGCTGCACTCGTCGCGCTCCAGTTCCATATCCCGTCGTGACCTCGCGGGTAAGGGTTGCAGGCCACGGGCTGAATGATCAACGGCGAGAGAAATTTCGCCACTATTCAAAAGGGCCATGGCATGCATTCGACGTGACGTTTGATTAGCACTAGAACCGGTGAGCGGCTTTTATTGGCTGGATTTTGCGTCGCTGCGACATCTGCAATTCTGGGAGGTTTTGGGAAACTTCCTCGTGACGGGGGTGGCAGGATTTATCTCGATTGTTTCGTTCCTAAACTATTGGTTGTCGAGAAGAAAATGGAACACCAAAAAGTGAGGCGTGCTTCGTAGTTGGTTAGCCTTGATCCACGATTGTGTCCTGTCCGCGTGTAAGGGCTCAGATGTTAATCTTCAGTTCGGTGGTTGTGACTGAGCGCGACAAGCAGGACTTGATCGCTGCCGCGCAAGCGAGGCAGGACGTGTGTGTTGGCTGCCCACACGTGAGATGCCGCACCGCCTCACTCAGCGCGTCATACGGCTACTCCATCACTGGTGGGACCGTACCTCGGAGCCGCTCCTCCACACGCTCAACCTTCGCCTCCAACTGCCCCTCGTAACCCGGCCGGATATCGGCCTTCAGCACCAGCCCCACCCGCAGGCTGCCTTCACCAGCCGCCGCCACGGCACGCTTGACGACGTCCATCACCTCATCCCACTCACCCTCCACGTTGGTGAACATGGCATTCGTGGAGTTCGGCAAACCAGACTCACGGACGACCCGCACGGCGCGGGCGACCGCCTCGCTCACCCCACCTTCGGAATCGCCTCGCGATGGGCTGACGCTGAACGCGACGATCATGAAAGGCTCCTTGTCCGGGTTGCGCTGGCAGGCCCGTTCGGCCGTGCCGGTACCAAGCTTGCCCAGGGGCGCTGATAACTTCGAGGCCCATGAACCGTCCGTTGCAGTTCGACCCGATCGCCCGCGCGGCGCAACTGTGGGAGGACCGCATCGGGCCCTCCGAAACGATGGCCGCCGTGACCGGGCTGATGCGGGTTCAGCAGATCGTCCAATCCGCCGTCGACGGGGCGCTGAAGCCGCACGGGCTGACGTTCGCCCGCTACGAGGCGCTCGTGCTGCTCACCTTCGCGCGCAGGTCGAGCCTGCCGATGAGGGTGATGGGGGAACGGCTCCAACTGCACCCGACGAGCGTGACCAACATCGTGGACAGGCTCGAGAAGGACGGGCTGGTCAAGCGTGTGCCGCATCCGACGGACCGGCGTACCACGCTCGTGGAGATCACTGAGGACGGCCGCACGCGGCGGGAGCAGGCGACCAAAGCCGTCACAGCGATCGACTTCGGACTGGTGGGATTGACCGAGCGGCAGGTCGATCAGCTGATCGACCTGCTGACGAAGGTGCGGAAGGCCGCAGGCGACTTCGCCGAGTGAACGCCGCTCAGGCGTTCACCGGCTCCTTGCCGACGAACAGCCCGGTACCGCCATGGGCCAGGCGTTCGGGCCCGTCCAGCCTGCCGCGGCGCAGCGCCCACTTCTCGAACACCCAGGTGAACAGCGGCGGGATGCTGGCGAGCAGTGCGACGAAAAGCGTCCCCGGCCGCCAGCCGAGCGGGCGGAACACCGCGAGCGTCACGGCGAGGTAGAGGACGAACATCACGCCGTGCACCATGCCGAACACGGGCACGCCGCCCTCACCCAGCTCGACGACGTACTTCAGGAACATGCCGACGAGCAGCCCGGCCCACGAAAAGGCCTCGGCGACGGCCACCACGCGGAACAAGACGGCAGCCTTGTTCGACAAGGGTTCCTCCTCAGGTGACAAAACCGCCCGAACCAGCGGTCGCAAGCTTCAACTGACTACTCACGTCAACCACGCTGTCGGACGTATCTGTACCCAGTGTGAGGGGTGACGGCCATCACCGGGACACCGGGGCCGGTGATCATTCTCACGACCTCGAACTCAGTCCTCCCAGCGGAACACCCGGATGGCGATGAACCCGACAACCGCGGTGAAACCGACCAGCACGAGGGTCGGCAGCAGCAGCGCCTCGGCACCCTGACCGCGGACCATGACGTCGAGCATGCCCTCGTTGAGATGGCGCATCGGGAACGCCCAGGAGATCGACTGCAACCACCCGGGAATGGCGTCGAGCGGCAGGAAGACACCGGAGAGGAACGCCATGGGCAATGTGATCAGATTGGACACACCGCTGGCGGCCTCTTCCGTTTTGCAGAAGGCGCCCACGAGCATGCCGATCGAGAAGAACGACAGCGTTCCCAGTAGCAGCAAGGGAACCGCGAGCCACCACTGTCCGGACAGCTGCAAGCCGAACACCGGCAACAGCGCGACACCCATGAAGACGGCGAACTGCAGCAGCGCCACCCCGAGCGCGACGAGTACCCGCGAGCCGAGCACGACCGCCGGCTGCACCGGAGCCAGTCGCAGCCGCCGCAGCACCTGCTTCTTGCGCCAGCTCACGAAGGTCAGCGCGGCGCCGAACACGGCTCCGATCGAGATGGCCCAGGAGATGATTCCGGGGGCAAGGAACTGGATGGGCTTGAGCGACTCGTCTTCCACCCTCGTGGCGTCCAGCGTGAACCGGGGTGGCTGACCGGTCGCGGCGAGGTTGGCCTGGTTCACGATGCCGCTGACGATGCCGAGAACGGTCTGCGATCGGGTCTGGTCGCTTGCGGCGAAGCGCAGTGTGACCGTGTCGCCCTGCTGTGAGATGTAGGCGGGCAGATCGCCGGACCGCACCTGCTCGGCCGCCGCCTCGACCGAGTCGATCGGCGTCAGCTGCAGCGCCTCGGAGCGTTCCAGAGCCGAGATCACCGGCCCGTCGCCCACCACACCGATCTCGGTTTTCGACGTGTCCTGGTTGCCGAAGATCAGGCCGAAGATGACCAGGAACATCAGCGGGAACAGGAAAGTGAAGAACAGCACGATGCGATCGCGGACGTAGCCGAGGAACATCGCCTTCGACAGCGCCTGGAACGCGGCGGGACGCCCGGCCGGCGTCTCGGTGTTGCGCTGCTCTGGCTCGGTGATGGTCACGCCCGGTACTCCCTGCCGGTGAGGTCGAGGAACACGTCCTCGAGCGTCGCTGTACGGACCTGCAGGCCGTCGAGGGTGCCGAGTTCGGCCAGTGCCGACAGCAGTGGTGCAGGGGTGCGGGTGGAGATGATGAGCGACAGCTCGTCCTCGGTGACCTGGTCCGCACCAGGTAGCGCACGTGCGCGCTCCTGTGGCAGCACACCTCGCTCGATCGTCACGCGGGTGGCCGCGTCGAGGTCGCGGACCAGCCGGGCCGGTGCGTCCAGCGCGAGGATGCGGCCCCGGTCCATGATCGCCACCCGGTCACACAACGCTTCGGCCTCGTCCAAATAGTGGGTGGTGTAGACGATGGTCTTGCCGCGGGCCTGTACCTCACGGAGGACGTCCCACAGGTTGCGCCGTGCCTGCGGATCGAGCGCGGCCGTGGGCTCGTCGAGGAAGACGATGTCCGGGTCGTGCACGAGTGCACACGCGATGGACAGCCGCTGCCGCTGTCCGCCGGAGAGCTTGGTCTCGGGAGTGGCCGCCTTGTCGGTGAGGCCCACCAGTTCGAGCATCTCGTCGACGCGCGCGGAGGTCACCCCGTAGAGCGCGCCGAACGTCTCCAACTGCTCGCGTGCGGTGAGCTTCTCGAAGAACGCCGACGCCTGCAACTGCACGCCGATCCTGGGCAGCAGTGCGATGTTGCGCGGCCAGGGTTGCTCACCGAGCAGGCGCACGGAACCGGAATCGGGCTCCCGCAGGCCTTCCGCGATCTCCAGCGTCGTGGTCTTGCCCGCCCCGTTGGGGCCCAGGATGCCGAAGAACTCGCCTTCCGCGACCTCGAAGGACACGCCGTCGACGGCACGCAGGTCCCCATAGCGCATGTGGATGTCGGTCACGGCGAGCGCCGCGCGCAAGGTCATGGCAGAAGGCTAGCGGGCTCACCGTGGCGAACCTTGACATGCCCCGCCCACCGATTGTTGGATATGCCCATCATGACAACGTTGTCACCCGTGCCCGACAGCTCCCGCCGCGCCACGATGCCCGACGTGGCCCGGCTCGCCGGCGTGAGCATCAAAACCGTCTCGCGGGTGGTCAACGGCGAGCCCGCTGTGCATCGGGACACCGCGGCGCGCGTCAACGCGGCCATCGAGCAGCTCGGCTTCCGGCGCAACACGGGCGCCCGCAACCTGCGCCGGGGCACGGCCACAGGGACGCTCGGGTTGATCGTCGAGGACGTCGGCAACCCTTTCTACTCCGAGCTGCACCGGACAGTGGAACGCGTGGCGACCGGGTTCGGCAGACAGGTACTCGCCGGGTCCTCAGAGGAGAGTCCCGACCGGGAACGGGAGCTGGCGCTGGAGTTCTGCGGCAGGCGGGTCGACGGCATGCTGATCGTTCCGGCGGGTGCACGGCACGGCTATCTGGAACCCGAACTGCGCTCGGGAACACCCATCGTGTTCGTGGACCGGCCGCCGGGTGGGCTCGCGGCCGACACCGTGCTCGCCGACAACGTCGCCGGAGCGGCGCAGGCGGTCGCGCACCTGGCTGCACACGGACACCGCCGCATCGCGTTCCTGGCTGACCGTCCGGAGATCTTCACCGCCACCGAGCGGCTGGAGGGCTACCGCGCCGGCTGCGCGCTGGCAGGCCTGCCGGCCGACGAGCGGCTCGTGATCATGCGCACCCCGACCGCGGACAGCGTCGTCGAGGCGTTGCGCGGGCTGCTCGACGGACCGGCCGCGGCGACCGCCGTGATCGCGGGCAACAACCGGGTCACCACCCATCTGCTGCGCGCGCTCGCCCATGCCGCGCGACGCCCGGCCGTGCTCGGTTTCGACGACTTCGGACTGGCCGACCTACTGGACCCGCCAATGTCGGTTGTGGCGACGGATGTCGGCGCACTCGGCCGGACGGCGGCGGAACTGCTGTTCGCCCGGCTGCGCGGAGATGCGTCACCGCCGAGAAAGGTTGTCCTGCCAGTGCATCTCGTTCCCCGTGGTTCTGCGGAGGTACCACCATCATGACCATCGCCCAGCCGTTCACTCCCGTCCACCTCGCGGTGAACCAGCCACCCCAGTTCTACCGGGGCGGCCAAGCCATCGCCGCTCTGCGCGGCGCGGACCACAGCGCGGACTTCGGTCCCGAGGACTGGGTCGCATCCACCACCACACGGTTCGGCCACGAGGAGTCGGGGCTGACCCGGCTGCCGGATGGCCGCTGGCTCCGTGACGCGGTGCGGGCCGACCCACGCGGGTGGCTTGGCGCCGCGCACGTCGAGGCGTTCAGCGACTCGACGGCGTTGCTGGTCAAGCTCCTCGACGCCGGGCAACGGCTGCCCGTGCACTTCCACCCCGGCGACGCGTTCGCACAGCAGCACTTCGACTCGCATTTCGGCAAGACCGAGGCGTGGGTCGTCGTGGGCACCACGGACACCGACCCGACGGTCTACGCCGGGTTCCAGCGGACCTACGAGACGGCCACCATCGGCGAGTGGGTCCGCGACCAGGACGCACCGGCGATGCTCGGGGCGCTCAACGCGATCCAGGTCCGCTCCGGTGACACCGTCCACATCCCGGCCGGCCTCCCCCACGCCATCGGAGCCGGGGTGTTCGTCGTGGAACTGCAGCAGCCGACGGACTTCTCACTGACGCTGGAGTGGCGGGACTTCCTCGCCGGTCCGGACAAGGGCCACCTCGGCATCGGCTTCGACACGGCGCTGGCGGCGCTGGACACCTCCGGCTGGGACGAGCAGCGCCGGCGGCAGCTCATCCGGCACACCGCCGAGGACGACTCCGCGACGGTCGATCTCCTCGCCGCCGACGCCAGCCCGTTCTTCCGCGCCGACCAGCTCCGCCCTGGGCTCGGCATGCTGGGGCTGGACCCGTCGTTCGCGGTGCTCGTGGTCCTCGACGGCGCGGGCACCCTGCGTACCGCGCACGGCGACGAGTATCCGGTCGCCAAGGGTGACACGCTCGTCGTCCCGCACGGCGCCGGGGAGCTGGAGTTGACCGGCGAGGTCACCGTGATCCGTTGCCGCCCACCGGAACCACCACGCAGGCACCATCCCTAAAGGTCAGGAGCGGCGCAGGTCGGCCACGAGTGCGTCGGCTGCCGCGTAGGGGTCCAGTTCACGGTCGACGACCCGGTGGGCGAGCAGCGCGAGCCGGTCACCGCCGGACCACACCGCAGGCCGTGGCGTGCTCGGCCATCCGGATGCGGTCGCCGAGCAACGCTCCGCCGCTGAACGGCGACGAAGGATCGATCGCCAGCACCCCGACCCGCTTCCCGCCGCCGCGCAGCACCGGGACGAGCATCGACAGCGAGGTCGACTTGCCGGGACCTGGCGAGCCAGTGAGCCCGAGGATCTCGGCGTTGCCGGTGTAGGGCAGCAGCGCCGCCGCGACCGCGCGCAGCGCGGGGTGACCGTCCTCCACCAGCGAGATCAACCGGGCGATGGCACGGTGCTGCCCCTCCCGTGCCCGCCCGACCAGCTCAGCGACCTCGCTGACGGCCTGCCCGGCGGCTAGCTCTTCGGGACGCGCAGCAGCAGGGCATCGCCCTGGCCGCCGCCACCGCACAAGGCGGCCGCGCCGAGCCCGCCGCCGCGGCGGCGCAGCTCGTGGACCAGGTGCACGACCAACCGCGCCCCCGAGGCGCCGATGGGGTGACCGAGCGCGATGGCGCCGCCATTGACGTTCACGATCTCCGGATCCACCCCGAGCTTCTGCGTCGACACGACGCCGACCGCGGCGAACGCCTCGTTGATCTCCACGAGGTCGAGTGCGCCGGCGTCGAGCTTCGCCTTGGCCAGCGCGGCCTTGATGGCGTTGGCGGGCTGCTCGTGCAGGCTCGCATCCGGGCCGGCGACGACGCCGTGGGCGCCGATCTCCGCGAGCGGAGTGATGCCGAGCTCCTCGGCCTTGGCCCTGCTCGCCACCACCACCGCGGCAGCGCCATCGGAGATCTGCGAGGAGGAGCCCGCGGTGATGGTGCCATCGGCGGCGAACGCGGGCCGCAGCGCCGCGAGACCGTCGACGGTCGTATCGGCGCGCACACCCTCGTCAGTGCTGAAGACGATCGGGGCCTTCTTCCGCTGCGGGATCTCCACGTTCACGATCTCGTCGGCGAACGCCCCATTCGCGATCGCCTTGGCGGCCCGCTGGTGCGACCGGGCGGCGAAGGCATCCTGTTCGGCACGGGTCAGGCCGTAGCGGGCGTTGTACTTCTCCGTCGAGGCGCCCATGGCGACCTGGTCGAACGCGCAGAACAAGCCGTCGTGGGCCATGTGGTCGACGAGCGTCGTGTCGCCGTACTTGAAGCCGGAGCGCGACTTCGGCAGCAGGTGCGGGGCCTGTGTCATGGACTCCTGCCCACCCGCGACCACGAGATCGAACTCCCCCGCGCGGATGAGCTGGTCCGCCAGCGCGATGGCGTCGACACCGGAGAGGCACACCTTGTTGATCGTGAGCGCGGGAACGTCCATCGGGATGCCGGCGGCCACGGCGGCCTGCCGTGCCGGGATCTGGCCCGCGCCCGCGGTGAGGACCTGCCCCATGATCGTGTACTGCACCGCATCCGGCGCCACGCCGGCACGCTCCAGTGCCGCCTTGATGGCGAGGCCGCCCAGCTGAGCCCCGGAGAAGTCCTTCAAGGAGCCGAGCAGCCGACCGATCGGCGTGCGGGCCGCACCCAGGATCACGGAACCGGACACAACTGCCTCCTGACTGCCCAAGGGCGTGCTGCCTCATTGCGATGTGACTCACGCTGACGATACCGGCCGGGTACCGATCTGAATCGTGTGCGAAACCGCAATCACACTTTGTGAACAAACGCACGTCCCACCCCTATCCTGCCGTTATGCAGGAGGAACTGAAGCCGTTCATCACCACAATCGACCATGTCGGCATCGCCGTCGCTGATCTCGATGCGGCCATCGCGTTCTACGCCGAGAACTTCGGCCTCGAGGCCACCCACACCGAGGTCAACGAGGAGCAGGGTGTGCAGGAGGCCATGCTGCGTGCGCCCGGCGACAGCGCGGGGCCCGCCATCCAGCTGCTCGCGCCGTTGCGACCGGATTCGACGATCGCGAAGTTCCTCGACACCAAGGGACCCGGCCTGCAGCAGCTGGCCTACCGGGTCACCGACGTCGACGCGGCAGCAGAAGCCTTGCGCAGCAAGGGCCTGCGCCTGCTCTACCCGCAAGCACGGCGGGGCACAGCCGGCAGCCGGATCAACTTCGTCCACCCGAAGGATGCCGGCGGCGTGCTGGTGGAACTGGTCGAGCCCGCTCGCTAGTGCTGGGCCACCCGTGCGGAGAGGGCGCCGGCGATGAACGTCAGCTCGCGCTCCATCCGGTCGTGCGAGGCGTCCCCCGTATGCCGCGCCACTGAGTGCCGGTAGCTGACGGCCAGTGCGAGCAGCGCCGCCGCGCTGTCGACGTCGGCTGCCGGCAGGGCGCCCTCCCCTGCCGCGGCGATGATCACGGAACGAACCTGCTCAACGAGCACCTCGTACCGGGACTGCAGCGCCTCACGCACCGCGCGGTGGGTGTCGGCCTCGCGCCACAGCAGGTGAGACAGTACCCGGGAGGCGAACAGGCGGCGGTCGAGCTCGGCGACGAGCCTGCGCAGGCTCTCCCCCATGTCGCCTGGCACCACAACGTGTGCGGGTTCGATGCGCTCGTCCGGCAACTGCTCGACGAGCGCCGTCAGCAGGTCGCGCTTGCGGCGGAAGTAGTAGTGCACGAGCCCCTTGGGCACACCGGCGACCTCGGCGATGCGCGAGGTCGGGGTCGCGTCGAAGCCGAGCTCCGCGAAGAGGCGCTCAGCTGCGAGGAGGATGCGGTCCCGTGCCGAGGGATCGTCGGCTCCACGGCGAGCCATCTCTCCCCCTTCGGTCTGAGCCATTGGCGCCACGATAGCGCGGAGGGCGCCCACGCTGGCCCCAGCGAGGCCGGGGCCAGCCGGTCCGCTCAGTGCTGGCCGACCATGCGGTGCGCGGCGGTGGCGACCGGCAGGGCTGCCGCCCCAGCCAGGATCGTCAGCGCGCCGATGATCCAGGTCGTCCACGCGGCACCGGTGAAGGACATGTAGCCGATGACCCACGGCGAGATGAAGGCGAGCACGCCGAGGACCACCTGCACGCCCTCGCCGTAGACCAGGCCGGGCATCGCGAGCGAGAGCAGACCGTCGAGCGCGATGAGTACACCGAGCACGATCATCGTCCACATCGCGGCGGTACTCGTGGTCATCCAGATGGGCGAGAGCGCCAGCACCACACCAAGGACGACCTCTGCCCAGTCGTGGGGACGCGTCCAGGGACGTGCCGAGAGCTGAGCCATCGTGATCACCTCCATGAGTCACAACGGACGCGGTGAACCCGCTGGTGAACTCACCGCGGGAAACCGTGAAACGCGGTCCCGCTCCTATGGTGCGCCTTGATTGGCCAGCCGGTCAAACTTCTGCTGAAACAAGACCACGGCATCCGCGACCACCACTCCACGCCAGGCACATCCAGGCCATACCGACGTTCCGCGGCAGGTAGTCCACCGGGCCCGTTAGGGTGGGGACATGAGCCTTGGCGAGGAACGGGAGCTCGTGCCGCTGGGGGCAGGCTTCGACTTCGAGAAGCGTGGTTACAGCCGGCCGCAGGTCGACGAGCATCTGGAGCGACTGGACGGCGAGCTCAAGATGCTGGCGTCCGACCGGGATGCTGCCATCTCGCAGGCCGGGGATCTGGCGCGCCAGCTCGAGGTCGCGCGGATCGAGATCGACGACCTGCGCGGACAGGTCGAACGCCTCGCCCAGCCGCCGACGACGATCGAGGGACTTTCCGAGCGCCTGCAGCGGATGCTCCGGCTGGCGCAGGAAGAGGCCAACGACACCAAGGCACGGGCCGAGGCGGAGGCGGGGCACATCCGCGCGAAGGCCGAATCCGATGCCAGCGCCATGCGCGCCCGCTACGAGCAGTTGCTCACCGAACTGGCCGAGCGACGCAAGCAGATGGAAGCCGAGCATCGCAAGGTACTCGCGGACGCGCGCGCAGAAGCCGAGACCATCACGACCGATGCCAAGAAGGAACGCGACCGTCTCGACCGCGAGTCCGAGGAACGCCGTACGCAGGTCGAGGAAGACTTCGAGATCGCGATGGCGACGCGGCGCACCGAGGCGATGCGCGTGCTGGCCGAGCAGGAGGCGGCGAGCAAGGCGGAGGCCGAACGGCGTGTGCGCGAGGCCACCGACGAGGCCGCCGCCATTCGCAAGGAGGTCGCCGACGAGCAGGCGAAGGCTCGGAGCGAGATCGAGCGCAGGCAGCGCGAATCCATCGAGGATGCCAACCGGCGCAAGCAGAACTCGATCAGCGAGGCGAACGCACGCGTAGCCGAGGCGACCGAGGAGGCCAACCGCCGGGTCCGGGAGGCGACCGAAGAGGCCTCCCGCAGGCTGCGGGAGGCAACGGAGAAGGCCAACCAGCGGATCACCGAGGCCAGGGCCAGGGTGCAGGCGCTGCGCACGCTCCGCACGAAGATCGCCGACCAGGTACACGCCGCGCGCGGGATGCTCGCACAGGCGAACTCGGCACTCAACGGCGCAGACGAATCCGCGTCCACCGAACAACGGGCCACCGCGTCGGTCGGCGCCGAGCCGCACCGCGAGTAGGTAACAGCGCGAGTGCCGATCGGCCCCACGTCTCGCCGCTGACGATTCGGGTCTGGCCGGCGTGCGAGGCAGTGGAGGCGGCGGCCACGCACGGCGAGCGCCGGGTTTGAACTCCACGCCGGTGTCGCGTAGTGGTCGAGCCGGCGCCGGGTTGGCTAGTAGCTGCTCAGGATGACACTCCGTAGCAGGTGGCGATCGCGGCGGCACGGTTGCGCAGGGAGGTGCGCAACCACTGCGGGGCGAGGGCCTCCGCGTTCGTGGTGAGCTGCCATAGCGCCCATTCGGCGTGTCTCGAATCTTGGAAGGTCACCTCCAGTCGCAGCCAGCCGTCCGCGTCGGTTTCTTCGGCGCGGACGGCCGGCGCGGTGCCCACCAGGTCCTCACGCCGCGCCGGGTTCACCCGCACCAGCACGGCGACTTGGTCGCCGCCGGTCCGAAACCGTGTGCTGCGTTCCTGCCAGGCCCGGTCCAGATCGACCCGGTCTGGTCGCTGTGCGGGTTCGTCGATTTCCTCGGCGGCCAACACCCGGGACAGCCGGTAGGTGCGGTCCGCGCCAGATCTCGTGGCCAGCAAGTAGCCCTGGTCGCGTACGGTGACAAGGCCGATCGGGTCCACGGTGCGCCACTTCGGGGTCTGGTCCACAGCCGCCTAGTGGATGCGCAGCTTGTGTCCGGCGAACACCGCGCGCCGGACCTCGGCCACTACGGTGTCGGGCATCTCCTCGGCGACCATGCGCCGCGAGAGGAGGTCAGTCTCCGGATCGATGAGCAATCGCTGCGCCGCGCCGGCTGCGGTGTCCCGATAGCCCTCGGGCAGCGCGTCAACCACCTTGAGCATGGCCGAAGCGAGCGCCGAGCCGAGGCCGAATACCTGCGCGCCACGCCGTGATCCGGCGACCAGCAGGGCGAGCGCCTCGTCGTGGTTCAGTCCGGTGAGCTCTGTCTGGAAACCGGGCAGCAACGCGAAACCACCGTGCCGGCCGCGTTCGGCGTAGACCGGGACACCGGCTGCGGACAGCGCCTCGATGTCACGCAGCACGGTGCGGGTGGACACCTCCAGCTCGCGGGCCAGCGTGGCCGCGGACAGTCGACCGCGCTGGCGCAGCAGCAGCACCAGCGAGACCAACCGGTCGGCGCGCATACGGAAACTCTACGGGAATACACGACACAGGATGTCGTGATTCGTTGGGAGGCTTTCGTATGTACGCCCAATGAATCGAATGGAGCTGATGTGGCATTGGAACGAACGGCAGTCAACCCGGTGACGTGGTCGGTGGAGATGGGATTCAACCAGGGTGAGATCGTCTCCGGGCACACCCGCACCCTGTGCTGCTCCGGGCAGACCGCGATGAGCAGCGACGGTAAGCCCCAGCATGACGGTGACATGACGGGCCAACTGGCGCTGAGCCTCGACAACCTGGAGGCCGTGCTCGGCGAGGCCGGAATGTCCGTCACGAACCTCGTACGGCTCAACGTCTACACCACCGACGTCGATCTGCTTTTCCAGCACTACGGCGTGCTGGTGTCGCGCTTGGGCGCCGCCAGGGTGGCGCCGACCACCACGATGCTCGGGGTGGTACGGCTCGCGATCCCCGGTCAGATGGTCGAGCTCGAGGGGACCGCCGTCGCGTAAACCGACCTCGCCGCCTCCCCTGCTCGTGCCGGTTGAACCGGCACGAGCAGCCGGCAGCCGGCGTCTATGGCTTCGACGGCGTACGCCAACGCCGCGATTGCCGCGGACCCGAGTACGCCTGGGCGAACTCACTCCGGCTGCCGACGGCCCTCGCCCATGCCCGGATCACTGCTCGCTGGCCTGGGCACATTGCCCACCTTGACGTCACAAGCCCCACCCCTCGACGCAACGGGAAAGTCGAGCGGTATCAGCGCATCCTGGCCGAAGAACTCCTCTACGCGTGTGAGTTCACCAGCGAGGAAGCCCGGTCAGCCGCCCGCTTCACGGCCCAAGCTCGGCGTCACCAACGTTCAGCGCTCCTACAGCTAGAAGCGCTCCCGGCGGATGGTCGCCTTCCGGCCCTTGATGGTGGTGCCCTTGAGGGCTGCGATGACATCGTCTGCGGCGGCTTCCGGAACATCGACCAGCGAGAACCGGTCGGCGATGTCGATGGCGCCGATGTCGCGGCCGCGCAGCTGGGACTCTCCGGCGATGGCACCCACCAGATCCTGTGGCCGGACCCCGGAAGTCCTGCCGACACCGACAAAAAGCCGGGTCATGCCACGTGCAGCAGCCCGTCCGCGGCGCTGCTCCCGGCCACCGGGCCCCTCGCGCCGGCCACGCTTTCCCTCGGTGGGCGGCCACACGGCGACCTCGGGGATCTCCTCCTCGTCGTTGACGGTGCCTGCCGCCTCGTGGGCCAGCTTCACCGCCGCCAGCGCCACCTCGATGACGTCGTACTCCTCGGCGAGCGGCTCCACCACGGTGCGGTAGCGGTCCAGCCCGTCCTCGTCCTGCAAGCTCTCCCACAGCGCGGCCCTGGTCTGTTCGAGCCGCTGCGCCCGCAGGTCGGCGATCGTCGGCAGCTTCTGCGCCGCGATCCGGTGTCCGGTGACCCGCTCTATCGTCTTGAGCATGCGGTGTTCACGCGGCTCTACCAGGGTGATGGCGGTGCCCTCGCGCCCGGCTCGGCCGACCCGGCCGATGCGGTGCACGTACGCCTCCGGCGCGCTGGGGACGTTGTAGTTGACCACGTGGGTCAGCTGCTCGATGTCCAGACCGCGCGCGGCGACGTCCGTGGCCACGACGAGATCGGCGGTGGCTGCCCGCAGCCGCTCCACGACGCGGTCGCGCTGCTGCTGGTTCATGCCGCCGTGCAGCGGCTCCGCGCGGTAGCCGCGGCCGTTGAGCGTCTCGGTGAGCTGGTCGACCTCCTCGCGCGTACGGCAGAACACGATCGCGGCGACCGGCGCCTCGACATCGAGCACGCGCCCGAGCGCCGCCGGCTTGTGCCCTCGCGGTACCACGTAGGCGCTCTGCTGGATCGGCGACGGCTGTCCCACCGCGGATTCCTTGCGGCCCAGCTCGATGCGCACCGGGTCACGCAGGTAGTGCTTGACCATCCCGCTGATGCGCGGCGGCATCGTCGCCGAGAACAGCATCGTCTGCCGTTCCTGCGGGATTTCGGCGAAGATCGCCTCGATGTCCTCGGCGAAACCCATGTCGAGCATTTCGTCGGCCTCGTCCAGCACGACCATGCCCAGTTCGCTGAGCGACAGCGTTCCCCGTGCCATGTGGTCGAGCGCGCGGCCAGGCGTCGCGATGACGACGTCGACGCCACGCTCCAGTGCCTTCAGCTGCCTGCCGATCGGCTGCCCGCCGTAGATCGGCAACACCCGGGTCCCGAGCTCGTGGCCGTAGCGGTGCATGGCTTCGGAGACCTGAACGGCGAGCTCGCGGGTCGGCGTGAGCACGAGCGCCTTGGGTTTACGGCCCTCGCCATGCTGGGTGATGCGCTGCAGGATCGGCAACGCGAAGGCCGCGGTCTTACCGGTGCCGGTCGCCGCCTGCCCGACCAGGTCGCGGCCCTCCAGCAGCGGCGGGATGGCGGCGCGCTGGATGGGCGTCGGCTCCTCGTAGCCGAGCCCCGTCAGTGCGTCGACCAGTTCCTTGCGTAGCGCGAGGTCGGCAAAGGTTGCGTTGTTGTCCTCGTCGTTCTCAGCCATGGTGGGACCTCCTGATCCAGGGGGATGGGTTCGGCGACGCCACGCCCGTCGAGCCCCTGGGCAGGTACGAGGTGTCGAGGGTACTGACCGGACAGAGTGCCGATCTTCTCAGCGCTCAGCGGGCTGCACCGCGTACTGGCGGACATACAGGTCGGTGTAGGTGACCGGGCCGCGGGGGCCTGGCACCTTGTCGAGGTTGATGCCGGTCTCCGGCACCGCAAGGAGCTTGAAGCCGTCCAGCAGCCGGGTCGGCGCGTTCCAGAACACACCGGTGCCCTGGTAACCGTCGAAGAAGGCCTCTGCTGCGGCCGCGTCCTCCGTAGCGATCCCGGCCGCGAGTCCGGAGGTCTGCTCGTTGGCGATCGACACTGCCTCGGCGATGCTGTCGACCTGCGCCACGGTGACGGTGGCCTCCCGGTCGGAGTCGAGTGCCCACTCGTAGCCGATCGGGTGCTCGTGGGGCGGCAGGGAGGGGCTGACCCCGCGCTCGGCGAGCGCATCCGACACCCGCGGCCAGATCTCGTCGTACACCGCGGAGTTGATCAGCAACAGGTTCAGCCGGTTACACACCCCGAGCCGGTCAAGGCTGCGTTCCACGAGCGAGCGCACCGTCGTGGGGTCGGCAGCGGCGTCGACGTACAGCACACCACCACCGTCAGCATGCGCGAGCGTCCGCACACCGTGCGTGGCCGCCTCGGTGGCCAGCGCCCGCGTACTCTCACCACTGCCGCGCAGGATCACCAGCGGCACCAGGCCCGGCAACCGCACCAGTGCGGCCGCCGCGGAGCGCTCCACCCTGGGTACCAACTGGACGACATCAGCGTCGATGCCGGCCTCGGCCAGCGCCGGAGCGATGACCACTTCGAGCAGGCGCTGTGCCGACCCCAGTGCAGCCGAGCCGGTCCGCAGGACACCCGCGTTGCGCGACTTCACCAGCTGCGAGGCCACGTCGACCGTGACGTTAGGCCGCGCCTCGTAGTTGGCGCCGATGACGCCGACCGGACGCCTGCGCTCCACCAGCCGCAGCCCACCGTCGAGTGTGGACACCTCGATGGACCGCTCCTGGTGCGGTGCACCTGCGAGCAGCCGCAACTGCTCGGCCATGCCGGTCAGCCGCTCCTCGGTGATGGTGAGCCGGTCGAGCAGGCCGGCGCTCATCCCGTCGGCGCGGGACCTGGCGACATCGGCGGCGTTGGCCTCGAGCACCTCAGCGCGGTGGTCCAGGAGCCGCTGCGCCATGAGGCCCAGCGCGGTATCGATCGCGTTGTCAGACGCCGCGGCCAGCGACGGAGCTGCCCGCTTCGCCGCCCGTGCGCATTCTTCGACAGCCTTGGCGACCTCGTCCGTCACAGCACAGCCCTCTCCACCGCTCGTCGCGACGCGCGACTCACAACTGCCTCCCCACACGGGGTGTCAGCACATCAGTCTGCCGCACGTCCTGAAACGGCTTCCGAGCTGGTCCGCCTACCCGTCGGCGCGGTCCGCTGTTACAGCGGACCTGCCATCGCGGGCTCGATGAGCAGCATCCCGCCGAGCACGAAGCAGGTGCCCGTGAGGACTCCGAGCACGAGAAGCCAGATCGCCGCGGGGACCCCGGTCAGCCGCGCCAGCTGGTCGGCATCGGAGTCGCGGGCAGCACCCCGTCTGCGTTTCGCCTGAAGCTCGAACACGGGCCGGATCGCGCCGAGCAGCAGGAACCACGCCATCAGGTACACGAATGCTGCCTGCACGCCGGGACCGGCGAGCAGAGCGACACCGCCCAGCACCGCAGCCGAGACGACCACCGCGAACACGCCGTAGGCATTGCGCACCATGACCAGCACACCCAGCAGCAGCGCCGCCGCGATGGCCAGAACCGCGCTCAGGTTCCCCACCGAGACCAGGCCCGCGAAAGCAAGGCCCAGTACTGCCGGCGCCGGATACCCGGCGAGTGTCGTGAGCACCATGCCGGGCCCTTCGGGCTTGCCGCGGGAGACGGTCACACCGGAGGTATCCGAATGCAGCCGGATACCCTGCAGGCGGCGGCCCGCCAGTACCGCGATGACGGCGTGGCCCGCCTCGTGCACGATCGTGACGACATTGCGCGCGAGCCGCCACGGCGTACGCACGAGCACGACGAGCAACGCGACCACACCGGTGACCAGCGCGATGTTGCCGGTGGTACCCGCGTCGAGTCCGAACGCTCGCAGGATTTCGCTGTCGTTGAGGGCCCACTGCACGCGGGTCAGCTCACCACAGCACCTGTCAGCTCTTCGTCACCCCCTTTCCTCGGTTCGCTTGCGCGCCCCGCTATCGTTCGCGGCTTTGCCCGCCGAACGGCGCGACCGCGCGAAGCAGGAACGAGGCCCAACTGCGGTACGGCTGCCAGCGCTTCGCGATCGCCTCGAGTTCGTCCAGCTCGTGCGTGCGGTAGGCAGCGGCCATGACCGTGTGCAAGCGGGTCTCGTATGCGGGGAACACATCGGGATGCCCGGCTCCGCGCGAGACGATCAGCTCGGCCGAGAACGGGCCGATACCCGGCAGTTGCCGCACCAGCGTCAGGGCGTCCTCGGCTGCCATCTCGCGCAACGCCGCTCCGTCGAGTAGACCCGCTCGCGCCGCCCCGGCGATCGCGACGAGCCGCTGGGTCCGCTCGTGTGACAGCCCGGGCGGCTGATCGAGATCTCGCAGGACGTCAGGAGCCGGGAAGGAGGTGAGCCGCCGGTCACCCACCTCGACGCGTCGCCCGAACCGCTCGGCGAGCTGCTGCATGAGCCGCGCGGCCTGGCTCATCCGATTACGCTGGCAGAGGATCGCCCAGCACGCGGCCTCGTACGGCGAGTGGAACAGCATGGGCCGGAGTCCGGGGTTTCGTGCGCGCAGCACGCCCAGCACCGGATCGCCTGCGGCGACCACGGCGAACCGGTTCCCGTCGAGATCGAGAGACAGCATCCGGCGAACCTGCGAGACGGCGGCCAGCACGGTGTCCGGCGGCGCCACGAGCTCCACACTCACCACATCGGGTGCCCGCTGCCGTACGAGCACCCCGACGTGGTCCCAGCTGCCCTCCACAGCGAACGCGAGGCCGAGCGTCCCCGGCTCGCTGTCGGCCACCGCGGCGTCGGGTACGAAGCCGGGACGGAAGGCCGCGCAGCGAGCGAGGTCGATGCCGCCGGGGACCGTTATCTCCACAGTGGTCGGTGCTACGGCAGTGGTCGTGATCATCGCAATGTCCTTTCGGTGAAGCCGGATGAACCTGTTGAAGGCGACCGTAGGACCGATCACCGACATCCGGGAGTGCTAACTGTGCCAACGGATCCGTTCGTGCCCGATCCCCGTACGAACGGGCACTTTCCGCCGCTTCCAGCCAAAAATCGGTTGCGCGCACTGCTAGCGTCTGCGCCATGGGAACTTTGGGCCACAGCTGCGTGGCGTTCGTGCGGCCTCGGCCGCGCCGCGCCTGAACGCAGCGGCTGTAAGTCTTTTTCCGGCACCATTCTTGGCGTCCCGCTGAGCAGCGGGCGCCACGTGCCGTTCTTCGCATCGCCTCTGTGACCGGCTTCGGTCGCTGCGCCATGACGTCCGCGCGCGCCCCGTGTGGCGCGCTCCCCCTCGTTCATGACGGAGCAGCACCATGCCGTATTCACGACCGCGCCGCCCTGCCCGGAAACAGGCGTCTCCCAACCCTTCCGGCGTCCATTTTCTGGCCTCCGCCCGCATCGCGGACGATCTCATCCGATCCTGCGCACCCCGCCCCGTCGACCTCGTCGTCGACTTCGGCGCCGGGCTCGGCGCAATCACCGGGCCGCTGGCCAGAACAGGAGCGCGGGTGATCGCCGTCGAACGAGACGCCGCGTTCGCCAACCAGCTCAGCAAGCGCCTCGCGGGCAACGACAACGTCCGGGTGATCAACGGTGACGCACGCACCTACCCCTTACCGCGCAAGCGATTCCTTGTCGTGTCGAGCATTCCGTACTCGATATCGACAGTCCTCATGCGCCGCCTGCTCGGTGATCACGCCACGGCACTGCACCGCGCGGCACTCATCGTGGAGTGGGGTTTCGCCAAGCGGCTCGCCACGTCCCTGCCGCGCTCCAGGGAACAGGCCTGGTGGGCCGCCAGGTTCGACATCGGCCTGCGCCAGCGTGTCCCGGCGCGGCACTTCCGCCCCGCGCCCACCGTCGATTCCGCGCACCTGCTCATCCGGCGTCGCGAAGGGCTCAGCCGCGACGCCGAACGGGTGGTGTGGGCGCTGCTGGATGGCGCCTACCGGGCACCCCGGCGCAGCACTCGGGCGATCGTCTCAGCGGTGACGGGCAGCAGGGCGCACGGGATTCTGCGCGGCTGCGGGGTCGATCCGGCGATGCCCGCCGCGACCGTGCGCCCCAGCCAGTGGGCCGCGATCGCGATCGGACTCTCAGCGAAGTGATTGGCACCCCTCAGCCTGCTCTCACGAAATCGCGACAACCTCGAAGTATGGACGAGAACCCACAGGCAAACCAGCAGCGGCCGAACCCGTTGTTCGCGCAGCAGCCCGGAGGGGCCCAGCAACCGTACGGGCCGCCGTATCCGGCGCCGGCCCCGGCGAAGAAGCGGACGATATCCGGCAAAGTCGGTGTGCTCGTGACCAGCGCAGCCGTTGTCGCCGCGATCGTTGGCGGGGCGAGCGGGGCGGCGATCGTGTCGGCGACCGATGGCGGTTCCAACACGAGCACCAGCGCGCTCGGTTCTGCCACCGGGCAGACAGTGTCCAACGCCAGCGGAGACGTCAGCTCGGTAGCGGAGAACCTGCTGCCCAGCGTCGTCCAGATCAACGCACAGACCCAGAGCGGCGAGGCCATCGGCTCCGGCGTGATCCTCAGCGCAGACGGCAAGATCCTCACCAACGCACACGTGGTGAACAACGCGGTCGGCGACGTGACGATCACGCTGTCGAACGGCACGAAGTACCAGGCCGGTGTGCTCGGCGCCGACAGCACAGCGGACATCGCCGTCCTGCAGGCCCAGGGTGCCAGCGGGCTCACCGCGGCCAAGCTCGGCGACTCGAGCAGGGTCCAGGTGGGCCAGCAGGTCGTGGCCATCGGCTCTCCCGAGGGCCTGCAGAACACCGTGACCTCGGGCATCGTCAGCGCGGTGGACCGCAAACTCTCCGACATCGGCAGCGGCCAGCAACAGCAGACGCCGTTCGGCAGGCAGACTTTCAACTCGGCCAGCAACACCCCGAGCTACACGGCCATCCAGACGGACGCCCCGATCAACCAGGGCAACTCCGGCGGTCCGCTGGTGAACATGGCAGGCGAGGTCGTCGGCCTCAACTCGGCCATGTACTCACCCTCGGGCGGCAGCGTCGGACTCGGCTTCGCAATCCCCATCAACGATGCGAAAACCATCATCAACAACATTGAGAACGGCACGTGACGGGCGGGCCCAACCGCGCCACGTTAATGTTGCCGCGTGACCGACCGTCTTGTCTGGATCGATTGTGAGATGACGGGGCTGGACCTCGCCAAGGACGCCCTCATCGAGATCGCTGTGCTCGTCACCGATGCCGAGCTGCGGATACTCGGCGCGGGGCTCGACCTCGTCGTGCACGCCAGCGACGAGATGCTGGCGAACATGCCCGATGTGGTGCGCGACATGCACGCACATTCCGGGCTCACCGAAGAGGTACGCCGCTCGACGGTCACGCTGGAGGAGGCGGAGCAGCAGGTGCTCGCCTACGTCCGCGAGCACGTGCCCGATCCGCAGACCGCGCCACTTGCCGGCAACTCGATCGGCACCGACCGGGGGTTCATCGCCCGCGACATGCCTGAGCTGGACGCCTACCTGCACTACCGCATGGTGGACGTGTCGTCGATCAAGGAGCTGGTACGACGCTGGTACCCGCGGATCTACTACGCCAAGCCGGAAAAGGGGTTGGCCCACCGGGCACTCGCTGACATCAGGGAATCGATCGGCGAGCTGGAGTACTACCGCAGGACCGCGTTCGTCCCGCAGCCCGGGCCGACCACCGAGGAGGCCAGGGCAGCGGCCGAGGCTGTGCTCCGCACGAACTCTTGACCGACCCCGCGCGACCCGGCTGAGGCGGCACGCTACGATATTGCAGCCGAGGTGCTCAGGCAGTTCCTCGCATGGTGGGTGTAGCTCAGTCGGTAGAGCACCTGGTTGTGGTCCAGGGGGCCGCGGGTTCAAGTCCCGTCACTCACCCCAATGTTTTCCAGGTCGAGGCCACCGGAACCGCTCCGGTGGCCTCGCTGCTTTCCCGGATCAGCGACCGGCCGCGTTAGCCAGCCATTCCTCCCACGACAGCTGCCAGACACTCCAGCCGTCGGTCGGCTCGAGAACCTGATCACCCGCGTTCAGCACCGTCAGCAGATCCCCCGGCTGCGAGAGCTTCATCAGCCAGGCGGCGTTCTCGGTCGAGAGGTTGATGCAGCCGTGGCTGGTGTGGGTGTTGCCCTGCTGAGCGAGCGACCACGGCGCCGAGTGGTAGAAGATGCCGCTGTCGGACATCCGTACCGCGTAGTCCACCACGAGGCGGTAACCGGCACTGCTGTTCACGGCGACGCCGTAAGTACTCGAATCCATCACGTAGCCGGTGTGTTCGCTCATGAGGGTGTAGGTCCCGTTGGGCGTCGAGGTCGACGGCTTACCCATCGAGACCGGCAGCGACCTGACCTCCCGGTCGTTGACATACACCTTCATCTGGTAGGTGTCGCCATCCGCGACGGCAACCAGCTTGTCGCCGATGGTCATCCGCGCTGAAGTGTCCGCGGTGCCGAAGACACCGTCGCCGAGGTGTTTGCCGTAGATCGCCGCGTTCACCGACACCGTGGTGCCGGAGGGCCAGTACTCCTTCGGCCGCCAGATGACCCGCTCGTCACCGAACCAGCGGAAAGCGCCCTCGATCTGCGGCTCGGTGGTGACCTCCAGCGCCTTCTCCGCCGCGACCTTGTCGGCGACCGCGCCGGTGAAGGTGAAGATCAACGGCATCCCCACGCCGACCGTCTGCCCGTCCTGCACATTCATCGAAACGGCGACCTCCCGCTCGGGGGTCGCCGTCGTGAAGGTCGACTTCGTGGTGGCCGGCTCACCATCCGCACCACGCGCGGTCGCGGTGAGCGTGTAGGTCTTGCCATAGCCGAGCGGCTCGTTCGACTGCCACGAGGCACCATCCGGGCTGATCGCACCCTTGACGACGGTGCCGTGCTTGCCGACCAGCGAAGCTTCCATGATCCGGCCGTTCGCCGCGGTGGCGATCACCGGCTGACCAGGCTCCACCTCGTCAGCACCCTGATGGACAGACAAACTCAGCTCCACCGGCTTCGGTGGAGCTGAGGTCGGTTCCGGCGCGGATCTGTCTTCCGCCGCCGACGTACAGCCGGCGAGCAAAGCTCCCCCTACTGTCACGATTGAAACCAGCCGGGCCCCCAAGATCGGCCTACGCCCCCGACGTTCCATCACCAACCATCCATTTCTTGATCAAACATTGCCCCAGAAGTGGGACCAGTCTGCCCCATTCGTCGCAGTGTGTGGAGGGGTCAGCCACGCTCCCCCAGCTAGACCGCTTGTCCAGCCCCCCGTCTGGGACTCCGGGCAGGCGTGCTACTGTTTTGCTCGTCGCCGGGGCACGAACACGCGCCCTCGACAGGACAAGCGCCATTAGCTCAATTGGCAGAGCAGCTGACTCTTAATCAGCGGGTTCGGGGTTCGAGTCCCTGATGGCGCACTTCCACCCCAGGTCGCTGACCTGGGGTTTTTCGCTATCTTGCTGCCATTTTGCTTGGCGGTGGTCCTCGCTGGTGTCTCCGTTGTGTCTCCGTTCGTCTTACGGTGCTCAACGGATGCCAGGAGGCCTGGCCAGTTGGGTTCAGACCGCCGGACAATTCCGTCGGCAGGCGGTAGAACGACTCGATCAGCGTGACGACGTCGGGCAACCGTTTTGCCGGACCTTCGTGCGTTAGTCAGTCAACGAGGTAGTCGGCTTCAGAATCGCGGCGTGGTGATCACATATGAGTGGCGGGGCAAGTTCGAAAACGCGGTGGTCAACGTGCTGCACGCCGAGGGCTTCGACCACCGGTTCCTGGACATCGACTGGCATGCTCAACTGAACCGGCACAGTCTCGGCTGGGCGTGCGCTCGCGAGGGCGACACACTGGTGGGGTTCGTGAATGTGGCGTGGGACAGCGGGGTGCACGCTTTCATCCTCGACACCGTGGTGGCCAAGTGGGCGCGGACCGCAATATTGGCACCGAGCTGATCGCGACTGCTGTGCAGCATGCCCGTGCCGCCGGCTGTGAGTGGCTACACATCGACTTCGACGACCACCTGAGCGGGTTCTACTTCCAGTCCTGCAAAGTCCTTTATGGACGGACACGCGTGCTGCCGGAGGGAGCCGTGGTACGCCTTCATCGCGGCGGCCAGGCCGCTCACCGGATGACTGACGGGCACCTCGTCTACGCAGAGATCACGGTGGTTTTGCCTCATGATCGACATCGTTGTGGCTCTGTGCTCGACGTTGCCGCCGCTGGCGGGAATCTTGTTGCTGGACTTGCCAAACGCGGTGCTGACGGACCTGTGCTCTGAGGACAGCGAAGGTGCCGGGCCTGACGCGCCGCCACAGTCGCTGGTCAGAACGGTTGCGATCAGCCGTGGCAACAGGCAGCCGGCCTGATGGGAGAGGCTGGCAACGGCAACGAGTTTCCCGCCGCTCAGCACCGGCGCACCCGCGTCGCTCTTGCAGATACTGGTGCTGTCGGCGGTTCCCTGCAGGCTCACCGTGGTGTCGATCGACTCGACGGTGAAGTCTCCGGTATGTGCCTGATCGGGGACCCACTGGTTCTCGGTCCGTCCATAGCCCGACACCGGGTCTGTGCAGCGAACGGCTCTGGCGCACTTCCGGTGGTGGTTATCCGAGGAGGATGCGGTGGCGCAGGAGAGCGAAGCCGGCTCTTCCGTACATCTGCCGCTTGAGCAGC